>NZ_JBDGJH010000092.1:0-200 GCF_057656995.1 Mycobacterium sp. Soil_C_30 | reverse complement strand
GAGCTCATCACCGCCGACCAGTTCGCCGGGTATCTGGGCGAACCCGATGCGCCGACCTCGGTGTTGCTGGTCAATCACGGACTGCACATCGAAATCCTCATCGACGCCGACTCCCCCATCGGCGCCACCGACACCGCCGGCATCAAAGACGTGGTGCTGGAATCGGCGGTCACCACCATCATGGACTTCGAAGACTCGGT
>NZ_JBDGJH010000091.1:0-201 GCF_057656995.1 Mycobacterium sp. Soil_C_30 | reverse complement strand
CCGTGCGCTCAGCCGCATCACCGGGCCCACCTGATCCCGCACGGCGTTCCATTCGTCGTAGGCCCAGGTTTTCTCCTTGGCGGCGGCGTGGTCTTTGTGGTGGGCCAGCAGGCGGGCGATCATGGTCCATTTGTGCGCGACCATGGTGGCCTCAGCGCGGTGGAAGGCGCCGATGGCATCGACCATCGCCGCGGGGGACAA
>NZ_JBDGJH010000090.1:0-204 GCF_057656995.1 Mycobacterium sp. Soil_C_30 | reverse complement strand
CTGCTCGTCGGTTGCGTGATGTAGGTGTGACCGGTGGGTGCGGTCCAGCGGACGTCGCCGTTGGGCAATTGCTCGTCGCACCAGCCGTCACCGAAGGTCTTGGCGAGGTGGTGTTCTCGACACAGCACCTTGCCGTTGGAGGGGTGGGTGGGTCCGCCGTCGCCGTGCGGGACGGTGTGGTCGATGTCGGCGTATTCGGCTTTA
>NZ_JBDGJH010000089.1:0-206 GCF_057656995.1 Mycobacterium sp. Soil_C_30 | reverse complement strand
TACGAAGGCACCCCGGCCTCCCCCGATGAGCACCGGCACTTCCAGATCATCGAAACCTATGGCGTCACAATCTATTACACCGCTCCGACCCTGGTGCGCACGTTCATGAAGTGGGGCCGCCAGATCCCCGCCGCCCACGACCTGTCGTCGTTGCGGTTGCTCGGCTCAGTCGGTGAGCCCATCAACCCCGAGGCCTGGCGCTGGTA
>NZ_JBDGJH010000088.1:0-209 GCF_057656995.1 Mycobacterium sp. Soil_C_30 | reverse complement strand
ACATACCCATCAGCAGCAGCATCAAAGGTCTTACACAACCCATCCGGCGCCAACATCCCCCACCGCGAACACGCGATCGAATTCTCCGGGGAGAGGTTGAGGTTCACGCCGGCGGCCAACGCCTGATCAGTCTCCCGGCGCCGCAAACTCTGACATGCCAAATGCACCGCCACCAACGACGACGAACACGCCGTGTCGATCACCACCGC
>NZ_JBDGJH010000087.1:0-213 GCF_057656995.1 Mycobacterium sp. Soil_C_30 | reverse complement strand
CACCACGACGGCCCCGCCCCGCAGTCACCCTCGGTGGCACCCTCATCCCACTCGACCAACTCACCGCCATGCTCCGCAACGGCGCCACCGTCACCGCACTCCCGATCCCGCCCGCAGCACCTGCCCGCGGCTACAGGTTCACCGGCAAGGCCCGCGAGTTCATCCAATGCCGGGACATGCGATGTCGGTTCCCCGGCTGCACCCGTAAAGCCG
>NZ_JBDGJH010000086.1:0-221 GCF_057656995.1 Mycobacterium sp. Soil_C_30 | reverse complement strand
ACCTCACCCATCGAATGCCCCATCACCGCATCGGGTTCCACCCCGTAAGACCGCCACAACGCCGTCAACGCCAACTGCACGCCCATGATCACCGGTTGCACCTGAGCGTCGCCGCGAACCGGTTCGCCGCGTTCGAGGATCTGTTGCAGGGAGAAGCCGACCTGCTCGACGAACACCGGCTCCAACTGCGCCACCGCAGCCGCAAACCCCGGCTCCTCCAC
>NZ_JBDGJH010000085.1:0-222 GCF_057656995.1 Mycobacterium sp. Soil_C_30 | reverse complement strand
GATGAGTGGTGTGGGGCGCATCCGGGGCGGTTCATCCCGATGGCGATCCCGGCGATCTGGGATCCGGGGTTGTGTGCCGCGGAGGTGCGGCGGGTGGCCGACAAGGGGGTGCATTCATTGACGTTCACCGAGAATCCGTCGACGCTGGGGTATCCGTCGTTTCATGATCTGGAGTACTGGCGGCCGTTGTGGCAGGCGTTGGTGGATACCGAGACGGTGATG
>NZ_JBDGJH010000084.1:0-224 GCF_057656995.1 Mycobacterium sp. Soil_C_30 | reverse complement strand
GAGCCGCAGGGTCTCGATGAGATCCGCAAGGGCTGTTATGACGCCGCCGAGCGGGTCAAGGACATGAATGCCGGTGGCGTGTTGGCGACGATGAATTTCCCGTCGTTTCCGGGGTTCGCGGCGCGTCTTTTTGCCACCGAGGATGCCGAGTTTTCGTTGGCGTTGGTGCAGGCCTACAACGACTGGCATATCGATGAGTGGTGTGGGGCGCATCCGGGGCGGTT
>NZ_JBDGJH010000083.1:0-225 GCF_057656995.1 Mycobacterium sp. Soil_C_30 | reverse complement strand
TCGGCGCTGCCGCGGAAGGTGATGGCGTCGTTGGTCATCAGGTGGCCGACGTTGCGGACGAACAGCAGGCTGCGCCCCGGCAGGGTGAGTTCTTCGCCGTCGGGTCGGGTGTAGGTGCGGTCCTGGTTGAGCACGCGGGTGAACGTCTTGCCGGCTTTGGTGACGTCTTCGGCCAGGTCGCCGCGGTTGAGGCCCAGCCAGTTGCGGTAGCCGAGCACCTTGTCC
>NZ_JBDGJH010000082.1:0-242 GCF_057656995.1 Mycobacterium sp. Soil_C_30 | reverse complement strand
GAGAAAACCTGGGCCTACGACGAATGGAACGCCGTGCGGGATCAGGTGGGCCCGGTGATGCGGCTGAGCGCACGGCGCGCCTCCACCCAGATGCGGCTGGCCGAAGGGCTGGCCCGGTCCCCGAAGGTCGCCGCCCTCCTGGAAGAAGGGATCCTCAACATCCGAGTCGCCGAAACCCTGATCTACCGCACCGAACTGCTGCTGCCGTCGGTGCAGGCCACCGTCGATGCCGAGCTCGCCGC
>NZ_JBDGJH010000081.1:0-248 GCF_057656995.1 Mycobacterium sp. Soil_C_30 | reverse complement strand
CCGCGGGAACGCGGGTCGTTGTTGCAGACGGTGTCGGCGTAGGCGTTGAGCACCCGTACCGACAGGTCGGCGTCGGCGTGCAGGATCCGGCCATAGAGCGATTTGGTGCCGGTGGCGTCCTCGCGTTTCCCGACTTGGACGTCGCAGTGTTTGGCGGCTTCCCGGAATCGCCGGACCGCGTCGGGGTCGCGTTCTTCGATGACGGCGTCGATGGCGACGTCGAGTTCGGCGTCGGAGAGGGTGTTGAA
>NZ_JBDGJH010000080.1:0-256 GCF_057656995.1 Mycobacterium sp. Soil_C_30 | reverse complement strand
GGGAACTTCGTGAGGATCACCGGGCCGTCGTCGGTGACCACCACTTCCTCCTCGATCCGCGCGGCGGAGGTCCCATCGGAGGCCGGGCAATAGGTCTCCATCGCAAAGACCATGCCCGCCTGGATCTCCAGCGGATTCTCTAACGAGTTCAACCGCGAGATGATCGGCCGCTCATGCAGACCCAAACCCAACCCGTGGGCGAACTGCAGCCCGAACGCGGCCATCTCGTTCTCGAACCCGAAATCCTCGGCCTTGG
>NZ_JBDGJH010000079.1:0-260 GCF_057656995.1 Mycobacterium sp. Soil_C_30 | reverse complement strand
AGACCGAGATTCTCGTGACCGTGGAAACCGACCTGCGCGTCGTCACCGAGCTCGGCCACCAGCGCGGCCACCCGGTCACGCACCCCCTCGAGCACCAACGCCCCGGCGGAGTCGACGACGTAGACGCACTGGCAGCCGGCGTCGGCCATGATGCGGGCCTGGGCGGCCAGCTTCTCCGGCGCAATGGTGTGGCTCATCATCAGGAACCCGACCGTCTCCAGGCCCAGCTCGCGGGCCAGCCCGAAATGCTGGATCGAGAC
>NZ_JBDGJH010000078.1:0-266 GCF_057656995.1 Mycobacterium sp. Soil_C_30 | reverse complement strand
AACGGCACCAAGGTCACCGAGTTCTACGTCTACGGCGAAGGTGACCGGGTGATGGGTGAGGTGGAAAACGTCTCCCCCGGACTGCAGCGCACCCTGATCGTGCAGTTGACCCAGCCCGGCACCTACCAGACCGCCTGCAAGCCCGGCATGATCGGCGACGGCATCCGCGGTGACTTCACCGTGACCGGCCAGGAAGTGCAGGTCGACACCGAAGGCAAGTTCAAGGAAGCCTCCGACAACTACAAACGCTATGTGATCTCGCAGAC
>NZ_JBDGJH010000077.1:0-269 GCF_057656995.1 Mycobacterium sp. Soil_C_30 | reverse complement strand
GTGTCGATCACCACCGCCGGCCCATGCACCCCCAAGAAATACGACAACCGACCCGCCGCAAAATTCGACGCATTACCAAAGGTGATGTAGGGGTCTACATCTCCGCGTTCGGCCCGATGATCAGCCGCCAACACCGCGTAGTCGTACGTGGTGAGGCCGACGAACACCGACGTCTGCGAGCCGCGGATGGCTTGCGCGGTGATCCCCGCATCCTCCAACGCCTCCCACGCCACCTCCAACAACAACCGCTGCTGAGGATCCATCCCCGC
>NZ_JBDGJH010000076.1:0-285 GCF_057656995.1 Mycobacterium sp. Soil_C_30 | reverse complement strand
CGCCTCCCGCGGCGACATCCCGAAAAACTCCGCATCGAACTCATCCGGCTGCCACGACGTCAAAAACCCGCCCTCACGCGTACAGATCGTCCCCGGCACCGTGTGATCCGACGAGTAGAAGGCGTCGGCGTCCCACCGCTGCTCCGGCACCCGCACAATCCCACTGCCGCCATCACGCAACAACTGCCAGAACTGCTCCGGCGAATCGGCCCCACCCGGAAAACGACAACCCATCCCCACCACGGCAATCGGCTCGACATCACCGCGCTCGGCAATCTCCAACCG
>NZ_JBDGJH010000075.1:0-290 GCF_057656995.1 Mycobacterium sp. Soil_C_30 | reverse complement strand
GTGGCGGCCAGCGCATCCAGCACCCGCATCCCCAACTCCGCATCAGCTGCCGAGATCCGCCCATACAGCGACGCGGTACCGGTAGCGTCATCGCGTTTGCCGAACCCCACATCACAGCCTTGGGCGGCCTCACGGTAGCGCCGCACCGCATCGGGGTCGTGTTCTTCGATGATCGCATCCACGACCAGCACCAGGTCGTCGTCGGAGAGCAGGGTGTAGCCGCCCGCGTGGGCGGCGAGCTCGGCATCGACGGTGGCCTGCACCGACGGCAGCAGCAGCTCGGTGCGGTA
>NZ_JBDGJH010000074.1:0-302 GCF_057656995.1 Mycobacterium sp. Soil_C_30 | reverse complement strand
ACGGAAAACGATGCACCGCAGGATGATTCAACCCGTGGCTGCCACGCCGCGCCCATCCGGCCGGCGGTCACCCTCGCTGGCGGCATCATCCCCACCGCACTACTGGCCGAACTCATCCACACCGGCGCCACCGTCAAAGCCCTACCGCTACCCACCGCAGAACCCACACCCGGCTACGCCTTCACCGGAGCGCTGCGCGAGTTCATCCAATGCCGCGACATGCGTTGCCGGTTCCCCGGCTGCAACCGCCGCGCCGAATACGCCGACATCGACCACACCCTCCCGCACGGCGACGGCGGCCC
>NZ_JBDGJH010000073.1:0-335 GCF_057656995.1 Mycobacterium sp. Soil_C_30 | reverse complement strand
ATGGCGCAGAAGATGGTGTCGCGCATGATCATCGGCGGATCGGCGGGGTTGAGGATGATGATGGCCTTGCCCCGCTGGGCGCCGCCGATGTTCTGCACACCGGCACTGGTGGTCTTGGTGAACTCATCGATGTTGGCCCGGGTACCGGGCCCGGCCGACGCCGAAGACACCGACGCGACGATCTCGCCGTAGGGCACCACTCCCCCCTGTTCGACGACAGCGCGACACACTGCGTAGACGATGGGGATCGTGGCCTGGCCACCACAGGTCACCATGTTGACGTTCGGGGCATCGAGATGTTCGCGCAGGTTCGCCGGCGGGATGACGCCCGGGCC
>NZ_JBDGJH010000072.1:0-339 GCF_057656995.1 Mycobacterium sp. Soil_C_30 | reverse complement strand
TCGGCATCAGCGAGCCACCGCGCGGCCCACTCCGCCAACAACGCCAACCGCTGCGCTTCCCCGGCGGCGACGAACCGACCCCAGCCCACCGCGGCATCGACGAGCGGGGCGGCATCACTGCCACCGCGCAAGTCATCGATCACCGCCGGCAATTGCTGGAACATTGCCCGACCATACCGACACCCACCGACAAGTTCCGGCACCGAAAGTGACAGGGCCGGAGCCGAATTGAACGAGCGCGCGGTTTTGTACCGAGACCGCGGCGTGTCGCGTACAAACACTCAGTGTCACAGTGGACGTGCCGCTGTTGCGGTGGTTGGGTCTTTTCACCTGGTGTCT
>NZ_JBDGJH010000071.1:0-359 GCF_057656995.1 Mycobacterium sp. Soil_C_30 | reverse complement strand
GCGTCGCTGTATGGGCGGATCTCGGCAGCTGATGCGGAGTTGGGGATGCGGGTGCTGGATGCGCTGGCCGCCACCGTGTGCAGCAACGATCCCCGCAGCAAAGGTGAGCTGCGGGCGGCGGCGCAAGGGGCGGTCTACGCTCGTCGGGATCGGTTGGTGTGCCAGTGCGGTGCCGGCGATTGTGTGGCCGCGACGCTGCCGTCGGCGGTGCCCGCGGCGGTGATTCATGTGCTGGCCGAACACGGTGCCCTGGAGCAGGTGCTGGCCCAGATCGACGCCTTACGCCAAGCCCAGTCCACCGATGCCACCGCGGCCCCACCCACCATCGACTACGAGGTGCTGGCCCGCGAGGCCGCCGC
>NZ_JBDGJH010000070.1:0-380 GCF_057656995.1 Mycobacterium sp. Soil_C_30 | reverse complement strand
GGCACGCCGTAGCGTTCGGATTGGCGGATGGCGTGTTTGAGGAAGCTGGAGTACACCCCGGAATAGCCCATGATCAGTGCGTTGCGGTCCAGCAGGCATTCGGCCGGCATCGCCGGGGCCACCACCTCTTCGGCGGCATCGGCGATGTCGAAGAAATCGATACCGGTCTTGACGCCGATCTTGTCGAACACCCCGATCAGCGCCTCGACCGGCGCGTTCCCGGCGCCGGCGCCGAAGCGGCGACACGACCCGTCGATCTGCTTGGCCCCGGCACGCACCGCTTCGATGGAGTTCGCCACGCCCAGACCGAGATTCTCGTGACCGTGGAAACCGACCTGCGCGTCGTCACCGAGCTCGGCCACCAGCGCGGCCACCCGGTC
>NZ_JBDGJH010000069.1:0-381 GCF_057656995.1 Mycobacterium sp. Soil_C_30 | reverse complement strand
GGTGGTTTTTGTGTGTGTTGATGTGCAATTTTTGCTCATTTTTGGTTTTTGTAAGTGTTTAAGGGCGCATGGTGGATGCCTTGGCACTGGGAGCCGATGAAGGACGTGGGAGGCTGCGATATGCCTCGGGGAGCTGTCAACCGAGCGTTGATCCGAGGATGTCCGAATGGGGAAACCCGGCACGAGTGATGTCGTGTCACCCAACGCTGAATATATAGGCGTTGGGGGGGAACGCGGGGAAGTGAAACATCTCAGTACCCGTAGGAAGAGAAAACAATTGTGATTCCGTGAGTAGTGGCGAGCGAAAGCGGAGGATGGCTAAACCGTATGCATGTGATACCCGGCGGGGGTTGTGTGTGCGGTGTTGTGGGGCGTTTCTTC
>NZ_JBDGJH010000068.1:0-382 GCF_057656995.1 Mycobacterium sp. Soil_C_30 | reverse complement strand
TGAATCATTGTGGGGCGATGACACCTTGGACCTGGCTCACTTCTTTGCTGAGGGCGTCGATGGCGCGGGAGAGTTCTTGGCGCTGGGGTTCGGTGACGGTGTCGTAGGAGACAAAGCCGTCACCTTGGCGGTATTGCAGCAGCAGGGCTTCGGTGTCCTGGAAACGCTGATCGACCCGGGTGCCCAGGTCGGGATTGCGCTCGTCGAGGATCGGGCGCACCGAGGCCACCGCGGTCTGGGAACCCTGCAGGTTGGCGTTGAAATCCCACAGGTCGGTGTGGGAGAAGATGTCTTCTTCCCCGGAGATCTTGCTGATCGCGATCTCATCCAACAGGCCCTGCGCGCCGCCGGCGATCTGGGTGGAATCGATGCTGTAGTCCGG
>NZ_JBDGJH010000067.1:0-400 GCF_057656995.1 Mycobacterium sp. Soil_C_30 | reverse complement strand
CGGTGTCCGGAGATGTTCATGACGTCATCGATGCGGCCCAGCACCCAGATCTCGCCGTCGCTGCCATAGCGGGCGCCGTCGCCGGCGAAGTACCAACCCTGCTCGGCGAAGCGCGACCAGTAGGTCTCCTTGAACCGCTGCTCGTCGCCCCAGATGCCGCGCAGCATCGACGGCCACGGCTTGTCGAGCACCAGGTAGCCGGAGACCTGTTCACCGTGGTCGGTGCCGGGGGCGAGTTCGTTGCCGTCGTCGTCGACGATCTTGGCCGAGATCCCGGGCAGGGCCCGCATCGCCGAACCCGGTTTGGCGTGCGTGACGCCGGGCAGTGGGGAGATCATGATGGCGCCGGTTTCGGTCTGCCACCAGGTGTCCACGATCGGGGTGGCGTCGGCGCCGAAGG
>NZ_JBDGJH010000066.1:0-404 GCF_057656995.1 Mycobacterium sp. Soil_C_30 | reverse complement strand
ATCCACCATGCGCCCTTAAACACTTACAAAAACCAAAAATGAGCAAAAATTGCACATCAACACACACAAAAACCACCCACCCGAAGGTGAGCAGCACATTTTGCGTGCAAGATGCTCGCAACCACTATCCACAAATCAAACACCACACCCCACCACCAAGATGGAGCGACAACAACACCCACCACCACAACACCCAACGGTGCCGCGATACGGGCCGGCACACCCCCCCTCACCAGGGAAGGACGCCGCAAGGCTGCTGCCTCAAAGCCCAACAGTGTGCTTGGCAATCCCCCACACCCCAACCAGCCGAAACCAATTGACACGCAAGGTTTTTGAGTTTGTTCCTCAAACATTTATGCACCAGACCGACACCCACTACAGGCACCGGCCATCCACAGAATCCG
>NZ_JBDGJH010000065.1:0-420 GCF_057656995.1 Mycobacterium sp. Soil_C_30 | reverse complement strand
ACCCATTTCAATGTCTTCGACATCAAACCCGAGACCGACGTGTACTGGTGCACTGCCGACATCGGCTGGGTCACCGGACACACCTACATCGTCTACGGACCACTGTCCAACGGCGTCACCCAGGTGGTCTACGAAGGCACCCCGGCCTCCCCCGATGAGCACCGGCACTTCCAGATCATCGAAACCTATGGCGTCACAATCTATTATACCGCTCCGACCCTGGTGCGCACCTTCATGAAATGGGGCCGCCAGATCCCGGCCGCCCACGACCTGTCGTCGTTGCGGTTGCTCGGCTCAGTCGGTGAGCCCATCAACCCCGAGGCCTGGCGCTGGTACCGGATGACCTTCGGCGCCGACGCCACCCCGATCGTGGACACCTGGTGGCAGACCGAAACCGGCGCCATCATGATCTCCCCACTG
>NZ_JBDGJH010000064.1:0-435 GCF_057656995.1 Mycobacterium sp. Soil_C_30 | reverse complement strand
GAACCCGAACCCGAGTCGGAGCCGGAGGCTGGGCAGCCCGACGAACCGGCCGCCGATGACGGTGGCGTCGACTGGTCACATTGGTGGACCACCTCACCCCGTGACGACGACGGGGAGGAGCCGCCCTGGGCGCCTACCACCCCACCCCCGCTGGAAGCGCCCGACAAGACGGACAGCGGGGACGGGGACGACGACATCAACGAGGGCGCTGACCGCATCAATGAGACGGACGAGGCCGACGGCGCCGTCGGCGACACCGGTACCGACGACTCCGGGGACGAGGGCGAGCCGCCGTGGGGCACCGGCAGTGCACCGCCACCCCCACCCGAACCGGGCGGCCCGGACACCGGCGGCGGCTCCACCGCAGCCACCCCCGACGCTGCGGCCGACCGGGTGAACGACGCTGCCTCCGAGCAGGTCTCGACCCAGGATCTG
>NZ_JBDGJH010000063.1:0-438 GCF_057656995.1 Mycobacterium sp. Soil_C_30 | reverse complement strand
GCCGTCGCGGTGGTGGGACAGGGCTTGGATGGAGACGTCGTGTCCTTCGGCGGCTTTGCGTAACGCCCCGACGGTGGCCTGCTCGCGGGGGATGTGGATGAACGGGTCGAAGTGATAGAGCCGCATCGCGTTTTCGTGGGTGATCTTGTTGATCTCCTCATCGGGGACCTCATAGGTCTCGAACACCGCCATCAATTCCTCCGGGGCACCGGGCCACATCGAATCGCTGTGCGGGTAATCCATCTCCCAGCAGATGTTGTCGATCCCGATCAGATGCCGGTTCTTCACCCCCACCGGATCGGAGATGAAACACGTCATGAAATGCTCCCGAAACACCTCCGACGGCAACTTCCCCCCGAAATCCTGATGCGTCCACGTCGAATGCATCTCATAGGTGCGATCCACCCGATCCAGAAAATACGGAATCCAGCCCGTCCC
>NZ_JBDGJH010000062.1:0-443 GCF_057656995.1 Mycobacterium sp. Soil_C_30 | reverse complement strand
ACCAGGTGCTTGCGGAACAGCATGCCGATGTTGTCCGGCACGGTCCGGGCGATGTTGATGTTGTGCGTGACGATCAAGATGGTGGCGTCGATCTGGGCGTTGATGTCGATCAGCAGCTGCGACAGGTAGGCCGTACGCACCGGGTCCAGACCGGAGTCAGGCTCGTCGCAGAGGATGATCTGCGGGTCCAGCACCAGCGAGCGGGCCAGGCCGGCACGCTTGCGCATACCGCCGGAGATCTCGCCGGGGAACTTGTTCTCGTCACCGCCGAGGCCCACCAGGTCCAGCTTCTCCATCACGATCTGACGGATTTCGCTTTCCTTCTTCTTGGTGTGCTCGCGCAGCGGGAAGGCGGTGTTGTCGTAGAGGTTCATCGACCCGAACAGCGCGCCGTCCTGGAACATGACGCCGAACAGGGTGCGGATCTCGTAGAGCTCTTTGGC
>NZ_JBDGJH010000061.1:0-446 GCF_057656995.1 Mycobacterium sp. Soil_C_30 | reverse complement strand
GGCGGTGGTCTGCTTCGTCCGTGTTCTTGTTCGAGGGCGCGTTGGGTGGCGTTGTAGGCGCGTTCGGTTTTGATGTGTTGTTGGCGGTCTTGTTGTCGGGTTCGTTTGCGTTTGGGCATGGTGGGGCCCGGGGTGGTGGTGCGTCGTGTTTTGCGTTTCGGTGGTGGGGGGAGTGTGGCGGTTTCGGGGTTCCAGTCCGGGAAGATGAGCCAGGTGGAGGGTTCGGTCAGGTATTGGTGTCCGGTGGGGGCGGTCCAGATGACTTCGCCGGTGGGGAGTTGTTCGTCGGTCCAGCCGTCGGGGCCGGTGTAGAAGGTTTTGGCGAGGTGGTGTTCGCGGCACAGGAGTTTGCCGTTGGAGGGGTGGGTGGGGCCGCCGTCGCCGTGCGGGAGGGTGTGGTCGATGTCGGCGTATTCGGCGCGGCGGTTGCAGCCGGGGAACCGGCA
>NZ_JBDGJH010000060.1:0-455 GCF_057656995.1 Mycobacterium sp. Soil_C_30 | reverse complement strand
GAGGAGTTCGGCGGCCAGGGCGCGGATTCGGTGGCGGCGTGCATCGTCATCGAAGAGGTGGCTCGCGTGGATGCCTCGGCGTCGCTGATCCCGGCGGTCAACAAGCTGGGCACCATGGGGCTGATCCTGCGGGGTTCGGAGGATCTGAAGAAGACGGTGCTGCCGGATCTGGTGAACGGTGCCATGGCCTCCTATGCGTTGTCTGAGCGTGAGGCGGGCAGTGATGCGGCCGGGATGCGCACGCGTGCCAAGGCCGACGGGGAGGACTGGATCCTCAATGGCACCAAGGCGTGGATCACCAATGGTGGCAAGTCGTCGTGGTACACGGTGATGGCGGTGACCGACCCGGACAAGGGCGCCAACGGCATCTCGGCGTTCGTTGTTCACAAAGACGACGAGGGGTTCACTGTCGGGCCGAAGGAGCGCAAGCTCGGGATCAAGGGTTCGCCGACCAC
>NZ_JBDGJH010000059.1:0-525 GCF_057656995.1 Mycobacterium sp. Soil_C_30 | reverse complement strand
GGGTGGATCTAGTATCGAACACATGTTCGATGACTTGTTGGATCCGGCGACCTGCGGGGAAATCACCCGCGCGCAGATGGTCACCGCCATCCGGCAATACCACCGCCTGCACGCCACCACCGCCGCTCGCACCTGGGCGTTCGTGGCGATGCTGCTGCGCGACCACGAAGACACCGCCGTCGCCGAGGACCGCCAACACTGGGCCCACGACGGCTGGGCCGCCGCCCGCGACGACATCGGCCCCGCCCTGCGCCTGAGCCCGCGGCGGGCCTCCACCCAGATGAAGATCGCCGAAGCCCTGGCCCTGCGCCTACCCGAAACCGCCGCCCTCCTAGAACACGGCATGATTTCCGCCGCGGTGGCCACCACCATCGTCTACCGCACCGAATACGTCGCCCCCCACGCCCACGCCGCCGTCGACGCCGAAATCGCCGAGCGCGCCGGCGGGTTCAACACCCTCTCCGACGCCGAACTCGACGTCGCCATCGACGCCGTCATCGAAGAACGCGACCCCGACGCGGTCCG
>NZ_JBDGJH010000058.1:0-590 GCF_057656995.1 Mycobacterium sp. Soil_C_30 | reverse complement strand
ATCGGCCAGCCCAAGTCCGGTGCGACCACGGCCTGGGTGCCCTCCCCCACCGCGGCCACCCTGCACGCCCTGCACTACCACCAGGTCGACGTCTTCGCCGTCCAGAAAGACCTCGAAGGCCAGACCCGCACCACCCTCGACGAACTGCTCACCCTCCCCCTGGCCGACTCCTCGCTGACCTGGGCCCCCGACGAGATCCACCAAGAAGTCGACAACAACTGCCAATCCATCCTCGGCTACGTCGTGCGCTGGATCGACCAGGGCGTGGGCTGCTCCAAAGTCCCCGACATCCACGACGTCGCCCTGATGGAAGACCGCGCCACCCTACGCATCTCCAGCCAACTGCTGGCCAACTGGCTACGCCACGGCGTCATCACCGCCGACGACATCCGCACCAGCCTGCAACGCATGGCCCCGGTGGTGGACCGCCAAAACGACGGCGACCCCACCTACCACCCCATGGCACCCGACTTCGACACCAACATCGCCTTCCAAGCCGCCCAAGAACTCATCCTCGAAGGCGGCGCACAACCCAACGGCTACACCGAACCGATCCTGCACCGCCGCCGCCGCGAATACAAAGCAGCCGC
>NZ_JBDGJH010000057.1:0-602 GCF_057656995.1 Mycobacterium sp. Soil_C_30 | reverse complement strand
AAAGACGAGGTGTCCCAAGCCGCCAACACCCTGACCGAACTCGGCCTGCAGGCCGGCGACCGGGTGGCCATCTACATGCCGATGGTCCCCGAAGCCATCGTGGCGATGCTGGCGTGCGCCCGCCTCGGCGTCATGCACAGCGTCGTGTTCGCCGGATTCTCCGCCTCCGCGCTCAAGGCCCGCATCGAGGACGCCTCGGCCAAACTGGTGATCACCACCGACGGCCAGTACCGCCGCGGGCAGGCCGTGTCCTTGAAAGCCGGCGTCGACGAAGCCATCGCCGGCCTCGGCCAGGACAGCCCCGTCGAGCACGTTCTGGTGGTGCGCCGCACCGGAATCGACGTCGACTGGACCGAAGACCGCGACCTCTGGTGGGACGAAATCGTGCCCAAGGCGTCCACCGAGCACACCCCGGAGGCGTTCGAGTCCGAGCACCCGCTGTTCCTGCTGTACACCTCGGGCACCACCGGCAAGCCCAAGGGCATCATGCACACCTCGGGCGGCTACCTCACCCAGGCCTCCTACACCCATTTCAATGTCTTCGACATCAAACCCGAGACCGACGTGTACTGGTGCACTGCCGACATCGGCTGGGTCACCGG
>NZ_JBDGJH010000056.1:0-641 GCF_057656995.1 Mycobacterium sp. Soil_C_30 | reverse complement strand
GCGAGGGTGACCGCCGGCCGGATGGGCGCGGCGTGGCAGCCACGGGTTGAATCATCCTGCGGTGCATCGTTTTCCGTTTTCCCGGCACGCGCGGCGGGCTGCCCGGCGGTGGTGTCGGTGTCGGCCGGGTCGGTGTCGGGGTTGGGCACCGCGGCGTCGCCGCCACTGTCGGGGTCCTCGGGTCCGGGGGCGGGCGCCGGGGTGGCTCTGGGCGGGTCCTCGTCGTCGCCGTCCTCATCGTTGGGGCTGGTGGAGGTCCAGTGCGCCCAGGGCGGTTCGTCGTCGTCGTCCTCTCCGGTGGTGGTGTGGTTGTCGAAGTCGCGGGCCAGGGCTTCCAGGTCGACGGTGGGCGCGGGGTCGGTGGGGTTGGCGGGTTGGCGGTTTTGCAGGGCGGCGACCTGGGCCAGGGCGGCTTCCAGGGTGGCTTGTTCGGCCAGGATGTGCACCATCACCGACCCGACTTTCGACGGGATGGTCGCCGCCGGGCAGTCCGGTGTAGCGCAGCGGCAGATCAGCCGGTCGTGGCCCCGGAACACCGCCCCGTAGGCCGCGCTGCGCAACTCGCCGCGGGAACGCGGGTCGTTGTTGCAGACGGTGTCGGCGTAGGCGTTGAGCACCCGTACCGACAGGTCGGCGTCGGC
>NZ_JBDGJH010000055.1:0-736 GCF_057656995.1 Mycobacterium sp. Soil_C_30 | reverse complement strand
CCCGAAGACGCCGACCGTGATGCCATCGCGGCGTCCATCCGGGACGTGGTGGCCGAGGTGCAGACGTATGTGCCCGGTTACCGGTTGCTCAACGAGCCGCAGTTCGACGATCCGTCGATGAACTCCGGCGGGCATGCGGTGGTCACCATCTTCATCGAAGTCGAAGGTGCCGGTGACTACCTGCCGCCGTATGCCGGCAACCTCGACATCATGACCGCCGCGGCCACCAAGGTGGGCGAGGAGATCGCCAAGGAAGTACTGGCAGCCACGACAGGAGGCCACGCATGAGTACCAACGAGATCTATTTCGACCCGATGTGGGATATCCGGATGACCGACACGTCGCTGCGCGACGGGTCGCATCACAAGCGGCACCAGTTCACCACCGACGAGGTCGGTGCCATTGTCGCGGCACTGGACAGTGCCGGCGTTCCTGTTATAGAGGTCACCCACGGTGATGGGCTGGGCGGGTCCAGCTTCAACTACGGGTTCTCCAAGACCCCGGAGCAGGAACTGATCAAACTGGCGGCCGAGACGGCCAAGGAATCGAAGATCGCGTTCCTGATGCTGCCCGGGGTGGGCACCAAAGAAGACATCAAAGAGGCCCAGAACAACGGTGGTTCCATCTGCCGCATCGCCACCCACTGCACCGAAGCCGACGTCTCGATCCAGCATTTCGGGCTGGCCCGCGAGCTGGGCCTGGAGACGGTCGGGTTCCTGATGATGAGCCACACCAT
>NZ_JBDGJH010000054.1:0-792 GCF_057656995.1 Mycobacterium sp. Soil_C_30 | reverse complement strand
ACCCAAACCCAACCCGTGGGCGAACTGCAGCCCGAACGCGGCCATCTCGTTCTCGAACCCGAAATCCTCGGCCTTGGGTAACAACCGCGCAATCTGGTCCGAGCCAACCCCGGGCCGGATCGCCTCGATGGAGCGATCCATCCATTCCCGTGCGGTCTTGTAGGCATCACGCTGGCTCTGCGTGGCCGACCCCACCCCGAAGGTGCGGTAGTAGCAGGTGCGATACCCGTTGTAGGAATGGATGATATCGAAGAATGCCTGATCACCCGGGCGGATGATGCGGTCGGTGAAGTTGTGCGGATGCGGATTGCACCGCTCACCGGAGATCGCGTTGACGGCCTCCACCTGATCCGAGCCCAGCTCATAGAGCCGCTTGTTGGCCAAAGCGACGATCTCGTTTTCCCGCACACCGGGTTTGAGCACATCCACGATGTCCTGGTACACCCCGTCGACCATCGCGGCCGCCTGGTTGAGCAACATGATCTCGTCCTGCGACTTGATCACCCGGGCATCGAGCATGCTCTGCTGGGCATCCACCACCGTCAGGCCCTGGCGCTGCATCTCGAACAGGAACGGCGGCTCCACGATGTCCATGCCCACCGGGGCATCGGCCACCCCGGCCTCCACCAGAAGCGCCTTGATCTCGGTCACCGCATCGCGCATCAGCCCGGCTTCCGGGGCCACCGCACCGCGGAACCCGAGGAACCCGGCCCGCCAGTTCTCCTGCGGCAACCACGGCGAGTACAGCTTGTGATGCCGCACCGCCGAGCCGAAATCCCACAGGATCGGGTC
>NZ_JBDGJH010000053.1:0-794 GCF_057656995.1 Mycobacterium sp. Soil_C_30 | reverse complement strand
CCCGGGGCGTGGAACACCAGGTGGTTGAGGCCCCAGTCCACGTAATCCTTGACCTTGGCGACGGCCTCGTCGGGATCTGAGGCCACGATCCAGCGCTTGGCCACCTGCTCGATGGGCAGCGCGTCGGCGGCCTTCTCCATCTCGATCGGGTCATCGATGGAGTGCTTCTGCTCCGCGGTCAGCGACAGCGGCGCCCAGAAGCGGGTGTTCTCCAGCGCCAGTTCAGGATCGGTGTCGTAGGAGATCTTGATCTCGATCATCCTGTCGACGTCGTCGGGGTTCTTGCCCGCCGCCTCGGCACCTTCGCGCATCGCCGGGATCAGCTTGTCTTTGTAGAGCTCCTCGCCCTTGCCCGAGGTGCAGATGAAACCGTCACCCGCGCGTCCGGCGTACTTGGCCACCTGCGGCCCGCCCGCGGCGATGTAGATCGGGATCCCGCCCTCGGGCACGTCGTAGATCGAGGCGCCCTTGGTCTTGTAGTACTCCCCGTCGAAGTCCACGCGGTCACCGTTCCACAGCTCCCGCATCAGCCGAACCGATTCGCGCAGCCGGGCGTAACGCTCCTTGAACTCCGGCCACTCCCCCTCGTAGCCGGTGGCGATCTCGTTGAGCGCCTCGCCGGTGCCGACGCCGAGGAAGATGCGGCCGGGGTAAAGGCAGCCCATGGTGGCGAACGCCTGGGCGATGACGGCCGGGTTGTAGCGGAACGTCGGTGTGAGCACCGAGGTCCCGAGCTGCAGGCGCTTGGTGCGCTCGCCGACGGCCGTGATCCAGGCCAGTGACCACGGGGCGTG
>NZ_JBDGJH010000052.1:0-1100 GCF_057656995.1 Mycobacterium sp. Soil_C_30 | reverse complement strand
TGCAGGGAGAAGCCGACCTGCTCGACGAACACCGGCTCCAACTGCGCCACCGCAGCCGCAAACCCCGGCTCCTCCACCAACAACCGCGCCCCCATCCCCGCCCACTGCGAACCCTGACCCGAATACACAAACACCGTGCCCGACCCCGACCCCACCACCGACGACGCCGCCACCACACCCGGCCCCGAAAACCCCCCACCCAACGCCTGCAACCCCGCCACCGCAGCACCCCGATCACGAGCACACACCGCAGCAACCCACTTATGCCGAGTCCGATGAAAATTCAACGTATGCGCCACATCCCCCAACGACACCGCCGAACCCTGCCCCCCCAACCCCCGCGCCAACATCGCCGCCGTCGAAGCCACCCGCTCCGGAGTCTTACCCGACACCACCAACGAACACACCACCGGATCCCCCACCGCACCCGGCTCACAAACCTGCACAGGAGCCTGCTCCACCACCACATGAGCATTGGTGCCACTGACCCCAAACGACGACACCCCAGCCCGACGCACCCGCCCCACCGCAGGCCACACCATCTCCCGCGCCGCCACCTGCAACCGCGACGCCCCCACCCCCGCATGCGGCGTCAACCGCTTGAAATGCAAATGCGCCGGCACCACCCCAGCCCGCACACTCAACACCGCCTTGATAAACCCCGCAATCCCCGCCGCCGACTCCAAATGCCCCACATTGGTCTTCACCGACCCCACCACCAACGGCGCCGCACCCCCACGCTCACCAAAAACCGCACTCAACGCATCCAACTCAATCGGATCACCCAACGCCGTACCCGTACCATGAGCCTCCACCACATCAATATCCCCAGGCCCCAACCGCGACGCCGCCAACGCCGCCCGCACCACCGCCTGCTGCGCCGGCCCACTGGGCACCGTCTGCCCACTACTGGGCCCATCCTGATTGACCGCCGACCCCCGCACCACCGCCAACACCGAATCCCCATCGCGCACAGCATCACTGAGACGCTTCAGCACCACCACCCCACAACCCTCACTGCGCACATACCCATCAGCAGCAGCATCAAAGGTCTTACACAACCCATCCGGCGCCAACATCCCCCACCGCGAACACGCGAT
>NZ_JBDGJH010000051.1:0-1132 GCF_057656995.1 Mycobacterium sp. Soil_C_30 | reverse complement strand
GCGGAGTCACCACACCACCGCTGTCACCCACCGGAACACCAGGGGTCCCCGGTCCGGGCGGAGTCACCACACCACCGCTGTCACCCACCGGAACACCAGGAGTGCCCGGTCCGGGCGGAGTCACCACACCACCGCTGTCACCCACCGGAACACCAGGGGTCCCCGGTCCGGGCGGAGTCACCACACCACCGTTGTCACCGGCAGGGACACCGGGTGTTCCGGGGGTGGGCGGGGTGACGACATTGCCGGTCTCGACCACCGGCGCTCCGGGAGCACCCGGCGCAGGCGGGGTCACCACGCCGGCGGTGTCGACCACCGGGGCACCCGGGGTGCCGGGTGCCGGCGGGGTCACCGCGCTGGAGTTGTCGTGGATCGGCAGACCGGGATCCACCGGGGCCGGCGGCGTCGAGATGCTGCCGGCATCGACGACGGGCGCACCGGGCCCACCCGGCACCGGAGGCGTCGAGATGCTGTTGGGCTGCATGCTCGGCACGCCCGGGTAGCTACCGCCCGGCGGGATGTCGATGCTGGGCGGTTCGATGGTCCGCAGCTCGGGAGTGGGCGGGGTTCCCGGGTTCATGCCGATGTATGGCGTGATCACCGGCTCGCCTGGGGTTCCCGGCGTGGGGGGCGTGACGATCTGGCGGGTCTCGACCAGCGGCTCGCCCGGGGTGGGCGGGGTGCCCGGCGTGAACTCCACACCGTGGTCACCGGCCGGTCCACCCGGGACCGGCGGGGTGGGGGGCGTGGAGATGTTGCCGGTTTCGACCACCGGCACGCCGGGGACACCTGGAGCCGGCGGGGTCACGACGTTGCCGGTCTCGACCACGGGGATGCCGGGGGTGCCGGGCGCCGGCGGATGGACCACAGCGCCGCTGTCCAGCACGGGAGCACCGGGGGCGCCCGGTCCGGGCGGAGTTGCCGCAGAGCCGTTGTCGCCCACCGGGACAGCAGGCGCACCCGGCCCGGGCGGAGTTGCCGCAGAGCCGTTGTCACCGACCGGAACACCAGGCGCACCCGGCCCCGGAGGCGCCACCACACCACCGTTGTCACCCACCGGAACACCAGGCGCACCCGGCCCCGGAGGCGCCACCACACCACCGTTGTCACCCACCGGAACACCAGGCGCACC
>NZ_JBDGJH010000050.1:0-1279 GCF_057656995.1 Mycobacterium sp. Soil_C_30 | reverse complement strand
AGGCGGATTCATACGGTCAGAGAAACATTTCTGAGCGTGGGGGTTTGCTGTGCCGAGTGGGGTTCCTGCGTCGCGGTCGTTGAAGCGGGCGTTGTTTGATCGGGTGTGTGCAGGACAGTCGGTGTCGGCGGCGTCGAAGGTGTTGGGCGTGTCGCATGGGACTGGTCATGAGTGGTGGCACAAAGCTGGCGGGATGGCGTTGGCAGCGGGCAAGCGTGGCGGTATCGGTGATGCTGTCGGTGGTGGCGGGCCGGGTGGGTCGGGGCACCGCCTCAATCTCGACGAGCGAGTCGCGATCATGCGGGGCCTCGACGATGGACTCAGTTACGCCGAGATCGGGCGGCGGATCAACCGGGACCGCTCGGTGGTGTGGAAGGAAGCCACCCGCAACCGCGGCGCCGACGGTGACTATCACGCGTTGATGGCCCATGCCCGCGCACACCATAAAGCCAGGCGCCCCAAAGCATTCAAGCTCAATGACCCCGACTTGTGCGCCGTGGTCGAGTCGTGGATGGATGACGGGTGGAGCCCCCGGTTGATCGCACAGGTGTTGGCCCAAGACCATCCCGATGACAAGCTCAAACAGGTGAGCCACGAAACGATCTATCAGTGCCTCTACGTGCAGACCCGTGGCCAGCTGCGCGCTGATCTGCATCAGTGCCTGTCGACCAAGCGGGCCACCCGCAAGACCCGCGGCGCGGCCGGCGGGCCGCGCGGGGTTTATGGCAGCGGCGACGAGTTCACGATCAGCGACCGGCCTGCCGAGGTCGCCGACCGGGCCGTGCCCGGGCACTGGGAAGGAGATCTCATCGTGGGGGCCGGCCACCAAAGCGCGATCGGCACGCTGGTGGAACGCAGCACCCGGTTCACCATCTTGTTGCACCTTCCGCTCGACCACACCGCCGAGTCCGTGGCCACCGCGATGATCGAGGCGATGAGGGAGCTACCTGAGCATCTGCGCCGATCGATTACCTGGGATCGCGGCTCGGAGATGGCTCAGTGGCCCCGGATTCATCTCGAACTCAAGGCCCCGGTGTACTTCTGCAACCCGCATTCACCCTGGCAGCGGGGCACCAACGAGAACACCAACCGCCTGCTGCGGTTCTGGTTCGAAAAGGGCACCGACCTGGCCGTGCACACCAAAGCCGACCTCAAACGCGTCCAAGACAAACTCAACTCCCGGCCCCGACCCACCCTGGACCTCGACACCCCAGCCCAACGCTTAGCCGCACTCGTTAGCCAAACCGCGTAAATGTTTCTTCAACCACTTGACTATGAG
>NZ_JBDGJH010000049.1:0-1311 GCF_057656995.1 Mycobacterium sp. Soil_C_30 | reverse complement strand
CGAGCATTGCTCCTATGTCAAGCGGCGACTGCCTGGAGGGGTTTGTCGTGGGTGTGGTTGAGGTGTTTGTCGGCGTGCAGGCATCGGTAGACGGTGCGGGAGAGATAACGTTTGAGGCAGCGCAGAGCTCCTTTGGTTGCTTTGTCGGCTAGCCGCTCGCGGTAGTACTGCTGCCCGGCGCTGCCGGGAATGCGCAGCTGGGTGATGGCGATGCGGTGCAGTGCGGCGTTGAGTTGGCGGTTACCGGAACGGTTCAGTCGGACTCGTCCGGCGGTGTTGCCCGACCAGACCGGGATTGGGGCGGTTCCGTTGTGGCGGGCGAATGCGGCTTCGTTGCGGAAGCGGCCGACGCCGGCGGTTTCGGCGACGATCTTGGCCGCGGTCAGTTCACCGCACCCGGGCACCGCCAACAGCGTCGGGGCTACCTTCTGGATGCGTTCACCGATGCGTGCGGCCAGGGCGTTGATGGCCTCGGTCAGGCGGATGACGTCGGCGAGTTCCTCGCGAGCCAATTCGGCCAGGACCCCGTGTTGGGGATTGAGCCAGTCGAGCAGCGCCGCGCAGGCCTTGGCGCGGTGCAGGCAGGCAGGTTTGGGTTCGGCGGCGGGGTCCAGTTCGTGGACCCGTTGACGGAGCCGGTTGATCGTTGAAGTGCGTTGAGCCACAAGGTCGTCACGACGATCAACCAACAGTTTGAGCTCCCGTGAGATCTCGTCGTGGGAGGCGACCGGCAGATCAGGATGGCGCAGAACTGCCTGGGCAACGGCCAACGCATCGATGGGATCGGACTTGCCGCGGGTCCGCGCCGAGGCACGGGCCTGCGACATCAATTTCGGGGCTACCCGCACCACCGACTGGCCTGCGGTGAGCAGATCGCGCTCCAGCCGGGCCGAGAGGTTGCGGCAGTCTTCAATACCCCACAGCAGTTCCTCGCCGAACTGTTCCCGGGCCCACGCCAGCACCTTGAGATGTCCCTCAGTGGAGGCCCTGACCACCTTCTCCCCGAGCTTGCGCCCGACCTCGTCGACGGCGACGAAAGTGTGGGTGCGCTTGTGTACATCGGTTCCAACGACGACCATGGACGGTGCCTTCTTTCATCTGGTGGATGAGGTGAAGGTCGGGCCGACCGGCAGGACACATCTCAGTGGGGGCGGTGCCACGCTCCTATCAAGTCACGCCGGTCGGTCCTTCCCACCCGGCATCGACACAACGCTCGATTGCCAACCCGAAGGTGGCAGAGTTTGTAAGAGTCAGACACCAGGTGAAAAGACCCAACCACCGCAACAGCGGCACGTCCACTGTGACACTGAG
>NZ_JBDGJH010000048.1:0-1896 GCF_057656995.1 Mycobacterium sp. Soil_C_30 | reverse complement strand
GAGAACGCATGCACGTGCATCGACGGCACCCGCGCCTTGACCGCCCGCACCAGATCGGCGTACCCGGTGACGGGCAACTCGGGGTCGATACCGCCTTGCATGCACACCTCGGTGGCGCCGGCGACGTGGGCCTCCCACGCCCGGTCGGCGACCTCGGACGTCGACAGCGAGAAGGCGTCGGCGTCGCCCTTGCGTTGCGCGAACGCGCAGAACCGGCAGCCGGTGTAACAGATGTTGGTGAAGTTGATGTTGCGATTCACCACGAACGTGACGTCATCACCGACGACGTCCTTGCGCAGCGAATTGGCCAGGGCGGTCACCGCTTCCAACGCAGGACCGTCGGCGGTGGCCAGCGCCAGGTACTCGTCATCGGAGCAGCCGGCGGGGTCGCGTTCGGCCGAGCGCAGCGCCGCGAGCACGTCGGTGTCGATGCGTTCGGGTGCCCGCGCCGCCAGCTCGGACACCTTGTCGCGAATGGATTCCCAATCGCCGAAGGCACTGTCGAGGTCCGAGCGGGTCTCGGTGAGCCGGCCTTGCGCGTCGATAGCGGTGTGCAGATCCACCCGGCCCAGGGATTCGGTGGCCTCGTCGGGTTCCTGCCACGGCAGCCCGACGGGGTTGACCTCGCGCGCCCACCCGGTCTCCGGATCGGCCAGGGCATTGACATGGGTGCGCACCCGCGGGTCGATCCACGCCGCACCGGCCTGCACGTAGCGCGGCTGGGCCGTCAGCCGCTGCACCAGGTCATAGCCCGCTTCGGCGGTCACCTGAGCCAGGTCGTCGAGGGCCGGCCACGGCCGTTCGGGATTCACGTGATCCGGTGTCAGGGGTGACACTCCACCCCAGTCGTCGACCCCGGCGCCCAGCAGCGCCAGGCATTCATCCCGCGACACCAGATTCGGTGGCGCCTGCACCCGCATCTTCGGTCCCAGCACCAGTCGGGTGACGGCGATGGTGGCCAGGAAATCGTCGAGACCCGCATCCGGCGTCGAAGCCATGGCGGTGTGGTCCTTGGCCCGGAAGTTCTGCACGATCACTTCTTGGATGTGCCCGAACTCCTTGTGCGACTTGCGAATCGCATGGATGGTCTCAGCACGCTCCTCGAGCGTCTCGCCGATACCGACCAGCAGGCCGGTGGTGAACGGGACCGACAGCCGCCCGGCATCGGTCAGGGTGCGTAGCCGGACCTCGGGGTCTTTGTCCGGCGAGCCATAGTGCGCTTCACCCTTGGTCTCAAACAGCCGCCGCGAGGTGGTCTCGAGCATCATGCCCATCGACGGCGCCACCGGCTTGAGGCGCGACAATTCGGCCCAGCTCATGACACCCGGGTTCAGGTGCGGCAACAGTCCCGTTTCTTCGAGCACCCGGATCGCCATGGCCCGCACGTAGTCCAGCGTGGAGTCATACCCGCGCTCGTCGAGCCATTGCGCAGCCTCGGGCCAGCGCGCCTCCGGCCGGTCACCGAGAGTGAACAGCGCTTCCTTGCATCCCAACTCCGCGCCGCGGCGGGCGATGTCGAGGATCTCGTCGGGTTCGAGATACATCCCTTTACCCTGGGCGCGCAGCCGGCCCGGGACCGTCACGAAGGTGCAGTAATGACAGGTGTCGCGGCACAGATGCGTGACGGGAATGAAGACCTTGCGCGAATAACTGACCGGCAGCCGCCCCGCAGCGCCGCGACGGCCCTCGGATTCCAGGCCGGCATCCCGGACGCGGGCCGCGGACGCACAGAGATCGGCGAGGTCCTCACCCCGGGCCGTCAGCGCGATCGCGGCCTCGTCGACATTGAGAGCCACACCGTCGCGAGCCCGCCGCAGCACCCGGCGCATCGCCGCTGAACTGGGCCTCGCAGCCTCGGACTCACGGGTAGGAAAGGCCGGACTCGGCAGGAAAGTG
>NZ_JBDGJH010000047.1:0-3910 GCF_057656995.1 Mycobacterium sp. Soil_C_30 | reverse complement strand
AGACACCAGGTGAAAAGACCCAACCACCGCAACAGCGGCACGTCCACTGTGACACTGAGTGTTTGTACGCGACACGCGCAGCGTGGGCGTGCAAACACGCTCGCTCGGGCTGGACGGTCAAGCGGTCAGTTCATCGCGCCAGCGGTGACGGGTGCCCGGGTTTACCGCCCGCGGCGTCGCGGCGTCGTGCCGCCATTCCGGCCAGGGCCTCGAACACCACTCGGTGCGCGGCGTTGACGGTCAGTTCGGCGTGGTCGTAGGCGGGTGCCACCTCCACCACATCGACACCGGCGACGTCGTGCTCGTAGCACAGTTGACGCACCATCCGCAGCAGGTCCGCGCTGGTGATGCCGCCGGGTTCCGGTGTGCCCGTCCCCGGTGCGTGCGCAGGATCCAGGACGTCGATATCGACTGACAGATAGAGCTTTTCGGCTTTCGCCAGGGCTTCGCTGACCGCGGTCTTCATGACCTCCTTGAAACCGCGTTCCCAGATCTCCTGCATGGTGTGCCAGGTCATGCCCTGCTCGAGCATCCACTCGAAGGTGTCCTGCGGCGGCCAGTAGCCCCGCAGTCCCACCTGCACGAAGTGGGTGCCGGGAACGGCGCCGGACTCGATGAGCCGCCGCATCGGGGTGCCGTGACTGGCCAGATTGCCCTCGATGATGTCGGCGGTGTCGGCGTGCGCATCAAAATGCACGATGCCCACGTTGCCGTAGCCGTGCACATCGGCGACCGCGGTGGCCGAGGGCCAGGTGATGGAATGGTCGCCGCCGAGCACCACCGGCACGATGCCCCGCGACGCCACCGCGTGTACCCGCTCACGGATGTTGGCATGCGACACCTCGGTCTGGCCGTGCGGGCAGTAGGCGTCACCGAAGTCGACGACCTCGAGCCAGTCGAAGATCTCCAGCCCCAGATCCATGTGGTACGTACCAGGCTCGTAGGCGGTGGCCCGGATGGCCCGTGGGCCGAACCGGGCACCGGGCCGGTTGGTGGTGGCGACGTCGAACGGTGCACCCACGATCGCGACATCGGGCTGCCAGGACTCGAGCTGGTCGGTTTCCGTCAGAAACGGCCGGTGCCCGAACGAGGCCAGACCCGCATAGGGCAGATCCAGTTGTTCGGCCATACCGGGAGGCAGATCCCGTCGGGGTCCGTGGTCGTGACTCATGGTCACGACCCTACTGCGCAATCGTGCTGCTCATCCGGTACTACGTGAGAGGTAATTGCCCGGCTGCCCCCACAGCGGCATCGTCAAAACCATGAACACCGAGCAGTCCCCGCTCCCGCGCTGGCTCCGGTTCGTCCTGAAATCCGATCGCGCGGGTTCGTCGTGGTACATCGGCACCGGCTTCCTGTTCGCCCCGGTGCTGGCGTTGGTGAGCCCGTGGCCGGAGGTCCGGACGGTGCTGTGGGTGCTCATCGCCATGGCCGGACTCTGGCTCGGACTGCTGGGCATCGCGATGGCCTCCGGCCTGGCGATGATGATGCGGGCCGGGCGGGAGATCTCCGAAGACGACTGGCGGTCCTTGCTCGACTACCGATGACTTCTGCGGCGCCGCCGGGTCGGTATGGGCAGACAGAAAGGAGCCGCCATGCTGATTGTCGCCGGGCACCTGATCGTCGCCGCCGACCAACGTGAGGAATACCTCCGGGGGTGCATCCCGGTGGTGCGGCAGGCCCGAACCGCCCAGGGCTGCCTGGATTTCGCGATCAGCGCCGACCTCATCGATCCCGGGCGGATCAACGTCTTCGAGCGATGGGAGACCCTGGAGGCTGTGGAAGCGTTCCGGGGGAGCGGGCCCAGCGACGAGCAGGGCGCGCAGATCCGTTCTGCGGCAATGGCCGAATATGTCGTCGGGGAGACGCGTCCGCTCAGTTGACGAGCGCCAGCCGCGCCCGGATCCAGTCCGGCCATGGCCGTTTCTGGTAGCCCGTGGTCTCGACGCACACGTGGGTCATCACGCATTCGGCGAGGACGTCGCCGTCGCGCTCGATGGTGAATTCGGTTTGCAGAGAGGTGTTTCCGGGCGTTTTGAACCTCACGTGGATCTGCAGGCGGTCATCGAATTCCGCCGGCCGGCGGAACTGCAGCTGCGCCGCGGCGACCACCACGTCGACGCCCGAGGCCACCAGTTCACGGTAGTCACCGACGATCGCGCCCAGCGCCTCGGTGTGCGCCATGTCCACCCAGGTGAGGTAGTGGGCGTTGAAGACCCGGCCCTGCATGTCGCACTCGACGTAGCGCACCCGCAACGGCATCGAGTAGTGCGGCGCCGGCATCAGCGCAGAGCCTCGGCGGTCGCGGCGTCGGCAGGCAGGAACGCCTCGATGCTCAGTTCGGTCGCGGTCAGATCCAGGGCGGTGCCGAAGGTCGTGACGGTACTCAGCAGTGACAGCACCACACCGTCCTCGGTGGCAAGCTCCAGCGGCACCACCACAGCGCCGGATTCGTCGTGGTCCTCGGAGTCACCCGGGTAATCCTGGAGTTCGTTCAGCAGGGCCGACAACGCCGCGTCGCCGCTGACCGCCACCTCTCGGCGCAGTCGCTCGAGCAGGTGGTGACGCCACTGCCCGAGATTGCGTATGCGCGGTGCCAGACCGTCGGGATGCAGTGCGATGCGTAACGCGTTCGGCTGCTCCAGCAGGTGCGCCGCGACCCCGCGCAACAGCATGGCGGTGCTCGCGTTCGCCCGCAGGATGTTCCAGGTGCGGTCCACGGCCAGGCACGGGAAAGGCTCGTAGGCGGTAAGGACGCGCTCGACACCCTCGCGGATCGCGGCCATCTCGGGATCGTCCAGGGACCGCTCGGTGTACTCAGGTGCCAATCCCGCCGCCACCAGCAGTTGGTTCTGCTCCCGAGGGGGTACCTCAAGAGCGGCGGCCAGGCGCAGCACCATCGCCCGGCTGGGTGCTGACCTGCCGGTCTCGATGAAACTGAGGTGACGCGAAGACACATCGGCACCGATGGCCAGGTCCAGTTGGCTCAGCCGGCGGCGTTGGCGCCACTGCCGCATCAGCGCGCCGAACGGCGGAGCGGTGGACTCGCGAATGCTCACCTGGACAGTGTGGCGGACTCGCTGTGAGAACGTAGGAGCACTATGGATTCGCACGACTATGTGACCTATGAGCGGTGGGGCCGCAACTTCTTCGAGGTTGCGGTCACCGAAGACCGGGTGGCTGCGGCGTTCGCGGACATCGCCGGTGACCAGCTCGAGATGGGTCCCATGGCGCAAGGGCCGGCGGGACTGGCCCGGGTCACCGCCCGAGTCAGGATCCAGGAGCCCAAGGCCAGGCGCCATCTCGGCGAGACCATCACCTTCTCGATCCGGATCCCGCTGGAGATCGACCTGCTGGTGGATCTGCGGCTGGACAAGCAGCGGTTCACCGTGGACGGCGAGATCTCCCTGCGGGCCACCGCCCGCGCCGCTGAACCGCTGCTGTTGATCCTCGACGTGGCCAAACCGCGGTCCACCGATATCAGCGTGCATGTGGCGTCGAAGTCGATCCGCGGGGAGATCGTCCGGATCATCGGCGGGGTGGACGCCGAGATCCGGCGGTTCATCGCCGCGCATGTCAGCGAGCAGATCGACGCACCCGAGTCGGTTCAGGCCAAGGTGATCAATGTGGCGGAGATGATCGACGAGACGTGGACCGGGGTCTGAGTCCGAGGCTGGCGACGGAGGAGCCAGTCGATGGAGCTCAGACGGGTGTTGGGGTCTGAGTCCGAGGCTGGCGACGGAGGAGCCAGTCGATGGAGCTCAGACGGGTGTTGGGGTCTGAGTCCGAGGCTGGCGACGGAGGAGCCAGTCGAGGGAGCTCAGACGGGTGTTGGGGTCTGAGTCCGAGGCTGGCGACGGAGGAGCCAGTCGAGGGAGCTCAGACGGGTGTTGGGGTCTGAGTCCGAGGC
>NZ_JBDGJH010000046.1:1945-5034 GCF_057656995.1 Mycobacterium sp. Soil_C_30 | reverse complement strand
TGGAAATAGAAATACCCCCCACGGGTGTGGGGGGTATTTCTGAATGTGTGTTCGGCGGTGTCCTACTTTTCCACCCGTAGGGGTAGTATCATCGGCGCTGGCAGGCTTAGCTTCCGGGTTCGGGATGGGACCGGGCGTTTCCCTGTCGCTATGACCGCCGTAACTCTATTTTCTTGTGTGATTCCCCCCCGGGGTGGTCGGGTGGCGCCACGGTGTGGTGGCGGCCGGCCCAGGATCCCGTGGGGGGTTTCGTGTGCACCAAGAAAGGTGTTTTTGGTGGTGGGATGCAATGTTGGTCATTGCGGATGTGGTTGCGAAGCAAAAGGTTGTTGTAAGTTTTCGGCCGGTTAGTGCCAGTTCCCTCACACATTGCTGTGTTTACAGGTCTGGCCTATCGATCCCGTGGTCTGCGGGGGGCCTTATCCCTCCTAGAGGGTGAGAAACCTGGTCTTGGAAGAGGTTTCCCGCTTAGATGCTTTCAGCGGTTATCCTGTCCGAACGTGGCTATCCAGCCGTGCTCCTGGTGGAACAACTGGTATACCAGAGGTTCGTCCGTCCCGGTCCTCTCGTACTAGGGACAGATTTCCTCAAGTTTCTGACGCGCGCGGCGGATAGAGACCGAACTGTCTCACGACGTTCTAAACCCAGCTCGCGTGCCGCTTTAATGGGCGAACAGCCCAACCCTTGGGACCTGCTCCAGCCCCAGGATGCGACGAGCCGACATCGAGGTGCCAAACCATCCCGTCGATATGGACTCTTGGGGAAGATCAGCCTGTTATCCCCGGGGTACCTTTTATCCGTTGAGCGACACCCCTTCCACTCGGGGGTGCCGGATCACTAGTCCCGACTTTCGTCCCTGCTCGACGTGTCAGTCTCACAGTCAAGCTCCCTTGTGCACTTGCACTCAACACCTGATTGCCGTCCAGGTTGAGGGAACCTTTGGGCGCCTCCGTTACATTTTGGGAGGCAACCGCCCCAGTTAAACTACCCACCAGGCACTGTCCCTGAACCGGATATACGGTTCGAAGTTAGAAGTCCAATACGATCAGAGTGGTATTTCAACAATGACTCCACCCACACTGGCGTGTGAGCTTCACAGTCTCCCACCTATCCTACACAAACCGTATCGAACGCCAATACCAAGTTGTAGTGAAGGTCCCGGGGTCTTTTCGTCCTGCCGCGCGTAACGAGCATCTTTACTCGTAGTGCAATTTCGCCGAGTCTATGGTTGAGACAGTTGAGAAGTCGTTACGCCATTCGTGCAGGTCGGAACTTACCCGACAAGGAATTTCGCTACCTTAGGATGGTTATAGTTACCACCGCCGTTTACTGGGGCTTAAATTCTCCGCTTCACCCCGAAGGGTTAACGGGTCCTCTTAACCTTCCAGCACCGGGCAGGCGTCAGTCCGTATACATCGTCTTGCGACTTCGCACGGACCTGTGTTTTTAGTAAACAGTCGCTTCTCACTGGTTTCTGCGACCCACTCCCGCTGCCGGCCGCGAAGGCCATGACGGTAGGTGGGTCCCCCTTCTCCCGAAGTTACGGGGGTATTTTGCCGAGTTCCTTAACCATAGTTCACTCGTACGCCTTGGTATTCTCTACCTGACCACCTGTGTTGGTTTGGGGTACGGGCCGTGTGAGAGCTCGCTAGAGGCTTTTCTCGGCAGCATAGGATCACCGAATTCACCTCATCCGGTTATGCATCACCTCTCGGACTATGTGAACGACGGATTTACCTATCGCTCGTCCTACCGGCTTGCCCCAGTATTACCACTGACTGGTACGGCTACCTTCCTGCGTCACCCCATCGCTTGACTACTACCAACGAAGGTCCCGCGCAGCCCCAGAAACCGTCACCCCGAAGGGCTCAGTGATCCTGGATTTGGGCGGTTAGTACCGCTGATTCATCAGGGACGCGCTCACACGGGTACGGGAATATCAACCCGTTGTCCATCGACTACGCCTGTCGGCCTCGCCTTAGGTCCCGACTCACCCTGGGCGGACTGGCCTGGCCCAGGAACCCTTGGTCTTTCGGCGGGCAAGGTTCTCACTTGCCTTATCGCTACTCATGCCTGCATTCTCACTCCCACACCCTCCACAACTCGCTTACGCGGCTGCTTCACCGGATGCAGGACGCTCCCCTACCCATCAACTTGCGTTGATGCCGCGACTTCGGCGGTGTGCTTGAGCCCCGCTACATTATCGGCGCACAATCACTTGACCAGTGAGCTATTACGCACTCTTTCAAGGGTGGCTGCTTCTAAGCCAACCTCCTGGTTGTCTTCGCGACTGCACATCCTTTTCCACTTAGCACACGCTTAGGGGCCTTAGTCGGCGATCTGGGCTGTTTCCCTCTCGACGCACGGAGCTTATCCCCCGCCGTCTCACTGCCACGCTTTCACTTACCGGCATTCGGAGTTTGGCTGACGTCAGTAACCTTGTGAGGCCCATCGGCCATCCAGTAGCTCTACCTCCAGCAAGAAACACGCAACGCTGCACCTAAATGCATTTCGGGGAGAACCAGCTATCACGGAGTTTGATTGGCCTTTCACCCCTACCCACAACTCATCCCCTCAGTCTTCAACCTAAGTGGGTTCGGGCCTCCACACGGTCTTACCCGCGCTTCACCCTGGCCATGGGTAGATCACTCCGCTTCGGGTCCAGAACACGCCACTACACCCCCAACGGGGATACGCCCTATTCAGACTCGCTTTCGCTACGGCTACCCCACCCGGGTTAACCTCGCGACATGTCCCTGACTCGCAGGCTCATTCTTCAAAAGGCACGCCATCACCCCACCACGAAGGAGGGCTCTGACGGATTGTAAGCGCACGGTTTCAGGTACTATTTCACTCCCCTCCCGGGGTACTTTTCACCATTCCCTCACGGTACTAATCCGCTATCGGTCACTGAGAAGTATTCAGGCTTACCGGGTGGTCCCGGCAGATTCACAGCAGATTCCACGGGCCCGCTGCTACTCGGGGACAGTTCCACAGGAGTCACAATGTTTTCGTCTACCGGGCTCTCACCGTCTACGGCAGGCCATCCCAGGCCACTTCAACTAACACCATGATTTCTCACTCCTGCC
>NZ_JBDGJH010000046.1:0-1847 GCF_057656995.1 Mycobacterium sp. Soil_C_30 | reverse complement strand
AGGTTTTTGAGTTTGTTCCTCAAACATTTATGCACCAGACCGACACCCACTACAGGCACCGGCCATCCACAGAATCCGTCTGAAACCTCGGCGATCCGCACGATGCGGGCCGACCCAGACATTGTGGTGCTCCTTAGAAAGGAGGTGATCCAGCCGCACCTTCCGGTACGGCTACCTTGTTACGACTTCGTCCCAATCGCCGATCCCACCTTCGACGGCTCCCTCCCACAAGGGGTTAGGCCACCGGCTTCGGGTGTTACCGACTTTCATGACGTGACGGGCGGTGTGTACAAGGCCCGGGAACGTATTCACCGCAGCGTTGCTGATCTGCGATTACTAGCGACTCCGACTTCACGGGGTCGAGTTGCAGACCCCGATCCGAACTGAGACCGGCTTTGAAAGGATTCGCTCCACCTCACGGCATCGCAGCCCTTTGTACCGGCCATTGTAGCATGTGTGAAGCCCTGGACATAAGGGGCATGATGACTTGACGTCATCCCCACCTTCCTCCGAGTTGACCCCGGCAGTCTCTCACGAGTCCCCACCATAACGTGCTGGCAACATGAGACAAGGGTTGCGCTCGTTGCGGGACTTAACCCAACATCTCACGACACGAGCTGACGACAGCCATGCACCACCTGCACACAGGCCACAAGGGAACCAATATCTCTACTGGCGTCCTGTGCATGTCAAACCCAGGTAAGGTTCTTCGCGTTGCATCGAATTAATCCACATGCTCCGCCGCTTGTGCGGGCCCCCGTCAATTCCTTTGAGTTTTAGCCTTGCGGCCGTACTCCCCAGGCGGGGTACTTAATGCGTTAGCTACGGCACGGATCCCAAGGAAGGAAACCCACACCTAGTACCCACCGTTTACGGCGTGGACTACCAGGGTATCTAATCCTGTTCGCTCCCCACGCTTTCGCTCCTCAGCGTCAGTTACTGCCCAGAGACCCGCCTTCGCCACCGGTGTTCCTCCTGATATCTGCGCATTCCACCGCTACACCAGGAATTCCAGTCTCCCCTGCAGTACTCCAGTCTGCCCGTATCGCCCGCACGCCCACAGTTAAGCTGTGAGTTTTCACGAACAACGCGACAAACCACCTACGAGCTCTTTACGCCCAGTAATTCCGGACAACGCTCGGACCCTACGTATTACCGCGGCTGCTGGCACGTAGTTGGCCGGTCCTTCTTCTGCAGGTACCGTCACTTGCGCTTCGTCCCTGCTGAAAGAGGTTTACAACCCGAAGGCCGTCATCCCTCACGCGGCGTCGCTGCATCAGGCTTGCGCCCATTGTGCAATATTCCCCACTGCTGCCTCCCGTAGGAGTCTGGGCCGTATCTCAGTCCCAGTGTGGCCGGTCACCCTCTCAGGCCGGCTACCCGTCGTCGCCTTGGTAGGCCATTACCCCACCAACAAGCTGATAGGCCGCGGGCCCATCCCACACCGCAAAAGCTTTCCACCACACACCATGAGGCGCGTGATCCTATTCGGTATTAGACCCAGTTTCCCAGGCTTATCCCAAAGTGCAGGGCAGATCACCCACGTGTTACTCACCCGTTCGCCACTCGAGCACCCCGAAGGGCCTTTCCGTTCGACTTGCATGTGTTAAGCACGCCGCCAGCGTTCGTCCTGAGCCAGGATCAAACTCTCCAAACAAAAACCCCTCAACCCACAGGCCAAGGCAGAATTCGAATCAGAAAAATCCGATCACAAACAAAAGACACCAAAACTGGCATCCAAAAACCACACCCCACACAGGAAGACGGGGAGTCCCCCACAGGATGTGGCAAAAACAAACAAAAACCACCAAACACACTATTGAGTTCTCAAACAACAGACCTGCAGT
>NZ_JBDGJH010000045.1:0-7001 GCF_057656995.1 Mycobacterium sp. Soil_C_30 | reverse complement strand
GAGCCGCCCAGAACGCCAGCCGATCGGCCTCGGCCTCGTCATACAACGCGGCGGTGGCGTTCGCCTGCTCGGCGAACTCCGCTGCGGGCGGATACGCTGACAGAACTTCGGAGTGCGTCTCGGTCATGGCTGTGAGCGTAGTCACCCAAGGTTGCAAAGAGGTTGGCAACTCACAACGGGCGCTGCAGGCGGTGTGTGGCGTGCGCCGAACGGTTGCCGAACCTCGGGTCAGCGGTCCGGCGAGTAGGGTGAGCCCCTGTGAGCGGTGGCCCGGTGAGTGTTGACCCCTTGGCCCCGCTGGCAGCCCTGCCGGGCGTCGCCGAAGCCGCCGAACAGGCGCGCGACGCGCTGGGCCGGGCGCACCGGCATCGCGCCAATCTGCGGGGCTGGCCCGTCACCGCGGCGGAAGCGGCGCTGCGTGCGGCCAGGGCGTCGTCGGTGCTCGACGGCGGCACCCCGCAACTCGATGAACACACCGCGTCGGACCCGGTGTTCGCCGGAGCGCTGCGTGTGTCACAAGCACTCGAGGGCGGTGAAACCACGCTGGTGGGGGTGTGGCGGCGAGCGCCGCTGCAGGCGCTGGCGCGGTTGCACATGCTGGCCGCCGCCGACGTGGCCGGCGAACAAGAGCTGGCCCGCCCGCGATCGGAACCAGAGGTGGCCGCCCGGCTGGATCTGATGTCGCAGCTGGTGACGGGCGGGTCGAAAGTGCCCGCGCCCATCCTTGCCGCGGTGGCGCACGGCGAACTGCTCACCCTGGCGGCATTCGGCAGCGCCGATGGTGTGGTGGCGCGCGGCGTTGCGCGACTGGTGAGCATTGCCAGTGGACTCGATCCGCACGGCCTCGGCGTGCCCGAGGTGTACTGGATGCGGCGCGCCGCCGAGTACCGGACGGCGGCCCAGGGCTTCGCCTCCGGGACGGAGAAGGGTTTGACCGAATGGCTGCTGTTGCACTGCCGGGCGCTGCAAGCCGGTGCGCGAGAGGCGATTTCGATCGCGGACCAGAAGAAGAAGTAGGCCCGACGTACGAAGCGGGCGGTGCCCCGATCCTGGATTCAACCAGGATGCAGTTCACCGCCCGCTAGCACGGATCTCCGGTTACCAAGCGTCCAAGGTGGGTTGCCTGGGTTGGCCTCGGCGTTCTTGCGATGCGCTGTGCAGCTGACCTCAACCCAAGAGGTCTTGGTACATCCGCTTTTCGCAATCACGCAGGCCCGCAACACTTCTGCCATTATCGCGGCTGTGGCTCCGCGTGGGTGCCGGGACCCGTGCTGGGTTGCCTGATGCGGGAGATCGAGCCCTTCTCTTCCGAGTCGATCTTGGCCTCACCGGGCTTCCGTGCCTTCCTTTGTACTACGTGACCCCAGTCACAGCAAGGCCCAAATGCGAACAGCTTCGGCGCGATTCCGGATCGTTACGCCGATGTGTCAGAGCGCGAATCGGCGAAGCAGCGAGTACGTCAGCGCGCCGGCGGCCAAGGCGCTGAGGCCCACCGCGGCGGTGGTGGCCACCGCCGCGCCCGACGGCGCCGGAATCCGGTCCCGGAGCGAGACGGGCTTGGTGAAGGTGAGCACCGGCCAGTCCCGCGCGGCGGCCTCCTTGCGCAGCGCGCGGTCGGGATTGACGACGGAGGGGTGCCCGACGGTCTCCAGCATCGGCACGTCGGTGATCGAATCGGAGTAGGCGTAGCAGTGTTCGAGCGGATAACCCTCGCGTTGGGCCAGCTCCCGGATCGCCTGGGCTTTCCCCTCGCCGTAGCAGTAGAACGCCACCTCGCCGGTGTAACGGCCGTCCTCGACCACCATCCGGGTGGCCATCGCATGGGTGGCCCCGAGCGCGCGGGCGATCGGGGCGACGATCTCCTCGCCGGATGCCGACACCACCACCACATCACGGCCGCACAGCTTGTGATCGGCGATCAGATCGGCCGCTTCGGCAAACACCAGGGGGTCGACGATGTCGTGCAGTGTCTCCCCGACGATCGACTTGACCTGTTCGACGTCCCAGCCGGTGCACATGGCGGTGACGTAGGACCGCATACGGTCCATCTGCTCGTGGTCGGCGCCGGACATCAGAAAAAGGAATTGGGCGTAGCTGGACTTGAGAACGGCTCGCCGATTGAGCAGACCCTGGTCGAAGAAGGGTTTGCTGAAAGCAAGGGTGCTCGACTTGGCGAGGATGGTCTTGTCGAGGTCGAAAAACGCTGCGGTGCGGGCGGGTTGCGCGTCAGTCCCGCCGGTTTGCGGCGCGGTTAGCTGCTCGGCGGCCGAATCGGAGGCGGTCACGCTCCCACAATAGGTGTGCTCGTGACACCAACCGGGATAGTGTTCAAAATGGCAGTTCAAGCCACCTGTCGCGGACTGCAATTCTGAATCCCTATCCGGCTGGCGTGTTGCAATCGAGACTTGCGCCAGTGCGCTGGGTCGTGTGTATAGTGAGTATTACTCGGCTTATGCCGGGTGTGCATCAGCCCGACCCCCCGGGGCTGATACACGACGACCCTCGCCTCCTCCCCCCCTGGCGAGGGTCGTCCTTCGTTTGGGGCATGTTTTCGCCAGCCACCACCGATTCATCTTGTTGATGGCGTTGCGTTTTTCGCTAGAAACGAAATCCGGCGCGGTTGTCCACAAATGCCGAGCCATCCACAAAGTCACAAAGTCGACTAGCCGCCCCTGGCACTTTCCAGCCACGGTGATGTGGTGACGAGCACCGCTGGGCTGTTGGCCCTCATTGCTGAACCCGCGCTACGTGATGAAGTCGATCGTGCGGCCGCGGCGGCCGGTGTCCGGGCCGTTCATCTCGACCCCGCTGCCGTTCCCACCCGCAAGGTCTGGTCCGCGGCCACCGCGGTGGCGGTCGATGCCCAAGCTGCCCGACGCTGCGCCGAAGCCGGTCTGCCCCGCCGCAACACGGTGTTCCTCTGCGCTCTCGGCGAACCCGACGCGTCCACCTTGCAGGCTGCGATAGCAGTTGGGGCAGAAGAGGTTCTGGCGATGCCGGCCCGGGCCGAGGAACTGGTCCGCGGCATCTCGGAAGACAGCGACACCGGGCTCCGCAGCGGCGCGACGGCCGCGGTGGTGGCGGGTCGCGGCGGAGCAGGCGCCTCACTTCTCGCCGCGGCGGTGGCCTATCAGCTCACCGCGCCGCTGCTGGTCGACCTCGATGGGTGGGGTGGCGGTATCGACCTCCTGCTCGGCGCGGAGGACGTCCCTGGATTGAGGTGGCCGGAGCTGACGGTTCAGGGCGGACGGCTCCACTGGCCGGCGGTTCGTGCCGCACTGCCCGAGCACCGCGGTGTCGCGCTGTTGTCGGGAGCCAGGACGGGCCACGAGTTGTCGGCCGGTGCGGTGGCCGCGGTACTCGACGCCGGCCGGCGGGCGGGTGTGACGACGGTGTGTGATGTACCGCGCCGGCTGACCGACGCCGTGTGCACCGCCTTGAGCGACGCCGACCTGGTGGTACTGATCACCACCTGTGATGTGCGGTCGTGTGCCGCCACCGCGGCGATGGCTCCCGCTCTGACCGCCGTGAACCCCAATGTCGGGCTGGTGGTTCGCGGCCCGGCGCCGGGCGGCTTGCGACCGGGGAGATCGCCGACCTGACCAAGCTGCCGCTGCTGGCCGCGATGCGACCCCAGCCGCTGATCGCCGAGCGGCTCGAACGCGGCGGGCTGCAGCTGGGGGCCCGCTCCCCGCTGGCCGTCGCTGCCCGGCGGGTGGCCGCGCTGCTGGAGCGGACGTCGGCGGGGCGGGCGGCATGAACGAATCCTTGATCGACCGGGTGCGCGAGCGGTTGGCCGCCGACGCGCTCTCGGGTCCGCGGGCTCTGCAGGCCGGCGTCGTGGCGCAGGCCATCCGGGCCGAATCGGCGGGTCTGCTCGGCGACACCGAGGTGTTGTCGAATCTGCGGGCAGTGCAGACAGAACTCACCGGCGTCGGCATCTTGGAGCCGTTGCTTGCCGCGCCGGGAACCACCGACGTATTGGTCACCGAACCCGGCGGGGTCTGGGTCGATGACGGACACGGTTTGCGGCGGAGCCCGGTCCGGTTCGCTGACGAGGCCGCAGTACGGCGGCTGGCCCAGCGGCTGGCACTGGCCGCGGGGCGACGTCTCGACGACGCATCGCCGTGGGTCGACGGGCTGCTCACCGGCATCGGCGCGGCGCGTCTGACCGTTCGCCTCCACGCGATCCTGCCACCTGTTGCGGTGGCTGGTACCTGCATCTCGTTACGGGTGCTGCGCCCGGCGACGCAGGGGTTGCAGGCATTGTGCGCCTCGGGGGCCATCACCCCCACTGCGGAGACAATCCTGCGGGACGTCATCGATGCCCGGTTGGCGTTCCTGGTCTCCGGAGGTACCGGAGCGGGCAAAACGACGTTGTTGTCCGCACTGCTCGGCGCGGTGGCGCCCGAAGAACGACTCGTCTGTGTCGAAGACGCCGCCGAACTGGCACCCATGCACCCACATCTGGTGACACTCGTGGCCCGGGGCGCGAATGTGGAGGGGGCCGGCGAGATCACCGTCCGCCAGCTGGTGCGCCAGGCCCTGCGAATGCGTCCCGACCGGATCATCGTCGGCGAGGTGCGCGGCGCCGAGGTCGTCGATCTGCTGGCCGCGCTCAATACCGGCCACGACGGCGGTGCGGGCACCGTGCACGCCAACAGTCCTGGTGAGGTGCCGGCCCGGCTGGAAGCGCTGGGGGCGGTGGGTGGTCTGGACCGGGCGGCGCTGCACAGCCAACTCGGCGCCGCGGTGCGGGTGCTGCTGCACGTGGCGCGGGACCGCGACGGGTCCCGCCGGCTCGACGAGATCGCCGTGCTGCAGCGCGACCAACGGTCCGACACCTGTCACGCCATGACGGCCTGGCATGCCGATCGAGGATCTTGTGACGGGTTCGCCGCACTCGATCGCCTGATCGCCGAGCGGGGGCAGCGATGACGGCGGCCCTGCTGCTCGCCGTCGCCGTCCTCGTGCACCCGCACGCCAACCGCAGGCGCCTTCGCATCAGCCGGCCGCCGCTGCGCCGCCGGCCTTCCGGGCCGGCGGTTGTGGCCCTGGCCGGGGCAGGGGCGGCGCTGATGGTGGTGCAGCTGCCGGTCCCGACGGTCATCGCGGCGTTCCTGCTGCTCGGCACCGTTGTCCTGCGCCGCCGCCATCGGGTCACCCGTAGCAGCGCCCGCCGGGAGGGGCAGTGGCTGAGCAGCGCGCTGGAGCTGCTGACCGCAGAGTTGCGGGCCGGGGCGCACCCCGTGCGGGCGTTCGAGGTGACGGCCGGCGAGATCGACGGTCCGACCGGTTCGGGCCTGCGGGCGGTGGCGGCCCGGGCCAGGCTGGGCGCCGACGTGGCTGCGGGTCTTCGTGCCGTGGCCACCGGCTCCCGGCTGCCCCGGCAGTGGGAGCAGCTGGCGGCCTGCTGGCAACTGGCCGCCGACCACGGTCTACCCATCGGTGTGCTGATGCGGGCAGCGCAACTCGACATCGCCGAAAGGCACCGATACGCCGCGCAGGTGGACGCGGGCATGGCCGGAGCCCGGGCAACGGCGGCCATTCTGGCGGCTCTGCCGGTGCTGGGAGTGGTTCTGGGTGAACTGCTGGGGGCGGCATCGACGACGTTCCTGACGCGGGGCGCCGGAGTTTGGGTGCTGGTGGCCGGGGTCGGCCTGTTGTGTGCCGGGGTGCTGTGGTCGGGGCGCATCACCGATCGGCTGCCGACATGATGGCCGCACTGCTGCTGGCGGTGGCCGTGCTCCTCGGACCAGGTCCGCTGCGGGTGCGCACCCGCGCCGCAGCGCCTCGCCCCGACCTCGCGGACCGGTCGGCGCCTCCGGGTGCCGATCCGCTGGCAAGCGCATCGGCGCTCGATGTGCTGGCGGTGTGCCTGCGCGCCGGCATGGCCGTGCCCACCGCCGCGCACGCCAGTGCCCGGCACGCCCCTCCCGAACTGGCCGCGGTCCTGAACCGGGCCGCCGAACTCCTGGCCCTGGGCGCCGATCCCGACACCGCCTGGGCCGCTCCCCCCGCGACTGTCGCCGACGAACACTGCCAAGCCCTGTTGCGGCTGGCCCGCCGTTCGGCGTCATCGGGTACCGCGCTTGCCCAGGGTGTCGCCGAGCTCGCCGATGACATCAGGGCCGACGCGACCCATGCGGCGGCGGCGACCGCCGAACGCGCCTCGGTGCTCATCGCGGGGCCACTGGGGCTGTGCTTCCTGCCCGCCTTCGTCTGTCTCGGCATCGTTCCGACAGTGGCCGGATTGGCCGGTGACGTGTTCGGGGCCGGGCTGTGGTGAGAAAACCGTCAGAAAGGAAAAGGATTGATGCACAACATGATTCAGCGGATACGGCTGCGCCTGACGTTGTTGGTGGTCGACGACAGTGGCATGTCCACCGTCGAGTACGCGATCGGCACCATCGCCGCGGCCGCGTTCGGTGCGATTCTCTACAGCGTCGTCACCGGAGACTCGATCACCGGGGCTCTGACCGGGATCATCGGCAAGGCACTCAACACGAGCGTCTGAGTGATGACGCAGGGATCGCCACAGTGGAGGCGGCGCTGGCCGTTGCCACTCTGGCGGCGGTGCTGGTGCTCTGCGTGGCCGCTGTCGGCGCGGTGGCAGGGCAGATCCGCTGCCTGGACGCTGCCCGTGAGGCGGCGCGACTGGCCGCCCGCGGCGACCAGTCGGCAGTGCGGGTATCGCAACGGATCGCCCCGCCGGGCGCCGAGATCCGGATCCGTCGCGACGGCCACTTCGTCGTCGCCACCGTCACCGTCGATGCCGCCCGATTGCCGGGCCTCACCCTCAGCGCGGAAGCGATCGCCGCGGCCGAACCTGGGGGATGACCGGGGCGCTGCCACCGTGGCGGCGGTGGGCATGCTGGCCGCGTTGTTGGTGGTGTCACTGGCGGTGGCGCAGGTGGGCGCCGCGGTGGTGGCGCGGCACCGGGCCCAGGCGGCAGCCGACCTGGCGGCCCTGGCCGCCGCCGGTCGGTTGGTCGACGGCC
>NZ_JBDGJH010000044.1:0-7412 GCF_057656995.1 Mycobacterium sp. Soil_C_30 | reverse complement strand
GACAAACACCTCAACCACACCCACGACAAACCCCTCCAGGCAGTCGCCGCTTGACATAGGAGCAATGCTCGCTCGCGGTTATGGGGGGGAGGGTCGCGGTCAGGCCAGGAGGGAGTAGGCGATGCCGTCGAGGATGTCGTGCTCACTGACCGTCAGCGTGGTGATGCCGGCGCGTGAACCGAGCGCCGCGGCCAGTTCCTGCACCACGATCGCGCCGCCACCGATCACGTCGACGCGGCCCTCGTGCATCGGCCCGAGCGCAGCGCGCTGTTTGCGGGTCATGGCGATCAGCTCGTCGCACACCTGCAACAGCCTGCCGAACGGCACCGTCGACAGGTGGATGGCCGCCGAGTCATAGGTGGTCATGTCCTGGGCCAGGGCCGCGATGGTGGTGAACGTACCGGCGACCCCCACCCAGGTGCGGGCCCGCTCCACGGCCACGACACGCAGCGCCTCGTCCAGCCGGTGGCGCACCACCTCCCGCGCAGCCTCCACCTCCTCGGCGGTGGGCGGGTCGGAGTGCAGGCAGCGTTCGGTCAGCCGGACACAGCCGATGTCGGCGGAGTACGCGGCCTGGGCGCCGCCGGCGTCACCCAGCACCACCTCCGTCGACCCGCCACCGAGGTCGACGACCACGAAAGGCGCCGCCGCGGAATCCAATTCGGCCACTGCGCCGTGGAACGACAGGCCGGCCTCCTCGTCGCCGGTGATCACCTCGGCGCTCGCGCCGAGCACCACCGCGCCGAGGATCTCGGACGTCATCGCGAAGAACGCGTCGCGGTTGCTCACATCGCGCGCCGCGGACGTCGCCACCATCCGCACCCGCGTGACGTCGTGGGCCCGCATGAGTTCGGCGTAGTCCGCCAGCGCCGCGCGGGTACGGGCGATCGCCTCCGGTGCGAACTCCCCCGTCGCATCCACCCCCTGCCCCAGCCGCACGATCCGCATCTCGCGGTGCACATCGTGCAGCCCGTCGGCCTCGACATCGGCGATCAGCAGCCGAATCGAGTTGGTGCCACAGTCCACCGCCGCCACTCGTGTCACAGCCAGTACTCCTTGTCCAGGATGCCGGCCATGCCGGGTTCGACGGCCAGGATGGCCAGCGCTTCATCGCCGAAAGGGTTGACACCCTTGCCTTTTGCCAGCGAATGGGCGATCACCACGTGCAGACACTTCACCCGGTCGGGCATTCCCCCGCCGGAGAACGTGGTGCCCAGTGGCTCGATGGCGTCACGTTCGGCCAGGAACTGCTCGTGTGCACGCCGGTAGGCGGCGGCCAGGTCCGGGTCCGAGGCCAGCCGATCGGTCATGTCTTTCATCAGACCGGAGGATTCCAACCGACTCGCCGCCGCCGTCAGCACCGGATGGGTCAGGTAGTACAGCGTCGGAAACGGGGTCCCGTCAGGCAGTTTCGGCGCGGTCTTGACCACCGCGGGCTCCCCGTTCGGGCACCGGTACGCAATCTCGAGGACTCCCCGCGGTTCCCGGCCCAGTTGGGCGGCCACGGCGTCCAGGTCTTTCGGGTCAACCACCGGGCACCGGCGCAGGTGGCGGGGGCGGCGGCACGGAGGCGGGTGCCGGCGGGCCGTGCGGATCGTCGGCGATGGTCTTCCACAGCGTGCTGTACCAGGGCCCCTCGGGAACGGCCGAAGTACCCGGAAGAGCTTCGGGCGCTTCGGGATTCGTGGCCGACGGCGGCAACTGCACCTGGTAGGGAATGTCACCGGGCATGACGAACCCCAGGCGTTCCCGGGCCTGGGCGGCGATGTAGGCCGGATCCGCCAGCTTCGCCTTCTGCTGTTCGAGCTCGGAGATCTGTTCGCGCAACGCGGCCTCGGACGCCATCAGCTGGTTCATCTCGGTGCGCTGGGCGAAGTAGGTGCGCACCGGCCCGGCGATCGTCAGAGTCAGCACACAGATCACCGCCGCCAGGATGGCCGCCCGCCGGGCGGTGAAACCCAGGCGCTGCTCCGACTGGCGCTCCGCCGACACGATGATCGACTGGCGGATCGGTTCATGGACAACTGCTTCCCGACCGTCGTCCTGAGCGTCAGCCTCGTCGGCGGGCCGCGGCTGTTCCTTGCGGACCAGCGAGGACGACTTGGTGGCGCCCTTACGCGGGCGCCCGGCCTTGGGGTCGCCGGAGCGCCCCGGACCGGAGGTCGGGGACCGCCGTTTCTCGGGGCGCTTCGCGTCGGACATCGTGGTTAAAGCGTACCGAGCCCTGCCGGGCTACCCGGTTATTTGCCGTCCACCGACAGTCGGGGGAAAGCCAGGTCACCGGCGTAGCGTGCGGCGTCACCCAGGGCTTCCTCGATACGCAGCAGCTGGTTGTACTTGGCGACACGCTCACTGCGGGCCGGGGCGCCGGTCTTGATCTGACCGCTTCCCACCGCCACCGCCAGGTCGGCGATGGTGGTGTCCTCGGTTTCGCCGGAGCGGTGGCTCATCATGGTGCGGTAGCCGCTGTTGTGGGCCAGCGCCACAGCATCGAGGGTCTCGGTGAGAGTGCCGATCTGGTTGACCTTCACCAGCAGCGCGTTGGCGGCACCCTTTTCGATGCCCTCCTCCAGGCGCTCGGGGTTGGTGACGAACAGGTCATCGCCCACCAGCTGCACCCGGTCACCGATCGCGGCCGTCAGGGCCACCCAGCCGTCCCAGTCGTCCTCCGACAGCGGATCCTCGATGGACACCAGCGGGTAGGCGTCCAGCAGACCGGCGTAGAAGTCGGCCATCTCGGCTGCGGTGCGGGTCTGCTTCTCGAACGCGTAACCCGTTCCGTCGGTGTAGAACTCGGTGGCGGCCACATCCAGGGCCAGCGCCACGTCGGTACCAAGCTTGAAGCCGGTGGTCTCGATGGCCGAGCTGATCAGGTCCAGCGCGGCCTTGGTGCCCGCCACGTCCGGGGCGAATCCACCCTCGTCACCGAGGCCCGTCGCCAGGCCCTGCTTCTTGAGCACCGACTTCAGGGCGTGGTAGACCTCCGCACCCCAGCGCAGCGACTCCTTGAACGTGGGCGCGCCGATCGGGGCGACCATGAACTCCTGGACGTCGACACCGGTGTCGGCGTGTGCGCCGCCGTTGAGGATGTTCATCATCGGCACCGGCAGGATGTGCGCGTTCGGCCCGCCGAGGTACCGGAACAGCGGCAGGGCGGCACTGTCGGCGGCGGCCTTGGCCACTGCCAGCGACACGCCGAGGATGGCGTTGGCGCCCAGCCGCGACTTGTCGGGGGTGCCGTCGAGATCCAGCAGCGCCTGGTCGACCAGACGCTGGTCGTCGGCGGACAGGCCGATCACGGCGGGAGCGATTTCGTCGAGAACGGCCTCGACGGCCTTCTCCACACCCTTGCCGCCGTACCGGGCGCCACCGTCACGCAGCTCGACCGCTTCGTGTTCACCGGTGGAGGCACCCGACGGCACCGCGGCGCGGGCGAAGGTTCCGTCGGTCAGTGCGATCTCGACCTCGACTGTGGGATTGCCGCGCGAATCGAGGATCTCTCGGGCGCCGACCTGCTCGATGATGGGCACGGACGTCTCCTTGTGTCTTCAGCTGAATCGATTGCGCGTTCAGCCTAGAGGTTGGCCGCCCGGGGTGCCGAGGCCGGATCTCCTTGTTCACCGGCCCGCGGCCTGATCACCCCGCAGCGTCAGCACCGTGCTCGTCACCGTGGCCACGGTCTTGCCGTCTCCGCGGGTGATATCGCAGGTGTAGTGGGTGATGGTCCGGCCCGAATGCGTCGGACGGGCAGCCGCGATCAGGGTGTCGGTCCACACCGGACGCAGGAACACAGCGCGGATGTCGATGCTGGTGAAGGACTCGCCGGCCCGCATCAGGGTCGAGTGCGCGGTGCCGATGGCGGCGTCCCCCAGCTCGACCAGGAAGCCGCCGTGCACGGTGCCCTGCTGGTTGCCGTGCCGTGCGGCGTCGACTTTCACCTGTACCGAGGCGGTGCCGGCGCCGACGGCGACGATGTCGAACCCCAGCAGCTCGGAGATCGCGGTCGGATAGCGCATGTGCAGGTCAGTGGGGGCGTTGTCGCCGGCCAGCATGCCTTCGAGGAACGCCAGGACGGGCAGTTGTTCAGTCACGAGGCCGACGTTAGAAGGACGATACTGATGCAATCAAGAAATTGTCCTAGCTACATTGACGTCATGCGGGTGCAGCGCTACACCACCGTGGTCGACCGGCTGACCGAACAGATCCGGCGCGGAACCCTGCCGCCCGGCACCCGGCTGCCGACGCACCGGGCCCTGGCCAGCGAGCACGGGATTGCCGTGGCCACCGCCACGAAGGTGTACCGCGCCCTCATCGCATCCGGGCTGGTGGTGGGCGAGCCGGGACGGGGCACCTTCGTGCGTGATCTCAGCGGGTTCGCCGGGCTCGAGCCGCGCCGGCTCCCGCACGATCGCCGCGTCGCGGATCTGTCCTTCAATCAGCCGCTGGCACCCGCGCAGGCCGACCAACTGCGCACCGGACTGCGGGAGATGGCCGCCGAAGGCGACCTGTCGGCGCTGCTGGCGCAACAACCTCCGGGCGGTCGCAGCCGCGACCAGGCCGCCATCGCGACGTACCTACTCGACCGCGATATCGACGTCGCCCCCAGGGACGTGCTGCTCACCGGCGGAGCCCAACACGGCTTGGACACGGCGCTGGGAGCGCTCGCCGGTGCGGGATCGGTGGTGGCCGCCGACTGCCTGACCTACCCGGGGATCAAGCTGATCAGCACCGCCCGCAATATCGAATTGGCTTCGGTGCCAGCCGATTTCACCGGACCCGACCTCGACCACCTGGACCGGCTGTGCGGTCGCCGGCCAATCCGCGCCCTGTACACGATGCCCACCCTGCACAACCCGTTCGGCTTCGTGCTGGACAGCAAGGTGCGACAGCGCATCGTCGACATCGCGCGCCGCCACGACGTCATCCTCATCGAGGACGCGACATATGCGTTCCTGGAACCGGAGGCACCACCACCGCTGCAGACATTGGCCCCGGAACGCACCGTGTACGTGGGCAGCATGTCGAAGAACCTGGCCGCCGGCCTTCGGGTCGGATTCCTGGTCACCCCACCCCGATACCGCGCCGCACTGTCCCGCCAGCTGCGGGCCGGCAGCTGGGGAACCTCGAGCCTGTCGACCGCACTGACCACCCGGTGGCTCACCGACGGGACCGCGCAGCGGCTGGAGAAGCTACGCCGCGCTGACGCCCGGGACCGGCAGGGGCTGGCGCGGGCCGCATTCGCCGGCCTGGACTACCGCGCACATCCCAGCTCGTACACCGGTTGGCTGACGCTGCCCGAGGAGACCCGCGCCGATATCGCCGCCCGCCAACTGGCGCAGCGCGGGATCCTGGTGTCCACCGCCGATGCGTTCGCCCTGTCGGCTCCGGCGCCCAACGCCCTGCGAATCGCGTTGGCCACCCCGGCGCTGATCGACCTCAGCGACGCGCTCGCCGAGATCCGGGTGATGTGTGGCGTCTGAGCGCCGGTAGACACCCGCCCCTTACAGGGCGCGGCCGCTGGCGTAGGCGGTGGCCCAGTCCCGGACCGTCCGCGCGTACTGCTCGGAGTTGTTGTAGGCCTTCAGCGCGGCCATCCAGCCGCGCGGGCTGGACAGGTCACCGCCGCGCCAACAGAGGTATCCCGCCGCCGACAGCGCCGCATCATCCATGTTGTCCGGGCTGATCACACCGTCGTTGTTGGCGTCGACGCCGTAGAGCTTCCAGGTCTCGGGGATGAACTGCATGGGCCCCATCGCCCGGTCCAGATGCGGATCGCCGTCGAGGAGGCCGCCGTCGGTGTCCGGGATGTGCATGTTGCCCGCGGTGCCGTCGAGCCGCACACCCCGGATCGGCGGGGTGATATCGCCGTTGCCGGCCATATCGGCGTTGCGGTAGGTCCCGTGGTGGCTTTCCACCATCCCGATGCCCGCCAGCGTGGTCCACGACAGGTGGCAGTCCGGATTCTCCACCTCGGCCACCCGGGCCGCGTAGGCGTAGGCCTCCAGGGCGGTGGCGGGGATACCCAGGGCAGGTGCACGCTCGGCGGCCCACTGGTGAAGTTGATCCGCCCCGCGGCCGTCGGCATAGGTGTCCACGGCGGGCACCGGGTCACCCGAGGGCGGCGGAACACCCTCCGGAACTGGCGTGCCGACCTGCCACGAGCAGCTCGATGCCATCAGCAGTGCTGCCGCGCCTACAGCTGCGGCAGCCTGTAGCCAGCGCATCGACACAGGACTCCTCAACCCACTCTGGTCTTGACCCATGGTCGCATAGCGAACGAAGTACCAGGGTTTGGCCGCGGCGGGGCGCACAGGTGTAACGTCCGATTCGGCTCATCGTTAGGTGAGCCACACCTAGCTTTCGCCGGCGTGTTCGTCGGTGCTGCCGGGTGTACGTCGCGGCATGAAGGAACGTGGAATGACCACGGTGGTGGACACCTCGGTATCCGTGCTGGCCGCAGCTCCGAGCGTGTCCACACAGGTACTTGGCAGCTTACTCATAGGTTTGCGCGAGGGCCTGGAAGCAGCCATCGTGGTGAGCATCCTGGTGGCGTTCCTGGTGAAATCGGAACGCCGCGACGCACTCAGATGGGTCTGGCTGGGTGTGGGCCTGGCCATCCTGATGACGCTGGGTGTGTTCCTGGGAATCCAGTTCGGTGAGAAGACCATCAGCGGCCTGGGAGCCGAAGCCATCGCCGGGGTGGCCTCCCTGATCGCCGTCGTGATCGTCACCACGATGGTGCTGTGGATGAAGAAGGCCGCCGCCGGCCTTTCCGGTGAGCTGCGCGGCGAGATGTCGCGCGCCCTGGAGACCGGCGGTGTGGCCGTGGCGGTGCTGGCCTTCCTGGCTGTCGGCCGCGAAGGCGTGGAGACCGCCCTGTTCATGGTGGGGTACGCCGAAGCCGAGACACTGTGGCCGCTGACCGGCTTGATCATCGGGGTGTTGATCGCCGCAGCCATCGCGTACGGCATGTACGCCGGCGCGGTACGCATCAATCTCGCCAAATTCTTCAAGTACACCGGCGTACTCCTGATCGTGGTGGCCGCGGGCATCCTGTCCTACGGCGTCGGCGCGTTGCAGACCGTCGGCTGGCTGCCCGGGTTGTCCAGCCGCGCCTTCGACATCAGCTCCTGGTTCGACTGGTCGGCCTGGTACGGCGAAGTGATCCAGGGCGTGTTCAACGTGACGCCGACGCCCACGGTGCTGCAGCTGGTGTGCTGGCTCGCCTACCTGGTGATCGTCCTGGCGTTCTTCCTCCGGCCGGTGTCGGCGCGCCGCCAAGCTGCCCCGGCGCCCGACAGCGAATCCACATCCGAAAGGTCAACCAAATGAGCCGTTTTCCCTTTGTCGCTGTGGCCGCGGCGGTGTTGGCGGGTGTGTCGTTGACCAGTTGCACGGCCAAGGAGTCGGCG
>NZ_JBDGJH010000043.1:0-8285 GCF_057656995.1 Mycobacterium sp. Soil_C_30 | reverse complement strand
CCCTGTCGGTCGCCGATGGACTCAAGGTCATCGCCACCCGCTCCCGGCTCATGTCCCGACTCGCCGGCCAAGGCGCGGTCGCCCTCGTCGAACTGGATTCAGAGGCCGCACAGGCGCTGATCGCCGACTATCCCGGGGTCGAGGTGACCGTGTATGCCTCGCCGCGTCAGACCGTGCTCGCCGGGCCGCCCGAGCAGGTGGACGCCGTGATCGCTGCCGTCGCTGCCGGCGATCGATTCGCGCGGCGGGTCAACATGGAGGTGGCCTCCCACACCGCGCTGATGGATCCGATCCTGCCCGAATTGCGCAGCGCCCTGGCCGATCTCACCCCGGCAACCCCGACCATCCCGTTCATCTCCACCGTCGGCGGGCCCGGCCACCGCCCGGCCTTCGACGCCGACTACTGGGTCGACAACCTGCGCCGGCCGGTGCGGATCAGCCAAGCCGTACTCGATGCCGCCGAACACCACGGCCGTTTCGTCGAGATCAGCCCGCACCCCACCTTGACCCACGCGATCACCGAGACACTGGAAGCCGCAGACGGCGACACAGCGGTGTCGGTGGTCGCCAGCCTCAAACGCGACGAGGACGACACGCTGTGTTTCCACACCCAGCTGGCCGCTCTGGGTCATACGGGCCCGCACGACCACACGAGACCATTGGTGGCACTACCGCCCACCCCGTGGCATCACGGCCGGCACTGGATCACCATCGAGGCTCCGGCCAGAACGGGTTCCGCGCCCAAACGCGGAACCCTGCTGGGAGAGCACGTTCCACTGGCCACGACCCCACCGGGTCATCTCTGGCAGGCGCGTCTGGTGCCGGGAGCCAAGCCCTATCCGGGTGAGCATCGGGTGCACGGCGTGGAACTGGTGCCGGCATCGGTCCTGCTGCAAACACTGTCCGTGGCCGCCCGCGCGAGCGGCGAAGCGGTGCTCCGTGACGTCCGTCTCGAACAGCCGGTCGTTCTCGACGAGTCCCGGCTGATCCAGGTGGTCTCCGACGGAGAGGCCGTCACCATTTCGTCGACCCTGGTCAGTGACGGCGCCGTACAGCGCTGGGTCCGGCACGCAACCGGTCGCATCGACCACCGCCCGGCGAATCCCGCCGTGGTGGTAGACCCGGACCGCCCATCCGTCGCGGCCGAGGTGTTGCCGGTGCTGGACGCCGCGGCCGCGGCCGAGCTCAAGCGTGAATGGGGTATCGAAGGTCAGCCCTTCCCGTGGTCGATCACAGCAGCCCAAGCTATTCCCGGCGGCGTGAGTGCCCGTGTCGAGATGTCGGATCCGTCGGTGGTCGCACTGTTGGACGCGGCGGTCCACCTGGCCCGCCTGGCCGACAGCTCGCACCGCGAGCTGTTGATGCCGGCCGGCGTCGACAGTGTCGACATACCGGCACAGTTCGCCGATCGACACGATGTGGTGGAGGTCCGCCGACGCGACGGGGAACCCGGCGAGCTCGTCGTCGACGTCGCGGTGCGCGCTGCCGACGGCAGCGTCGGTATCGCGATCGATGGATTGCGTTTCGCCGCAGTGGAACCGGTGTCCGCCGCCACGGACCCCGCCACGCTGGCGCACGCGATCGAGTGGCAGCCGTTGGCCGACGGCGCAGATCCCCAGCAGGCGGCGGGCACCGTGGGCACCGTCGCGGTGGTGGGTGACGGCGGCGCTGCGCGGTCCTTGCGTGACGGGTTGGTGGCGGCCGGATACGTGCCGGCCGACATCGACACCGCACAGTGCGTGCTCTACCTCGCCGACCCTGGGTCGGCGGCCGCGGGAGAAACCGACACCGACTGCGCGGTGCGGCTCACCGCGGAGGTGGCCGGTCTCGCAGATCGGCTGGCGGAACGGCAATCTCGCTGCACACTGTGGATTCTCACCCGGGGTGTCCTCGAATGCGCCTCCGATGCCGCGATGCGGCAGAGCAGCCTCTGGGGACTGGCCGGTGTCATCCGAGCCGAGCAGCCCGATATCTGGGGCGGCCTGGTGGACCTGCCGCCGGAAACCGGCACGGATGACGCGAACGGTCTCGGGAGGTCTGCGGCCGCTCTGGCGACGGTGCTGGCGGCACCGGCGAAATCCATCCTGGTGTTGCGCGACGGGACATTCCGCGCGCCCGCGGTGTCTCCGATCGTGGGTGAACCCGTGCGTGAGCCGCTGCGGTGCCGGCCCGACGCGGCTTATCTCATCACCGGAGGGTTGGGCGCACTCGGCCTGTTGATGGCCGGCTGGCTGGCCGACCGCGGTGCACGACGCCTGGTGCTGGCGGGGCGACATGCGCTGCCACCCCGGCGGGCGTGGGATGCGGAGACCAATGACGCGGCGCTTCGGCAGAAGATCGCTGCTGTTCGCGCGCTGGAGAACCGAGGGGTTGCGGTCGAGGCCGTGGCCTGCGACGTCGGGTCCGCGGAGGAGGTCCGCGCACTGCTGGCTCGTCGCGACGAAGCGGGCGAGCCGGCCGTGCGGGGCGTCATCCACGCGGCAGGTGTCACCGAGGGGCAGCTGCTGACCGAGCTGGACACGGGCCGGCTGCGGCGCACGCTGTGGCCCAAGGTCTCCGGGGCTCGGGTGCTGCATGAGGTGTTCCCGCCGCGCAGCGTGGACTTCTTCTTCCTGACATCGGCCGCCGGCGCGGTGTTCGGCGTTCCCGGACAGGGTGCCTACGCCTCCGCGAATGCCTACCTGGACGGTCTGGCCCGGGGCCGGCACCTCCAGGGCTGCCACACCATGAGCCTGAACTGGGTGGCGTGGCGCGGGCTCGGGTTCGCGACCGAGGCGCAGGTCGTCCTCGACGAATTGGAACGAATGGGGTCACGGCCGGTCACGCCGGCGGAGGCGTTCCCGGCATGGGAGTACGTGGACACCTTCGACATCGCACAAGCAGTGATGGTCCCGCTGTCACACGGGCAGGCCGGAGTGGACGACGACCGCAGGCCGACGCGTGACTGGACGCAGATGGCCGCCGGGGACCTGTTGGCCGAACTCGAAACCGAGCTGAAGAGCATTCTCTCCCGCGAGATCGGCCTGCCCGAGAGCGACATCGACGTCGGGCGCCCGTTCGCGGAGATGGGTCTGAACTCGGTGATGGCGATGTCCATCCGCCGGGACGCGGAACGGCTGTTGGGTATCGAGTTGTCGGCCACGATGCTCTGGAACCACCCGACGGTGTCGGCGCTGACCGTGTTCCTGGCGGAAAAGCTGGTGCCGCACCACATTTCCGAGGATATCGACGAATCGTCGGCCGACTCGCCGGGGAGCGTGCTCGACGACTTGTTCGGCAGCGTGGAATCGGCTGCCTTCCCAGACGAGGGGGATGAAGAGTTGGACGAACGGGGGAATTCGATGCGCCCGTCGGATGACCGCAGTATGGACCGATCAGCATGACCGAGCCGATGGACGAAACAGGAATGCGCAACTGGTTGGTCGACTACTTGGTCACCACCATCGGCTGCAGCCCCGATGAGGTGGACATCCACGCCTCCATGAACGACTTGGGCGTCGGCTCCCGCGACGCCGTGGTGCTCTCCGGGGAACTCTCCGAATTACTCGAGCGACAGGTGTCGCCGGTGGAGTTCTGGCAGCACCCCACCATCGACATGCTGGCACGCTTTCTCACCAGTGCCGAGTCCGACGACGACGATCTTCCCGAACTCGACGCCAGCTCGGGCACATTGAACGAACCGATCGCAGTGATCGGACTGGGCTGCCGGTTGCCCGGCGGGATCAACGCCGTCGACGACCTGTGGCAGCTGCTCGCCGACGGCCGCACCACTGTCAGCGAAGTTCCGCCGCATCGGTGGGCGGCGTTCGACGACGGCTCGGAGGAAACGGCGGCCGCGCTCGCCGGTACCACACGGTGGGGGTCGTTCCTCACCGACATCGACGTCTTCGACCCGGAGTTCTTCGAGATCTCGCTGCGCGAGGCCGTCAAGATGGACCCACAGCAGCGGCTCATGCTGGAAGTCGCCATCGAAGCGCTGGAGAACGCCGGAATCCCACCCAGCGCGCTGCGGTGCTCGCACACCGGGGTGTTCGTCGGGGCCAGCATCAGTGAATACGGCTACCTGGCGTCGACCGACCTGCCCTCGGTCGACGCGTGGAGCAATTCCGGTGGCGCACTGAGCATCATCGCCAACCGGCTGTCGTACTTCCTCGACCTGCGCGGCCCGTCGATCACCGTGGACACCGCCTGTTCGTCGTCGCTGGTCGCCATGCACCTGGCCTGCCAGAGCCTGCGGACCCAGGACTGTGACGTGGCCATCGCCGGCGGAGTGAACGTCTTGTTGTCACCTTCGGTGTTCCGCGGCTTCGACCACTCCGGGGCCTTGTCGGTGACCGGTGCCTGCCACTCCTTCGACGCCGACGCCGACGGTTTCGTCCGCGGGGAAGGCTGCGGTGTGGTGGTGCTCAAGCGGCTCAGCGACGCGCTGCGCGACGGCAACCGGCCGCTGGCCGTGATCCGGGGATCGGCGGTGAATCAAGACGGCCGGTCCAACGGAATGCTCGCCCCCAACCCGGCCGCGCAGATGGCGGTACTGCGGGCGGCGTACGCCCACGCCGGCATATCACCGCAGGAGGTCGACTACGTCGAAACCCACGGTACCGGAACCATGTTGGGTGACCCGATCGAGGCGCGGGCACTGGGTTCGGTCCTGGGCCGCGGCCGCTCCGCAGAGGCAGGTCCCCTGCTGCTCGGCGCGGTCAAGACCAATCTCGGCCACCTCGAAGCGGCGGCCGGAGTGGTGGGTTTCATCAAGACGGTACTGGCGGTGAACCGGGGCACCATTCCCGGGAACCTGCACTTCAACAAGCCCAACCCGCACATACCGTTCGAGCAACTGCGGCTCCAGGTGGTTGCCGAAGAGCAACAGTGGCCGCAGACCGGACGGCCTCGGCGCGCCGGGGTGTCCTCGTTCGGATTCGGCGGCACCAACGCCCATATGGTGATCGAACAGGCCCCGGATCCCAAATCCAGTGTGCAGCAACAGGACCCACCTGTCAGCACGCTGGTGATCTCCGGTGCCGGATCCGAGCGCATTGCCGCGACGGCCGGCTCGCTGGCGGACTGGATGGACGGCGACGGCCTGGCGGCGTCGTTGCCTGAGGTCGCGCACACCGTCAACCACCACCGCGCGGTGCACACACAGTTCGCCACGGTGTGCGCGCGCCGGCGTGAGGACGCGGTCGCGGGGCTGCGGGCACTGGCCGAACACCGCAGTGTCGACGGCGTGGTCGGTCCGCACGAGGGTGGGTGCGGGTCCGGAACCGTCTTCGTCTACTCCGGGCAGGGTTCGCACTGGGCCGGCATGGGGCGGGCGCTGCTGGTCGACGAGCCGGTGTTCGCCGGTGCCATCGCCACGCTGGAGCCGGTGTTCGTCGAACAGGTCGGTTTCTCCCTCTGGGACATCCTCGCCGGCAGCCGGCCGGTCAGCGGTGACGCACAGGTGCAGCCGGTGCTGATGGGCCTGCAGCTGGGTCTGACCGAGTTGTGGCGGTCCTACGGGGTACACCCGGACACCGTCATCGGCCATTCCATGGGTGAGGTCACCGCGGCGGTGGTCTCCGGTGCCCTCTCGGTGGCCGACGGGCTGAAGGTGATCGGGGTGCGGTCGCGGCTGATGTCGCGGATGGCCGGGCAGGGCGCGGTGGCGCTGCTGCATCTGCCTGCCGACGAGACCGAGGCGCTGCTCGCCGACTTCCCCGACGTGAGCGTGGCCGGCCACGTCTCGCCGCGGCAGACCGTGATCGCAGGCCCGGTGGCGCCTGTCGACGTGGTGATCGCCGCCGTGAGTGCACAGAACAGGTTCGCGCGACGGGTCAACATGGAGGTCGCTTCACACACCGCGTTGATGGACCCCATCCTGGCCGAATTACGAGCCGAGCTCGCCGGACTGGATCCGCGTCCGCCGGCCATCCCGTTCATCTCCACGGCAGTGGACGCCGCGCATCTTCTCGATGCCGAGTACTGGGCCCACAACGTTCGGCAGCCGGCCCGGCTGATGCAGGCCGTCACCGCTGCCGCGGCCGACAACTGCACCTTCATCGAGATCAGTGCCCATCCGATCCTGACGCACGCCATCAGCGAAACCGTGGAGCCGCTGGGCCACCATCACTGCATCGGGACGCTGTGGCGCGACGGTGACGACACGGTGCGGTTCCACACCAACCTCAACGCCACCCACACCACCCGGCCACCGGAGACACCACATCCGCCGGAACCCCATCCCGTGCTGCCCGCAACACCATGGATGCATTCGCGGCACTGGTTCGATTTCGCCCCGGTACGCCGCCGCGGCGAAACGCTGCAGCCCCGCGGCGCATGGTCGGCCAAAACCGACCTGGTGCCCCAGGACTGGTACTGCCGACTGGCATGGCCGGTGCGGGACCTGCCCGATGCGCCGGTTGACCACGACAGCGTGTGGCTGGTCATCGGAGAGGCCGACGTGGCCACCGAACTGGGTCACGTACTGGGTGAGCAATCCCGGTCGACGGTGTTGTCGCCGGCGGTGTTGTCCGACGACGGGCGCAGGGCAGAACTGGCCGGTGCGCTGGCCGGCGTGACCCATGTGCTGTACGCGCCACCGCCCGTGACGGACGGTCTGGCTGCCGGGGCGGCCTACGAGGTGTTCAACACCGCCCGCAGACTGGTCGCGGCCATGGCGGCGATATCGCTGCCCCCGCGGCTGTACCTGCTGACCCGCAGTGCACAACCGGTCAGCGACGGCGATCGTGGTAACGCCGTCCATGCGGTCCTGTGGGGGTTGGGACGCACTCTGGCACTGGAACATCCGGAACTCTGGGGCCGGGTGATCGACGTCGACGAGACCGTTCCCGCGGCTCTGATTGCGCGGTATGTGGAGGCCGAGGCCCGGGGTGGCGACGACGAGGATCAGGTCGTCTACCGTGCGGGCCTGCGCAGGGTGCCGCGGCTGCACAAGAGTGTCCCTACCGCGTCGGCGCCGGTCGAGTTCGGTCAGGACGGGTGCCATCTGGTGATCGGCGCCACCGGCAACATCGGCCCACACCTGATCAGACAGCTGACCGAGCTGGGCGCCCGCACTGTCGTCGCGGTGTCGCGCACCCCCGGCTCACGGCTGGATGACCTGGCGGACAGCCTGTCCCGCAACGGCATCTCCCTGGTGACGGTGGCCGCTGATGCCACGGACTCGACGGCGATGGCCCGGTTGTTCGCCCGGTTCGGTGCGGACCTGCCTCCGCTGCACGGGATTTACCTGGCGGCCTTCGGCGGCGGTCCGGTCACCCTGGCCGACATGACCGACGGCGATGTCACAGCCATGTTCGGCCCCAAGCTGGACGCCGTATCGGTACTGCACACGCTGTCCCTGCGCCAGCCGGTGCGCCAGTTCGTGCTGTTCTCGTCCATCTCGGGTCTGACCGGCTCGCGATGGCTGGCGCACTACACGGCTACGTCGGCGTTCCTCGACGCCTTCGCCTACGCGCGCCGCGCGGCCGGGCTGCCGGCCACAGCCGTCAACTGGGGACTGTGGAAGTCGTTGACCGACAGCCAGTCCGAGCAGGAACGCCAGGTGAGCCTGGATTCCGGGCTCGAGCCCATGCCCGACGAGGTCGCCATCGCCGCGCTGCGCTGGGTGGGTGGTACCAGAGCGCCGGTGCGTTCGGTCGTGGTCGCCGCGGACTGGGAGCTGCTGGCCGCCGCGTACCGCACCCGGGCCGCGCTGCACATCGTGGACGACCTGCTGCCCGCCGAGTCCGACGGCGACACCGGAGCCACAACCACGACGGCGTTCCGGCTGGCGTTGGGTGAGGCCGACCCGGCGCAACGGCGTGATCTGCTGAATGACCATGTGAGCGACCAGGTTGCGACAGCGATGGGTCTTGTCTCCCGGAGAAAGATCGACCGTTCGGCGGGTTTCTTCCAATCGGGCATGGATTCACTGATGAGTGTGACACTGCAGCGGGGGCTCAGCGAGAGCCTCGGCGTGGCGCTGCCGACCTCGGCCATCTTCGACTATCCGAGCGTGGATGCCCTCTCGGGGTATCTGGCCACCATCCTGCCCGAGCTGGTCGAGGTGGCCGATGCCGAGGATGCCGACGAGTACGACGAACTGACCGATGATGAGCTGCTACAGCAGCTTTCAGAGAAACTGGGTTGATGGGCATGGCCGCTGCATCGTTGGATCGTCGGGCGATCGTCACTGAGGCGTTGAAGAAGATCGATGACTTGAGCGCGCGGTTGGAGATTGCCGAGCGCGGTGATGTCGAGCCGATTGCCGTGGTGGGGATGGGTTGTCGTTTTCCGGGTGG
>NZ_JBDGJH010000042.1:0-10425 GCF_057656995.1 Mycobacterium sp. Soil_C_30 | reverse complement strand
TGGTGGTCACCGACGACGGCCCGGTGATCCTCACGAAGTTCCCGGCCCAGGAGTTGTTCGTCGCCAACGAGTACTAGGACCCGTCGGGCGCCGGCTCGTGGCTGTGGAGTTGTTGCACGCTGATCGCGGGTTGGCGTGCCTTGAGTTCACATTCGTGCATGCGGGCGCTCCTCGGTGAGGAGCGTGATGTAGGTGTCGATGAGGTTCTCGGCGCTGGTTCGCAGACTGTCCGTCCCGAGTAGGCCGCTGGATTCCAGGCCGGCCACGCCGTGCGCTCCGGTCAACAGGATGGCGGCGTAGCGGTCGGCGTTGTGTTCACCGGCGATGTCCGCGGCGAGGGCGTGGAATTCGTCGCAAAGGCGTTGCGCTCCCTCGATCACCGCGCCCGGATCGCCCGCCGGTGGGGTGAACATCAGCTGATACAGATGGGGCTGCCGGCGATTGAGGTCGATCAGGACATGAACCGCGGCTCGCAGTCTGTCCGCAGCGGCTAGCTGTTGCCCACGCAGCGCATGCATCTCGTCGGCCACACGATCCCAACCCATGGCGGCGACCGCCGTCAACAGCCGGCCCTTGTCGGCGAAATGCCCGTAGGGAGCGCCGCGGGTGACACCCGCACGGGCACCCACTTCACGCAGCGTCACGGCCTCGGGGCCGCCGCTGTCGAGTAACGCGGCGGCCTCGTTCAGCAGGGCTCGGCGCGTGGCGGCGGCTGACTCGGCGCGACTCATGATGCACCCATCTTATGTGACGGCGTCATCTGAGGTGCTACCGTCATTCATATGACAACGTCATATGAAGTTAGCGCTTACGCCGCTTACGCCCCCGGTGCTCAACTCGCCCCCTACACCTACGACGCCGGCGAACTCGGACCGCTCGAGGTCGACGTCGAGGTCGCCTACTGCGGGATCTGCCATACGGATCTCGGCGTCATCGACCACGGCTCTGCCGGTCCGGCGGTTGCCGGACACGAGGTGGCGGGCATCGTGACTGCCGTCGGTTCGCTGGTCGACACCGAGCGGTTGTCAGTGGGGCAGCGTGTGGTGGTGGGCGCTGTTGCGGGCTCGTGCATGAGCTGTCGGTACTGCCTGTCCGGCCGTCAGCAGCTCTGCGCCCGGCGGGACGGGATGGCCCATCGCGGCGACCGGGGCGGCTTCGCCTCGTCCGTGCGGGCCGGCGACTGGCGCTTCGTCTACCCGCTTCCCGAGGCCATCGACCTCGAGGTCGCGGGCCCGCTGATGTGCGCGGGCGCCACCGCGTTCGCCCCGTTCATCCGGCACGGCATCACACCCGCCGACCACGTCGGCATCGTGGGGATCGGCGGGCTCGGCCATCTGGCCGTCCAGTTCGCCCGGGCCTGGGGATGTGAGGTCACCGCCATCTCGTCCACGCCCGACAAGCGTGATGATGCCGCCGAACTGGGCGCCCACCACTACATCGTCACCCGCGGTACCGCTGAATTGTCGAATGCTGCAGAGACATTCGATTACCTCATCAGCACAGTAACTGCGGACATCCCGTGGGATGAGTACCTGGCCGCATTGAAACCGCAGGGCACGCTGATCGTGGTGGGTAATCCGCAGAAGCCGATGCAGATCGATTCCATGTCCCTGGTGTTCTCCGAGAAGAAACTCGCCGGCGGGTTGGTGGCGTCTCGTGAGGAGACCGCCCAGATGCTCGACTTCGCTGCCCGGACCGGAGTGCGGCCGGTGATCGAGTCCTTCCCCATGCCTGATATCAATCGGGCGATCGCTCGGGTTCGAGCAGGCGATGTTCGTTACCGGGCCGTCCTGGCGGCCCGGTAACGGGTTCATCCCCGCTGCGCCCGCACCGGCGGCGCCTGGCCCTCGGGTGGGGGAGCGGGATACCACTCCTCGGGTTCCGGCCACACGAAACCCGCAGGAATCGAATAGGTTTCGAACACCGTGCCCGTCGCCTCCTCGGTGTCGAAGAACGCGAACGCGTTGGCGTCCATGAACCTCCCGGACTGCACCAGCGGGAAGCCGCGCCCGGTGAACTCACCAAGGCGCTGCTCCCACGGCTTCTCGTCGCAGTCGAACGCGATGTGCTGGATGCCCTCGCCGTGGGTGTCGAGGAACTGCTGGAAGATCGACGGCCCGTAGAGCGGCTGCATGATCTCGAATGCCATGTCGCCGACGTCGGCGAAGCACACCTTGATCGCGAAGTCGGCGGCCTCGCCGCGATAGGTGCGGTCGGTGACCGTGGCCGAGTCGAAGGTGTACACCCGCCACGGCCCGATCCCGAGGCGCACCAGGCCCTCCATGGTGCGCCGATGATCGGCGGTGACGAAGCAGATCTCGATCACCTTGCCCAGAAAGCTGTTGGACAGCTCGGTGGCGCTGACGACGCTCGGAAGTTCCTTCATGCCCGCACCTTACGGGCCAGCAGGTAGTACAGCCCGCCGGCGACGACACTGCCGGACAGCCAGGAGAAGTCGGAGTTGCCCAGCGCGATCGCCAGCGGGCCCTGCATGGCCGGCACCAGGCCGTACTGCCATGACCAACCCGCGACGATCCCCGCCGCCAGGCTGATCAAGCCGGCAGCGTTGTACCTGCCGTGCTCGGCGCCGTAAAGCGAATCGACGTCGAGGGCGCCGCGCCGGATCACCAGATAGTCGACGAGCATGATGGCCGCCCAAGGGCTGATCCACACCAGGATGGACACCATCCAGTTGTCGAAGGCATGCGCGAAGCTGTCGGCGTTGACGAACACCGCGAGCACACCGGAGGCCACCGCCCCGGCCACCAGCGTCACCTTCCACCGGGCCGCCCGCACCCCGATGGACAGCGCCGCCAGCGAGCATGAGTAGAGGTTGAGGATGTTGGTGGCGATGGGGCCGTGAATCAGCAACAGCAACACCGGGATTGCCATCACACCGAACGTGCTGACCACCAGCGTGGAGGGATCGCTACCGCTGCCCGCACTCGCCAGGCAGGCGCCCAGGGCAGCCAGCCACACCGTCGGGATGTACATACCCAGCGACGACGACCAAAACACTGTCCTCGCGGAGGCGGACTTGCGGACGAACCGGCTGTAGTCGGACGCGTAGGGAATCCAGGTCAGGCCCCAGCCGATGCCGATGGCCGTGAGCAATTGAGTGATGGCCGTGAACTTCTCACCTGGCTCCAGCGCCGCACCCGCCGGCGACCAGTTGACATCGGTGGTGGCGATGGCCAGCACGGTCATCGCCGCCATCACCAGCACGGTGGCCGGGACGGTGTACTTCTCGAAGCTGCGGATGGCGTAGAAGCCATACAGCGCCAGACCGAGTTGTATTGCCATGATGCCGGCGGCCACCACGAAATCCAGCCAGACTCCGCCCGTGACGCCGACCTCCGCGAGCATCGCCAACACCAGATCGAGTACCACCCAGGTGTTGACGCCCACCCAGCCCATCGTGAGGAAGAACTGCACGACGCCGGGAACCACGGCGCCGAAGCGGCCGAACGGTGCACGTCCGAGCACCATCTGGTTCACCGCCGTCCGGTGACCGATCACGTTGAACACCCCGAAGACGGCGCACCCGAGCAGGTTTCCCGCGGCGACGACGATGAGCGTCTCGATCAGGCTCAGGCCCAACGTGATTCCGAGCGCACCGAGCACCCAGTTGATCGGCGCGATGTTGGCGCCGGACCAGATCCAGAACAACTCCCACGGCGAACAGTCGCGGCTGTCATCGGGAATGGGTTCGATACCGTGGGCGTCGAACGGCACGGCGGCATCCTTGTGCGACTCGTCATGCGCGATATCGGCGGGACTGGTTGACATCAGGTTCTCCTCACGAGTGTGACTTGCACCATCGAAACACCGCCGCCGGCGGCCGAGCAGTGTATAAAGATCCATCATCAGCGGATGTGAATGGATGTAGATACAGCCATGTTGAGTCTGAGTGCCTTGCTTGCCGAATCCGCACTGGAGCTCGAGGTGGAGGTCTCCGGGCCCGCGGGGGCGCTCGACCGGGAGGTGCTGTGGCTGCACAACACCGAACTGCCTGACCCGTCGCCGTACATCCGCGCTTCGGAAGTGGTGCTGACCAACGGCCTGTGGCGCGACACCACCACCGCGGCCGGTTTTGTCGCCGCGCTACAACGCGCCCGCGCCGGTGGGCTGATCTTCGGTCTCACAGAACAGAATCCGAGCGCACCAACGGATCTGGTCGACGCCTGCGCCGGCGCCGGACTGCCGCTGGTCGCCCTGTCGGTCGCGGTGCCGTTCACGGCCATCACCGAAGCCGCCGCACGGATCCAGGGGGCGGCGCGCCAGGACGCATTGGCCAAGCTGGTACGCCGCGGTGACGCGCTGGCACTGTCGATCGCCCGCGGCGGGGGAGCCGAAGGCGTACTGGACGTCCTGCGCCGCGAGCACGATCTGCCGCTGCTGGTGATCGACCGGCTGGGCCGTCGCCTGGCCGGCGACGGGGTTGATCCCGAGATCGACCGTCGGGCCGCCGACGCGTTGGCGCGGCGGCCCCCGCCGTTGGAGGCGGACCTGCCCGGAGTCGGGCCGTCGGCGGTGTTCCTGGTGGAGGGGGCCATGGGTGACATCGATGCCGGGGTGTTCTGTCTGCGGCCGCTGGCCCAGATCAGCGACGCCGAGCGGGCGGCCGTCGAGCAGGCGGCGCGGTTCCTGAGCCTGGAGGTCACCAAGCAGCAGGCCCTGCAGGCCATCGAGTCGCGCTTTGCCAGTGAACTGCTGGAGATGGTGCTCTCCGGCGCGGCCCGGGCTGCTGACGTGCGGGATCGGTTGCGCGCCTTCGGTATCGATCCGAACGCACAACTGGCGGTGATCGCCATCGTGGTCGGCGACGGGCCGGTGCGCCCGCCCGGGTCCACCGACGAGATCGAGGCGTTTTTCCGCGGCCGGGGCATCCCCGCTGTGGTGGTGGCCGGCAGCCAGGACACCGTGGCCGTGTTCCCGTGGAATACCACCAGCGCCGACGTCGTCGCGCTGTGCCGCCGGCTCGTCGACGCGGTGACCGCTCGTTTCCCCGACGAGCGCGCCGTCGTCGGAGTCGGCGCGCTGGCCCCGGATTCGACGGCGTTGCGCGAGCCCCTGATCAGTTCTCGGGAGGTGTGCCACGTCCTGCACCGCCGCGACGGCGCCTCGCGGGTCGGGACCTTCGCCGACGTCAGCACCTACCGGATGCTGCTGGGTCTGCACGACCGCAGCGTGCTGCGGCGCTTCGCCGACGACATCCTGGGCCCGCTGCGCGCCCACGATCAGCAGTACGGCACGGAACTGGAACGCACCCTGCGGGCGTTCCTGAGCAACGACGGCCAGTTCGCCACCACGGCAGCCGAACTGTTCGTCCACGTCAACACCCTGCGTAACCGCTTGGCGCGGATCGGGGAGCTGGCCGGGCGCGACGTCACCCGACTCGAGGACCGGGTGGACCTGTTCCTCGCGCTCGAGGCGGACACCCTGGCCTAGTCGGGGTACACCTCCGGCGAGGCGGGCGGACGCGTCAAGACGCGGGGTTGGATCATGCTGTCGCCGTTGACGTCCCGGGCCAGGTCGCGGCACCGGGCGAAGTGGACATCGCCGAGCTCCTGGGCATGCTCGATCAACCCTCGCAGCGCCATGAGCCGGCCGGGACGGCCCGACAGGAACGGATGCACACAGAGGTTGAACAGGCACCGATAGCGGCGCATGGCGTCCAGCTCGGCGCGCCACATCTCGGCGACCTTCACCGGTGACTCGATCACCGCGCCGATGTGCGGATCCGGCAGGTAGGCATATTGCTCCCAGTCGTCGAGCGACCAGTGCACCGGCAGTTCCACAATCGGTGAACTGCCGGTGGCGATGCGGTACGGACGGTCGTCACCCATCAGCGAGGAGTCGTAGGTCAGACCGAACTCGGCGATGAGCTCCGGTGTCTGCCGGCTGGCGCCCCACAGCGCCGCCCGGTGGCCGCTGATCTCGATACCCTGAGCGGCGAAGACATCCATGGCGCGGGCGAAATCGGCGCGCTCCTGCGAAGCGGTCATGGTGACCGGCGAGCGGTGACTGTAGGAGTGGTGAGCTACCTCGTGACCACGCTCCACAATCGAAGCCGCCAGCCCGGGCCGGTGCTCGGCCACCCAGCCCGGCACGAAGAATGTTGCCGGAACCTCGAGTTCGTCGAGCATGTCGAGGATGCGGGGCACCCCGACGTCCGGGCCGTAGGACTGGTGCGACATCGTCATCAGATGATCGGCGTAGTGCCGGCCCTGCGCCAGAATCGGCGTCTCGGCGTCGACATCGAAGGTCAGGGTGGCCACTGCCGCGGAGCCCCCGTGCCAGGTCACCGGTTCGCCAGCCAGGAGCGTGCGTTGCCCAACGTGGCCATCGGGGACAGCATCCCGTGGTCGAACGTGTCCAACTCGGTGCCGCCGGCGATCCGCTGCGGCAGATCGGGGTTGGCCAGCGCGCCACGACCCAACGACAGCAGATCGGCGTGGCCATCGTCGAGTACCTCGGCTGCCTGCCGCAGATCGTGCATGCCGCCGTTGGCCATCACCGGCAACCCACTGACCTCGCGGGCCAGCGCGGTGAGCGTGCGTCCGTCCGAGAGGCGGGCGGTGTCGATGAAATTGCGGCCCTCGCTGGCGATGTGCAGACAGTCGACACCGGTGCCCGCCAGCGCGGTGAAGATGATCTCGGCGTCGGCGGCGCCGCCGGGCCAGCGGTAGGTGAAATCATTCACCTTTGTCTGCGACAGCCGGACCCCCAGCACCAGATCCGGCTCCGCCGCTCGGATCTCGCGGAGAATCCACGCAGTCAGCCGGATCCGGTTCTGCACACTGCCGCCGTACTCGTCATCGCGGGTGTTGGTGTAGCCGGTGAGGAACTGGTCCAGCAGATAGCCGTTCGCGGCGTGCACCTCGACACCGTCGAAGCCGGCACGGCGCGCCCGAGCAGCCGCGGACACGAAACCGGCCACCACGTCGTCGATGTCGTCGGCGGTCATTGCCTGCGGCGTCGGCCAGGTGCCGGAGCCGCCGTACTCTTCGAGCTTCTCACCGCGCGGTGTGATCGCCGACGGTGCGATGGTGTGGTCGCCATACCCGTTGCCTTGCGACAACGCCCCGGCGTGCATGAGCTGAGCGATGATCGGAACACCCTGTGCGTGAACGGCTTCGGTCACCGGGCGCCAGGCCGCGACGTGCGCCTCGGTGGCCAGGCCGGGCTGGTTGAGGTAGCCCTGGCTGTGGGTGGTGTCGGTGTAGGTGCCCTCGGTGAGGATCAGGCCGAAGCCGCCCCGGGCGAAAGCGGAGTAGTAGTCGGCCATCTCGGCGGTCGCGGCGCCGTCCGCAGTGGCGGATACGCGGGTCATGGGCGCCACGGCCAGGCGGTTGGTCAACGCCAGGGTGCCGAGTTTCTGAGAGGTGAGTGCAGTGTGCATGATCAGATTTCCTTTGAAGTGGTGTTGGTTTCGATGACCAGCGGTGTGGGGCGGTCGCCGTTGATGGCGTTCAGATCCATCGGGCACGCGGACACCACCACCACGCAGTCCATCGCCGCTTCGAAGGTGATGGCGTCACCAGGGCGCGACACAGCGGGCAGCCAGCGCAGCTGGCCGTCGGCGCCCACCGGGATGTTCATGAAGACGTTCACCGGCTGAGGTGTCACCGGGGTCGACAGGCCGAGCGCGGCCAGAGCAGCCCGTAGATTGGCCGCACACGACCGGTGGTCGGTGGCGCCGAGCGCACGGTAGCGCGCGGAATCGCAGGCCGCGATCAACATGTCGTGCACCGCGGGTGAGGTGTCGCCGGCCAACGTCAGAATGGGCCGGCGACGGTTGGTCACGAACTGCTCACCGATGCGGGGGAACAGCCGTCCGACCGAGGTGCGGGTGTGCGACGAGGACAGGTGCTCGGTGACGTCCTCGGCCGCGAAGGCGAACACGTCGCCCACCTGCCGGCCTTCGACGTCGACCACCCGTACCTGTTCGCCGCGGTGCACCAGGACGGCGCGCCCAGCGCCGGCCGGCACCTCCACGGTGGTGGTACTGCGTGTTGTCTCCATGGTCGCATTCAACGGACCGGCCACGCCCGATCATCATGGTGATCTGCACACTGTTTGACGCCTACGGCTGGAGGATCCTCCATCGACCATCGGGACCAGCGCTTTTACCGTGCTGGAATGCAGACATGCACCGCGCAGGAGGCGACCGAGCGCGCACTCGAATGCGCCTCGACGCCCACCATGCTGGCCGTCACCGCCCACCGCGCCCGGGAGGAAGCCCGGGCCAGTGATCGTCGGCGCCAGTCGTTGAGCCCCGTGGACGGGATGCCGCTGGTGTGGAAGGACTTGTTCGACGTCGCAGGCACCGTCACCACGTGCGGGTCGGCACTGCGGGCCGACTCGCCGGCCGCCACCCGGGACAGTGCTCTGGTACGACGGCTGCGCGACCTCGGCATGGTGACGGTGGGCAAGACCAACCTCAGCGAGTTCGCCTTCTCCGGACTCGGGATCAACAGGCATTTCGGCACCCCGGTCAATCCGGTGAACCCGACGCTGGTGCCGGGCGGGTCGTCATCCGGATCCGCCGTGGCCGTCGCCTCCGGTCTGGTGCCGGTTGCGGTCGGCACCGACACCTCCGGCTCGGCGCGCATCCCGGCCGCGTTCACCGGCTGCGTCGGCTACCGTGCCAGTCGGGAACGTTATGGACGCAACGATTTTCACGCGCTGTCACCGACGCTGGACTGCGTCGGCCTGCTGGCACGGGCGGTGGCCACGATCCGGTTGCTCGACGGGCTGATTGTTCCAGGGCCCTCGTGGGCGCCGGTCCGCCGAGCGGTGATCCCCGCCGGGGAATGGACCGACGACTGTACTCCCGGTGTCCGGGCGGCGTTCGACGCGGCGGTGGACCGATTACGGCACAGCGGCATCGCGGTGAGTGTGCGCGCGGTACCAGCCATGGACGAGGCGCAGCGGCTGTTGGATGAGCACGGCACGATCGTCGGTGCCGAAGCGTATGCGGCTTACGGCGGCCTCACCGGTGTCGAACCGGCCACCTGGCGGCGGGTGCAGAGCAACGCCGACGTCACGGCTGAGTTGGTTCGTCACGCGATGTCGAAGCTGCGCAGAAGATTTCGAGCGGACCTGCAAGGCGCGCTGCTCCTGTGCCCGACCGTGCGTCACGAGCCGCCGCGCATCGCCGACCTGCTCGCCAGCGACGCCGCCTACGACGCCGCCAACGCCAGCACCCTGCGCACCACGATGGTGCTCAGTTACCTCGGCACCTGCGGGGTGTCGCTGCCGCTGCCAAGAGCCGGACTGCTGGTGTCGGCGCCCCAAGGTGACGACGGCACACTGCTCGCGACCGCCGAGCGGTTCGAGAGCCTCGTTTGTCCAGGGTGGTGAGGCCGTCAAAGCCTGGTTTGTCCAGTCCGGCCGCGGACCCGCGGGCCAGCCGTACGCCGCCTAAAAACTATGGTCATCGTGCATTTCGAGGAGATCCGCGCACGCTGGATTTAACAGCTTCCACGGTGCGCCGCCGTTGTTAGTTTCGAGCAGTTCGACACGTCGATGGGAAGCCAAGATGATCACTGATACCCACTCCGATGACGGGCTGTCCGAGATCACGGCCGCCGTGACCGACCCGAGCTCACGCGGAATAGCCAAGGCGGTCCAAACCTTGATCCGCGACGGCGCACTGGCGCAGGGCTCTCGCCTGGCCACGGTGCGCCGGGTCGCCGAAGCCCTGAACGTCAGCCCCTCGACCGTGTCGATCGCGTGGACCGACCTGCGGCACGGCGGCTGGGTGCACACCGACCGCAGGCGTGGCACCGTCGTCGCCGCACCGGCGGTCGACACCCGGCCGTGGTCGGACTACCCATTCGACGAGCACCTGCCCGATCCCCGGTTGCTACCCCCGCTGGAGGCGGCGTTCGCCGCGGCAGCCGCCGGCCGGCGCGCCGACCATGACACCGACGCGGTCGACCCTGCGCTGCTCGACGCCATCACGGCCACCTGGCCATACAGCCCTGCGGCCGTCACCGTGGCCAACGGCGGGTACGAAGGAACCCTGCTGGCGCTGCGGGCCACGGTGCAACCCGGTGGCGCCGTCGCCGTCGAACACCCCACCGCACCACGCATCCTCGAGACACTGCGGGCCGTGCGTGCAATGGTGATACCGGTACACGGCGACGCCGAAGGGCACCGAGGACGTCGACAAGCCTGAGTACAAGAAGGTCTTCGAGCTGTACAACTCCGACGCGGTGGAGCAGTTCATCATCGAGACATACCCCGAAGGCCAGGTGATTCCGGCCTTCGGGGAGCCGGTGGGGGTGGCGGCGGCCCCGTGAGGGCCCTCACTCAAACCGACGAAATGCCCGTTCGCTCTCGCTCATAGTCAAGTGGTTGAAGAAACATTTACGCGGTTTGGCTAACGAGTGCGGCTAAGCGTTGGGCTGGGGT
>NZ_JBDGJH010000041.1:0-10914 GCF_057656995.1 Mycobacterium sp. Soil_C_30 | reverse complement strand
GGCAACGCCTCGTTGTTCACGAAGTCATGCAGCACCTTGGCGACCCGCAAGTTACCCACGGTCACACGCTCAGTCATCGATCCACCGCCTCTATCCTGTTGTTCCCGCGCCGACCGCCATGGACTGTCGCAGATCGGCATGGGAGACTGCGCTCTCAGCAACGGCAACGCCGGAGCCGGGAGAATCATTTCATATCGTGGAATGATCCTCTCGTTTAGAGAATCATGGAGGTAGCGTTGTGTCAACGTTGGCCACATGGTCAGGCGTCCTGTGAGCGCCCCCGCCGGTGGGGTGCAATCCCTGCATCGAGCGCTCGACGTCCTGGAAGGCGTTGCGGCGAAGGGTGGAAGCCAGACGGTTGCCGAGATCGCTGCCGGGGCCAACCTGCCGGTGCCGACCGCGCACAGGCTGGTGCGCACGCTCGTGGAGCGGGGGTACATGCGCCAGCTCCCCAATCGCAGTTACGCGCTGGGGTTTCGGTTGGTCCCCCTGGCCTCGGCCGCGAATGCCTCGGTAGGCGCCGGTGCGCTACCGGTGTTGGCCGAACTGGTCGAAGAACTCGGCGAGACCGCCAACCTCGCCGTGCTCTCCAGCGAGCAGGCGGAATACATCGCCCAGGTGCCGTCTAAGTTCAGCATGCGCATGTTCATCGAAGTGGGCCGGCGTGTCGAGCTGCACTGCACCGGGGTGGGCAAGGCGCTGCTGGCTCAACTCGACACCTCGACCATCAACGCGATCGTCGACCGCCGCGGACTCACGCGCCATACCGAACACACCATCACCACGCGGGTGGCTCTGCTGGCCGAGATGGAGCGCATCAAGCGCCGGGGTTACGCCCTCGACGATCAGGAGCAGGAGATCGGGGTGCGCTGCGTGGCGGTGCCGGTCGCCCTCGATGTACTGAGCTGGATCGCCGTGTCGGTCTCGGGCCCTGTCACCCGGATGACCGATGAGCTGGTTGAGCGCGCGGTGCCGCTGTTGGTCTCCGCGGGTGCGCAGTTGGTGAGCAACGCGTCGGAGGGTGCAGCGGACTAGCCGTCGTGGAGTGCTGATATCGGCATACGAAACGCTCGGCGCCCGATGCCGCCCAACAGGTCAGCGTAGTACCCACCGGTGCCTTCAGCGAAGGCCTCGAGTACGGCGGCGGCATGGGCGCGGTCCAGCTCGGACGGCTCGTCGGCCGCGAGTTCGTTTGTCGGTAACCGCATCCCGAGCTGATCACCACCGCGGTCATCGCTGTGCTCGCCGTGGCCACGATCGCTGTGCAGCTGGGCCCCGGCGACGAGAACTCCACGCCGTCGCAGGCGGGGAAGTGGTGCGCGAGAACAGTCATCTACTGAACTCGGTGCCGGGCGGCGAAGTGACTTTCGTCGAATTCCTGGACTTCGAGTGCGAAGGGTGCAAAGCGGTGTACCCGGCGGTCGAACAACTCCGTGCCGATTACGGCGACCGGGCGAATTTCGTGATCCGGTACTTCCCGATGCCGGGTCATTTCAATGCCGAGCGGGCCGCGCGTGCGGTGGAAGCGGCGGCACAGCAAGGCCAACTCGAGGAAATGTGCAAGAAGATGTACGACACCCAAACCGAATGGGGAGAGCAGCGAGTCCCGGAGGACGGCGTATTCGTTATTTCGCAACAGAACTCGGGCTCGATAAGGCTCCCCACGACGCCGCCTACGCTGACCCCACGACACTGCAGCGTATTCAACTCGATATCGCCGACGGCCAAGCGCTCGGAGTGCAGGGCACCCCTACCTTTTTCGTGAACGGTGCTCGGCTGCAGCCACGCAGTTACGACGACCTCACGGACGCGCTCGACGAGTCGCTGGCCGGCTGAGGGGCGCGGCGTTGTGTGGGGGCTCACGTGGTACTGCTCCAGGTGGTACGTAGCCGGCCGGCGGTTTGCCCTGCATGTTTGGATATCGCCGAGACGGCGCGACGGGTCGCAGACTAGGTTCTCGGTAGTCAAGGTGTCCGTTAAACGAATGAGGAGCGGCGATGTCCGACGGGCTGGGTGGTCAAGTAGTGGCGCCGGTCTTACCCGGTGGTGGGGTGTTGCCGTTCCCTCCGATTCCGTCCGCCAGCGTCGCAGGCCGCACACTCGCGGAATCCACCTACACACCGCGAACGGTGCCGCGGCGTCTGCACCGGGACGCGCCCAACATCGTCATCATCCTGATCGACGACGCCGGTCCGGGGTTGCCCACGACCTTCGGGGGCGAGGTGACCACGGCGACACTGGATCGCATCGTCGCCGAGGGGGTGTCGTACAACCGGTTCCACACGACCGCGATGTGTTCGCCCACCCGTGCGTCATTGCTGACGGGGCGCAACCATCACGAGATCGGAAACGGCCAAATCGCCGAGCTGGCCAACGACTGGGACGGGTACGCGGGCAAGATTCCACGCTCGAGTGCCACCGTCGCCGAGGTGCTCAAGCAGTACGGATACGCGACGTCGGCGTTCGGTAAGTGGCACAACACGCCCGCGGAGGAGACCACGGCCGCCGGCCCCTTCGAGAATTGGCCCACCGGGCTGGGTTTCGAGTACTTCTACGGATTCCTGGCCGGCGAGGCCTCCCAGTACGAACCGCATCTGGTGCGCAACACCACCGTGGTGAGGCCGCCCCGCACCCCCGAGCAGGGCTATCACCTTTCCGAGGATTTGGCCGACGATGCGATCGGCTGGCTGAGGAGGCATCGGGCCTTCAATGCCGACAAACCGTTCTTCATGTACTGGGCCAGCGGCTGCCTGCACGGCCCACACCACATCATGAAGGAATGGGCAGACAAGTACGCCGGTAAATTCGACGACGGCTGGGATGCCTACCGGCAGCGGGTGTTCGAGCGGGCCAAGGACAAGGGGTGGATCCCGCAGGACTGCCAACTGACCGACCGTGACGAAACGCTGCCGGCGTGGGAGGACATCCCCGAGGACGAGAAGCCGTTCCAACGTCGGCTGATGGAGGTGGCCGCCGGATACGCCGAGCATGTCGACGTTCAGGTCGGCCGGATCGCCGATGAACTGGACAGCCTTGGCTACGGTGACAACACGCTGTTCTTGTACATCTGGGGGGACAATGGCTCCTCCGGCGAAGGCCAGAACGGGACGATCGCCGAACTGTTGGCGCAGAACGGGATTCCCACCACGGTCCGGCAGCACATCGATGCCCTCGACGAGCTCGGTGGGCTCGACGTCCTGGGTTCGCCGCTGGTGGACAACCAGTACCACGCGGGTTGGGCATGGGCAGGATCAACGCCGTACAAGGGAATGAAACTGCTGGCATCGCATCTGGGTGGCACCCGCAATCCGATGGCGGTGCGCTGGCCGGCGAAAGTGGCTGCCGACACCACACCCAGGGATGTGTTCCTGCACTGCAACGACGTGGTACCCACGATCTACGAAATCGTCGGTATCGAAGCCCCTCGGACTGTGTACGGAGAACCTCAGATCCCGCTGGCCGGAAGCAGTTTCGCGCGCACCCTGGTGGACCGCACCGCACCGGGCGGAAAGGTGACCCAGTACTTCGAGATCATGGGCAGCCGCGGCATCTACCACGACGGCTGGCTGGCCTGTGCACGCGGACCGAGGTTGCCCTGGGTTCCAGGTCAGCCCGAGGGAATCGCGACGTGGACACCCGATCACGACACGTGGGAGCTGTATGACCTCGACAACGACTGGTCGCAGGCTCATGACCTGGCCGGTGCGCATCCCGAGAAGCTCGTCCAGATGCGGGAGATGTTCGCCATCGAAGCCGCGCGCAACGCCGTGCTGCCGGTCGGTGGAGGTTTGTGGGTGCCGGTGTATCACCCCGAACTGCGTATCGCCCCGCCGTATTCGGAGTGGACCTTCGCCGGAGACATGGTGCGGATGCCGGAGTTCTGCGCGCCCGCGCTGGGCAACAAGAACAACGTCGTCACCATCGAGGCCGACATTCCCGCTGACGTCAATGGTGTGCTGTATGCACTCGGGGGAGCTGCGGGCGGGTTGACCTGCTATTTCGACGGCGGCCACTTGTGCTACGAGTACAACCTGTTCATTCTGTCGCGCACCATCATTCGCTCCGCCGCCAAGATCGAGCCGGGCCGGACGACGATAACAGTGGCCACTCGATACGCCGAGCAGCGTCCGGCGGGTCCACTCGATGTCACCGTGACCATCGGCGAAGCCACCGTCGCGTCCGGTCGAGTTCCGGTGAGCGCGCCGCTGTTGTTCACCGCGAACGACTGCCTCGACATCGGCACGTGTCTGGGCTCGCCGGTGTCCCGTGACTACCACCATCGGGCACCGTTCCCGTTCGAGGGCCGCATCGACCGGGTTCACGTCGCCTACACCTGAATGGGTGCCCGTGCGACAGCGCGCTGTTGGACTACGGCGGGGCCCAGGATTGACCGGTGGGGCGGCGATAGGGCTCGAGTAGCTGGTCGACGGGTGCATAGTCGTCGGTGAGCACTTCGGCGTCACCGGTCCACGCGGTGAGGTCGGCGCCGCTGATGGTTTCCCACCCGGTGTTGTTGGCGTGCAGGGCGAGTTGGATGGCCGATGGATCGAGCGGTCGGTCGGAAGCGGCGACAACAAGATTGCCGCCGTCATTTCCGGGCCGGGTGCAGACCACGACGTGATCGAACACCCGGCCCAGGGTCACCACCTCGGCTCGCGCGAACGCCAGGTCGCCGTGATCGATCAGGTTGGCGGCGTAGACGCCGTCGTCGGTGAGCACCCGCTGAATGTCGGTCATCGCTTCGACAGTGGTCAGATGCCATGGGACACTCACGCCCCCGAACGCATCACCGACGATCAGATCCCGGCTGCCGGCGTCGAGGCGGCGCAGGCCGAGCCTGCCGTCTTCCACGCGGACGTCGATGCCGGCACCTGATTCCAGTGCCAGTTCGTCGCGGTCGATACGCACCACACCGGCGTCGATCTCGGAGACCAGACTGTCGGTGCCCGGCCGCGTCGCGGCGAGATAGCGCGGGAAGGTCAGTCCGCCACCGCCGAGGTGATAGGCCGTCAATGCAGTGCCGGCCGGGAACGCGGCGTCGATCACCGAGGCAAGGGCGCGCACGTAGGCGAACTGCAGGAAGAGTGGATCGTCGACGTCGACATAGGAGTGCCGTACACCGTCCAGTACCAGCGTGCGACCGGTGTCGCGATCGGGGTCGGCGAGCACCCGGGCGCAATGGTACTGCGTTTCCGCATCGCAGCCGCCCGGCGCGAAATAGCTTGTGACACCGCCGGCCACGAGCGCCAGCGCCAGCCCTGCCGCCGCGGCGTTGCTCCACCGGCGCATGCGCCACGCGATCACGGCGCCGCCGACCATCAACAAAGCGCCCAGGCCCACCAGGATGGCACTGACCGGTAGGTGCGAGATCAGGACGAAGCCGGTGACGACGGTGCCGGCGATGGCGCCGACGGTGCCCACACCCGACAACTGGCCGACGACGGTCCCGGTCTCGGCGAGACGCAGCAGGCGCAACTTGGTCACCATCGGCGTCACCGCGGACAGCAGTGCGCCCGGCACCAGAATGGTCACAGACGCGATCACCAGGAGCGTGGGTGGCGCCCACTCCGCGACCGCACGCAGCGCCGCCGGGGTCAGCGCCACGACAGCCCCCGATACGGCGAGCGAGGGCCCGAGAAGCCGGCGCGGATCGATGCGGTCGGCGACGCGGCCACCTGCCCAGGAGCCGAGTGCGATGGCCGCGAGCGCGATCCCGATCACCAGCGTGCTGGTCTCCAGCGTCAGACCCAGGTAGGGAGCCAGCAATCGCAACGCGGTGATCTCGACCACCAGCACCGCGGCCGACGATCCGAACACCAGCGCCGCCGCGGCACGGGATCCCAGGCCGGTCGACGACGGCTCATCAGGTGACGGGGACGGTACGGTCACACGCTCCATCCTGACCCATGTCGGCCGAGGGCAGCCCCTCCGGCGCTTAATCTGTTGTTCGGAGGGAGGGGCGATCATGCGGGTGTTACTCGTCGAGGACGAGGAGCGGTTGGCCAGCGCGCTGGCTATGGGCCTGCGTGCTGAGGGTTTTGTGGTGGTGACGGCGCCGACGGGCGTCGAGGGGCTGCACGAAGTCATGGAGAACGCCTACGACGTCGTGATACTCGACATCATGATTCCGGAGCTCAGCGGCTACGAGGTGCTGCGGCGTATGCGGTCAGCCCAGCTGTGGACGCCGGTCATCATGCTGACCGCCAAAGACGGCGAATACGACCAGACCGACGCTTTTGATCTCGGCGCCGACGACTATCTGATCAAACCGTTTTCGTTCAAGATCCTGGTGGCTCGCCTGCGTGCGTTGATGCGGCGGGGCGCTCCGGAACGGCCGGTCATCTTGACGGCCGGATCGCTGTCGTTGGATCCGGCGCGGCGGGTGGTCTGCCGTGATGGCAAGTCAATAGCATTGACGCCCAGGGAATTCGGAGTGCTGGAGTATCTCATGCGCAACAAGGACGTGGTGGTGACCAAGAGCGACATCCTGGTCAACGTCTGGGACGCGCACTACAAGGGACCGGCCAACGTCGTCGAGGTGTACGTCGGTTACCTGCGACGCAAGATCGATATTCCCTTCGGCACCAACACAATCGAGACTATCCGGGGCGTCGGATACCGGTTGTTACCGTAACGGCAATCTCATCGTCACGACGGTTCCGCCGTGTGCTCGGTCGGTGATGTCCACCGTGCCGTGATGGCCGGCTACGATCTCGGCCACGATCGCCAACCCCAGACCCGTGCCACCACCACGGCGGGAGCGGTCGGCGTCCAGGCGGACGAATCGGTCGAAGACCCGCACCCGGTCCGCCACCGCCACACCTGGCCCGTCATCACCGACCCGCAACACCGCAACCCCCTCGACCACCGCCACCGACAACTCGATCATCGACGCCGCATGACGCACCGCGTTGTCACACACATTGCGCACCGCACGCCCCAACGCCTCGGCATCACCGACCACCGACACCGCCGCCACCTGCACATCCACCCGCAACGACGACGACACCACCGCCACCCGCGCCGCCTCCGCACCCAACACCTCATCCAGACGCACACACTCACGCCGCAACGCCAACCCACGCTCATCAGCACGGGCCAACAACAACAAATCCTCGATCAACAACTTCATCCGATGCGCCTCGGGCAACAGGATGTCGGTGGCCAGCTGGTGGTCGAGCAGTTGTGGGTGCGCTTCGGCGACTTCGAGCGCCGAGATGATGGTCGCCAGTGGGCTTCTCAGTTCGTGGGAGGCGTCACCGACGAACTGGCGCTGCGCCTTGTCGGCCAGCTCGATGCGGGCCAGCATCGCGTTCATGGTTTCCGCGAGCGCGGAGATCTCATCGCGCCGCGGGGGTACCGGCACCCGCTCATCGAGCCTGGATGCGGAGATCTCGGACACCTGCGCCCGAATGGCGTCCACTGTCTTCAGGGAGCGCTGCACCAGGCGGAAACTGACCATGGCCGCTACCGCGGTGACCAACAGCGCCGCAACCCCGAGCAGAATGGCCACGGAGATGACGGTGGATTCCACGGCATTGCTGTCGCCGCCGACCATGACGGTGAAACGGCCACTGTTGGTCTCGATGGTCTGCCCGCTCAACCGCATGTTGTCGTCGGGGGTGTAGTCGTCGCGCAGGGTTCGGGGCGCCTGCGAGCCGAACTCCGAGGGCGACACCAGTGGTGTGGCGGGGGCGCCGGCGGAACGGGCCACCACCTGGCCCGCGGCGTCGACCACCTGTACGGCTGACACATGATCGTTGGTGGCCAGCAGCGCACCGTCGAGCCCGGGCAGGCCTTCCTCGCGCAGCGTCGCCGCGATGTCACCGACCCTGGCTGCCGAACTGCCGTCGATGGCCAGGAACGACGTGAAGAGCACGCTGGTCGTCACGCCGAGCCCCGCCAGGAAAAGTGACAGGAGAACCACGGCCGCCGACACCACCGCAGAGCGCGCAGGGATACCCCAGTGCCCAGGACGCAGCAACCTGGGCAACATTGATGCCCGTGTCGCCACGCCGTCCATAGTGGCAGTGTCGCGCGATGCGGCTAAGAGGGCGCTGAGAAGGGTTTCTCAGCGCCCTCTCAGTGGCGGCGAAATACCATCTGCGCCGTGGAGCTGATCGGCGACGGCGACGTGGGTCGACTGGCGGTCGCCCAACGGCTTCGTGAGGTACGTCAGCACCTCGGGCTGTCCCACGCCGACGTGGCGGAGTACATCGGTATGGGCCCGGACGAGGTGGTGCAGATCGAGACCGGCGCCAGGAGCGTCGAATGCCTCGAATTGCGCCGGCTGGCAACACTTTACGCCTGCCCGGTCAATTACCTCCTCGGTATGGAGGATCCGTCCACCGGTACCACCTCGGCGCTGAACCGGGTCCTCGGAGAACTGCGGACCGAAGACCACGAACGCATCCTTCGATTCGCGCAGCTCCTGCGACGTCAACACACCCGCGCACCACAGCTGCGACTGGTGAAACCGGGCGAGGTGGCACCAGCATCCGGAACCGAGGCGCGCGTGACGGACACGCACCGGCCGCGAACCCGCCGGATCGATTAGCGACGCGCCCCCCGCACCACTCGTGCGCCAGTATGGAGGCGTGGCGGCGGCAGCGGAAGACACGGCGGTGTCCGGGGTGTCGCGGACGTGGGGTTTCTCCGGGCGCGCGGCCACCACTGCGGCAGCGGTGGTTCTGGTGGCCTGGGTCCTCGCGTCGGTGGGCTTCGTCCTACTGTTTCACCGCCTCCTGACGGCCGGGCTGGATGAGGCGGCGCGCGCACGAAGCGCCGACATCGCCGCTGCGTTGCAGGTTGAAGCGCCTTCGGAGATCGACGCCGGACTTCTGGCCACCGATCTGCGGGTGCGGGCGGTGCAGATCGTCGATTCCCGCGGCCAGGTGGTGCGCGGTTCGCGAGATGCCCCGGCCACACCCATGACGCCCACGGCCGGCGTCCGGGTCAGCGAACGAACCGAGGGCGTCTACACCGTGGTGGTGGCCACCGATGCTGCTGCCGTGGGCCATTCGGTGCGGCTGGTCGCAGCAGTGCTCGCCGGCGCCACGCTGCTGGTGGTACCGGTGGCCGCCGGGGTCAACTATCTGATGGTGCGCCGATCGCTGCGCGCGGTCGAAGCCATGCGCTCCCGCCTCACCAGTATCTCGGCGGCAGATCTCGACGCGCGGGTCCCGGTGCCGTTGGGCCGCGACGACATCCAGGCGCTGGCCGTCACGATGAACGCCATGCTGGACCGGATCGAGTCCGGCCAGGCGCGGCAACGCCGGTTCGTGGGGGATGCGTCATACGCTCTGCAGGGCCCGGTCGCCACCATCTTGGCAGCGCTCGAAAGCGTTGGGAGACAACCACACCTGTTGAGTGGTGAGCTCGCGTCGACCATCCTGTTGCCCGAGGCGCATCGGATGAAGTTGTTGATCGAGGATTTGTTGTTGTTGGCCCGTGCTGATGAGCGTGGGTTGGCGTTGCGGCGTGAGTGTGTGCGTCTGGATGAGGTGTTGGGTGCGGAGGCGGCGCGGGTGGCGGTGGTGTCGTCGTCGTTGCGGGTGGATGTGCAGGTGGCGGCGGTGTCGGTGGTCGGTGATGCCGAGGCGTTGGGGCGTGCGGTGCGCAATGTGTGTGACAACGCGGTGCGTCATGCGGCGTCGGTGATCGAGTTGTCGGTGGCGGTGGTCGAGGGGGTTGCGGTGTTGCGGGTCGGTGATGACGGGCCGGGTGTGGCGGTGGCGGACCGGGTGCGGGTCTTCGACCGGTTCGTCCGCCTGGACACCGACCATGCCGAGCCCCGCGGAGGTCTCAGCGGTGGCACGGGTCTGGGGTTGGCGATCGTGGCCGAGATCGTGGCCGGCCATCACGGCACGGTGGACATCACCGACCGAGCACACGGCGGAACCGTCGTCACGATCCGGATCCCGGGTGGACACGAAAGCTGACCGCGGCTCTCAGCGATTTCACAGCGGGGAGCGCCTAGGGTACGGCCGTTCTTCGGGCTAAGGTTCGCCTTACCTAATGGGGTAGCTCTGCAGACTGAGAGGTCGTCTACGTGAACGGTTTTCCCTTTGTCGCTGTGGCCGCGGCGGTGTTGGCGGGTGTGTCGTTGACCAGTTGCACGGCCAAGGAGTCGGCGTCCTCGGCCGAGCAGGACACCGGGGCGGCCGGGGCCGAGCAGGTCAGCGTGGAGGCCACCGACACCGAGTGCACCCTGTCGGGCACCGAAGGGGCCACCGGCGCCAACACCTTCGTCATCACCAACAACGGCACCAAGGTCACCGAGTTCTACGTCTACGGCGAAGGTGACCGGGTGATGGGTGAGGTGGAAAACGTCTCCCCGGGATTGCAGCGCACCCTGATCGTGCAGTTGACCCAGCCCGGCACCTACCAGACCGCGTGCAAGCCCGGCATGATCGGCGACGGCATCCGCGGTGACTTCACCGTGACCGGTCAGGAAGTGCAGGTCGACACCGAAGGCAAGTTCAAGGAAGCCTCCGACAACTACAAACGCTATGTGATCTCGCAGACCGAGGCGTTGGTGCCGGCGGTGGACGCCTTCGCCGCGGCCGTCAAAGCCGGCGACGTCGAGGCCGCCAAGGCGCAGTATCCGACGTCGCGGGTGTACTACGAGCGCATCGAACCGGTGGCCGAGTCCTTCCCCAACGACCTCGATCCGCGTATCGATCTGCGCGAGGCCGACCTCGAAGACGGCCAGCGCTGGACCGGCTTCCATGCGCTGGAAAAGCAGCTGTGGGTCACCGGGCTGCAGCCCGATGCCGCCGCGTTGGCCGATCAGTTGGTCGCCGATGTCAACGAACTGGCCGAGGGCGTCAAAGCGCCGGACTACAGCATCGATTCCACCCAGATCGCCGGCGGCGCGCAGGGCCTGTTGGATGAGATCGCGATCAGCAAGAT
>NZ_JBDGJH010000040.1:7587-35832 GCF_057656995.1 Mycobacterium sp. Soil_C_30 | reverse complement strand
GACAAACACCTCAACCACACCCACGACAAACCCCTCCAGGCAGTCGCCGCTTGACATAGGAGCAATGCTCGGTCGCGGGGGGGGTGAGCTGGAGGGGTGAGCTGGAGGGGTGAGCTGGAGGGGTGAGCTGTCGGGGCTTCGACCTACAGTGTGAATCGTGTTCGTCGACGGTGATCGGGTGCTCTACAGCGCCTCCGACCTGGCCGCCGCCGCGCGTTGTGAATACGCCCTGCTGCGGGCCTTTGACGCCAAACTGGGCTGGGGCCCGGATGTTTCCACCTCGGACCAGCTGCTGGCCCGCACCTCGGCACTGGGCGACGAGCACGAACACCGTCGTCTCGACGAGCTGCGCGCGCAGTTGCGCGGCGAGGTCACCGTCATCGGACGTCCGAAGTACACCGCGGACGGGCTGACCGCCGCCGCCGGGCAGACCATGCAGGCCATCGCCGAGCAGGCGCCGGTGGTGTACCAGGCCGCGATGTTCGACGGCCGGTTCCTCGGCTTCGCCGACTTCCTGATCCTCGAGGACGGCCGCTACCGCGTCGCCGACACCAAACTCGCCCTGTCGGCGAAGGTCGAGGCGCTGCTACAGCTGGCCGCCTACGCCGACACCCTGGCGCGTGCCGGAGTTCCGGTGCACGACAACGCCGAGCTGATCCTGGGCAACGGCACCCCGGTGCGTTACCGGCTCGACGAGATCATCCCGGTGTACCTGCCGCGGCGCGCCGACCTGGAGCGTCTGCTGGACACCCATTTCTCCGGCGGCGCCGCGGTGCGGTGGGACGACAACGGCGTGCGCGCCTGCTTCCGCTGTCCCGAATGCACGGTCAAGGTCCGCGAACACGACGATCTGCTGCTGGTGGCCGGCATGCGGGTCAGTCAGCGGGCCCGGCTGATCGAGGCCGGGATCACCACCGTCACCGAGCTGGCCTCCCTCACCGACCCCGTGCCGGACCTGCCGCAGCGCACCGTCACGGCGCTCACCGCTCAGGCGCGGCTGCAGCTGACCCCGCGGGTGGACGGCAAACCACCCTACGAAGTGGCCGACGCCCAACCGTTGATGGTGCTGCCCAACCCGGACAAAGGGGACCTGTTCTTCGATTTCGAAGGTGATCCGCTGTGGACCGCCGACGGCACCGAATGGGGTTTGGAGTACCTGTTCGGCGTGCTGGATTGCACCGACGACTTCCAGCCGCTGTGGGCACACGACCGCGCCGCGGAGCGAAAAGCGTTGCAGCACTTCCTGAAGCTGGTGGCCAAACGGCGCAAGCGCTACCCGAACATGCACGTCTACCATTACGCAGCCTACGAGAAGACGGCGTTGCTGCGTCTCGCCGGACGCCACGGAGTAGGAGAGGACGAGGTGGACGACCTGCTGCGCAACGGCGTCCTGGTCGACCTTTTCCCGTTGGTGCGCAAGAGCATTCGGGTGGGAACCGAGAACTACAGCATCAAATCGCTGGAGCCGCTGTACATGGGCGCCGAGCTGCGAACCGGCGAAGTCACCAACGCCACCGACTCGATCACCGAGTACGCCCGCTACTGCGAGCTGCGTGACGAGGGTCGTGACGCCGAGGCAGCGGCGCTGCTCAAGGAGATCGCCGAGTACAACCGCTACGACTGCCGGTCCACCCGCAAGCTGCGGGACTGGCTGGTGGCGCGCGCCATCGAATCGGAGGTGCCCCCGATCGGCGCCCAACCGGTGCGCGACGGTGGCGACGTCACCGAAGACGATCAACTGGCGCGCCGGCTGGCCAAATTCGTCGGGGACGACCCGAGTACCCGCAGTCCGGAACAGTCCGCTGTCGCGATGATCGCCGCGGCGCGCGGTTATCACCGGCGTGAGGACAAGCCGTTCTGGTGGGCGCATTTCGACCGGCTGAACAACCCCGTCGATGAATGGGGCGATGAGACAGGGGTTTTCCTCGCCGAGCATGCTGCGGTGGTCGAAGACTGGCACACCCCGCCGCGGGCCCGCAAACCGCAGCGCTGGGTGCAGTTGACCGGGGCGGTGGCCGCCGGCGAGCTGAGCACCGACATGTACGCGCTGTACGCGCCGCCCTCACCGCCCGGCCTGACCGACGACACCGAACGCCGAGCCTGCGGCACGGTACGGGTGGTGGAGTGCGACGACCCCGAGACGCCCACCACCGTGACGGTGATCGAACGAGAACCCAAGACCGGCGGCACTTTCGGCCAGCTGCCCTTCGCACTCACACCCGGGGCGCCCATCTCCACCAAGGCGCTGCGCGAATCGATCGACTCCACCGCGGCGCAGATCGCCGACGGACTCCCCCGCCTGCCGGACACCGCCGTCGTCGACCTGCTGCTGCGCCGTGCGCCACGCACCCGCTCCGGCAACGGGTTGCCGCACCGCAGCACCCCGATCGAGGACATCACGACGGCCCTGGCCGATCTCGACTCGTCGTATCTGGCCGTACACGGTCCTCCCGGCACCGGGAAAACGCACACCGCGGCAGCCGTCATCGCGCAGATGGTCACCGACGCGCAGTGGCGAGTTGGGGTGGTGGCACAGTCACATGCGGTGGTGGAGAACCTGTTTCGCGGACTTCTCGACGCAGGTGTCGACCCGGCCGTGATCGGCAAGCGTGACACCCGCACCGACGACGCGCCGTGGCAGGACATCGACGCCAAGGCCTACCCCGAGTTCATCGAAGCACACAACGGTTGCGTGATCGGCGGCACCAGTTGGGATTTCGCCAATCCGGCGCGGGTCCCCCCGGGCTCCCTGGACCTGCTGGTGGTCGAGGAGGCCGGCCAGTTCAGCCTGGCCAACACCATCGCGGCAGCGCCCGCGGCGCGCAATCTGTTGTTACTGGGCGATCCTCAGCAACTGCCGCAGGTCAGCCAGGGTACCCATCCCGAGCCGGTGGACGAATCGGCGCTCGGGTGGCTGGTCGACGGCCAGCACACCCTGTCGGATGAACGCGGCTACTTCTTGGACCGCTCGTGGCGGATGCACCCACTGGTGTGTGCGGCGGTGTCGCGGCTGTCCTACGACGGCCGGTTGACCTCGGTGGACGAGGTGACCACCCGGCGGCACCTGGACGGGTACGCGCCGGGCGTGCACGTCCTGGCCGTCGAACACAACGGCAACGCCACCGAAAGCCGCGAGGAGGCCGCCGCGATCGTCGCCGAGATCCGCCGGCTCGTCGGCCGGGACTGGACCGACCAGGACCACACCCGCGCCCTGCGCCCCGCCGACATCCTCATCGTCACGCCCTACAACGCGCAGGTGGTGACGCTGCGCCAGCATCTCGACGACGCCGGTTTCACCGACGTGCGCGCCGGCACCGTCGACAAGTTCCAGGGGCAGCAGGCGCCGGTGGTGTTCGTGTCCATGACGGCCTCCTCCATCGACGATGTGCCGCGCGGCATCTCGTTCCTGCTGAACCGCAACCGGCTCAACGTCGCCGTCAGCCGGGCCAAGTACGCGGCCGTGATCGTGCGTTCGGCGCTGCTCACCGAGTACCTGCCCGGCACACCGGACGGCCTGATCGACCTCGGCGCATTCTTGTCGCTGAGCGCTCAGACGACACCGCTGCGCTAATCCTCGCGCGGGTGGGAATGCCTGCCGTAGGTGGGCGGCTCGTCGGGGACATCCCGATGATGCCGACTGCGAGCTTCGAGGAGATCGGCGAAATCCGCCGTCAACGCGTCGAACCGGGAGCCCGGTTCGTCATCACGCTCGACCGACGGCACCGGCGTCTCGTCGGCATGGAAACCGTTGTGCCCCGGCTCCTCATCGGCCAGTGTGTACACGCCGTCGTAGGGCTCGAGATCGTCCAGGAAGTCCGGGCTCCGGCCGTCGGAGCGCAGGCTCACCGCCGGCATCGAGTTCGGATGGCTCACCCGTACCGGCAGGGGGTCGGTGTCGACGTCGACAACGCGGTCGACGCCCACATCGTCGCGGACCCGGACGATCTGCTCGGTGATCGGTTCCCGCGTGCTCCCGACCCGCACGTGATCGACGTCGACGTACTCGTCGTCGGCGAAATCGTCGTCGTAGTCGTCTCCGAAGTCGTGGTCGAACACCGAATGTTCGTGCCGGTACCGGGCTTCGGCGTCGTCGTCCACCGTCGGGATGACTTCGGTGCGGGCATCCATCGAGACGCGCACCGCCGGGGCGGTGACCATATCGCGCAGGAAGATCGCCGCGATGACGCCGAACAAACCGATGAAGGCCGGCAACAACAGCGACTGGGACAGCGCCGCCGCGAACGGTTCCAGCAGGAACTGCGGCAACTCGGTCACCGCGCCCTCCCCCGGTGGCGGTCCTTGGCCCGGGCCGGGCATCTCGGCGCTGATCCGGGCCGTCATGAACGCGGCAATGGCCGCGCTACCGATCACCGAACCGACCTGCCGGGTGGCGTTGTACACCCCGGAGGCGGCGCCCGCGACGTCCGGCGGCAGGTTCCGGGTGGCCGTCGCGGCCAGCGGCGCGAAGATGAACGCCGTCGCCACGCCCAACGCCATCAGGGGCAGGACCAGCCGCCAGATCGCCGTGTCCGGCGTCATCTCGATGGACAACCAGGTCAAGGCGATCGCCAGCACGGAGAAGCCGAAACCGACGATGGGCCGCGGGTGGGCCCGGTCGACGATGCGGCCCACAAACGGCGCCAGCACGCCGGTGGTGACAGCCATGGGCGCGGTCAGCAAGGCCGATCGGGTGGGCGAGAGCCCGCACACCGCCTGCGCGTAGAACATCACCGGCACGATGAAGGCGGTGATGACGAAGCCGATGACGGCACCGCCGGCGTTGGCGAGGCTGAAATTGCGGTCGCGGAACATGCGCAGCGGGATCAGTGGCTCGTTCTTGTTGACCGCCTGCCAGTAGACGAAGGCGCCCATGGCCGCGATGCCGGCGGCGATCATTCCCCAGATCCACCACGTCCAGCTGTGCGACTGGCCTTCCTGCAAGCCGAAGACGATCAGGAACATGCCGAGGCCGGACAAGACGACGCCGAGAATGTCGAAGCGATGCATCTGGGTGGGCAGGACGGGGATCAGCCAGACAGCCAGCGCGATGCCGATGACACCGATCGGCACGTTGACGATGAAGATCCACTGCCAGCCGAGCGAGTCGACCAGCACGCCGCCGGCCAGCGGGCCGACCAGCGTCGCCACCCCGGCCGTCGCGCCCCAGACGCTCATCGCCACACCACGGCGCTGCGGCGGGAAGATCCGGGTGATCATCGACAGGGTCTGCGGGGTGAGCAGCGCCGCGCCGACGCCCTGTAGGACGCGGGCGGCGATCAGCATCCCGATCGAGTCGGACAGACCGCACCACAACGAGGCCACGGTGAACACCGCCAGCCCGGTGATGTAGAGGTTCTTCGGGCCGTACCTATCGCCCAGTCGGCCGGCGACCAGCAGCGGTACTGCATACGCCAGCAGGTACGCGCTGGTCACCCAGATCACGGCGTCGTAGCTCGCGGCCAGGCTCTCCATGATGTTCGGATTGGCCACCGCCACGATGGTCGAGTCGACCAGGATCATGAAGAAGCCGACCAGCATCGCCCACAACGCGTTCCACGGGTTGGTCTGCGCCTCGGCGGCCCGCGGCAGACCTCGGGCCAGCAGCCCGCCGCTTTCCGTCATTCGGCCACCTCACTGTCGGATCTGGAGCGGGGCCACGGCACTTCCACGCGGCACCCAGGAGGTGGCCCACTGCGCCGTAGGCACCAGGAGGTGGCCCACTGTGCCGTAGGCACCTCAAGGTGGCCACTGTGCCGTAGGCACCTCAAGGTGGCCATAGTGCCACCCCAACCTGTCCGGCTGTCGGGGAGGCGGGGACGTCCGAGGGCTACGCCGGCTCTGCGACGAACTCATCCTCGGCGTGAGCAGGGACCGAGGCGCTGGGCCGTACGGCCAGCAGCGCCGCCAGGGCGATGACAACGGTGACGGCCATCACCACGGCCATCGCCACCTCGTCGTTGCCGAGCACACCGACCAGAGGTGCGACCAAGGCACCGAGCCCGAACTGGCCCGCGCCCATCAGCGCGGCCGCGGTACCGGCGGACTCGGAATGCCGCGACAGGGCCAGCGCCGGCGCGTTGGGCATGACCAGACCCATGGCCGCCAAGATGGTCCATACCGGGATCAGGAAGCCGACCACCCCACCGGTGTGGGTGAGCGCCAAGCCGAGGAAGACCACGCTGGCCACGACCGCGACACTGAGTGCCGAGATCACGATCCGCGCCGGTGAGAACCACTTGAGCAGCACCACGTTGGCCTGGGTCGAGGCGATCAGTGCCACCGCGCCGGCCCCGAACAGCAGCGCGAAGCCCGTCTGATCCACGCCGTAGCGGTCCTGCAACACAAAAGGCGCACCCGAGATGTAGGCGAACAGTCCTGCCATGGCCAGGGCGGCAACGAACACCAGGACGACGAAGCGGAGGTCTCCGAGCAGTCGGACGTACGTGCCCGCGACACCGCGGACCCGCAGCGGCGGCCGGTGTGACGGAGGAAGCGTCTCTGGCAGTGCGAGCGCACCCACGATCAGCAGCAGCCCGGCGAGCACCACCAGTGCGGCGAAGACCCAGCGCCACGACCCGTGCAGCAGGACCGCCGCCCCGAGGGACGGCGCCAGCACCGGCGCCACCCCGAGCACCAGCATCAGCCGCGACATCATGGTGGCGGCGGCCCGGTCGCGGTAGAGATCGCCGACCACCGCCAGCGCAACGACCATCCCCGATGCAGCACCCATGCCCTGCAGCACCCGGCCCAGGCCGAGAACGGCGACATTGGGGGCCAGCAAGCAGATCACCGAGGCAACCATGTGCAGCGCGATACCGGCGATCAGGGGCCGCCGGCGGCCGAGCGAGTCCGAGAGCGGGCCGATGATGAGCTGGCCCAGCGCCAACCCGGCCAGCGTGCCCGTCAGCGTCAGTTGCACCACCGACGATGACACCGACAGGTCCTCGCCGATGGTCGGCAAGGCCGGGAGGTACATGTCGATGGTCAGTGGACCCAGCGCCACGAGAGCGCCGAGCACCAGGATCATTCGGATGCGGTTCGGTGCCGCCTGCTCGGAAGAAACCACGCTTCAGAACAGCATCGGTAGTCAATGAATTCTTCCCGGGGCCTCGAACAGTGACCGGACTCACTGGCGGGCACTGCGCCCGACCGCCGTTCGTTGGACTTTCGCTAGCCTGGACAAGGGAACTCTCAGGGGAGGCTCGATGAACATCGGACGGTCCAAGGCCCGATCGGCCCCCGGCACTGTGCCCGCCACGGTCGACGAGGATGCGGGCACCGCAGCCAAGGTGCTCAGTCACCTCATCGAAACCGGCTCCCGCGTGCAGGGTCCCGCCATTCGCGCGTACGTCGGACGGCTCCGCGACGCGAGCCCCAACGCCACTCCGGCCGAGATCGTCACCAAACTGGAGAAGCACTATCTGGCGGCGGTGATGGCCAGTGGCGCTGCCGTCGGCTCGGCGGCCGCCTTCCCCGGGGTCGGCACCCTGGTCGCGATGTCGGCGGTCGCGGGCGAAACGGTGGTGTTCCTGGAGGCCACCGCGGTTTTCGTGTTGGCTGTCGCCGAGGTCCACGGCATCCCCGCCGAGCATCGCGAGCGCCGGCGCGCCCTGGTCTTGTCGGTTCTCGTCGGCGAAGAGAGCAAAGGGGCGCTCTCCGATCTGCTGGGCCCCGGCCGTACCAGCGGGGCCTGGCTGACCGAGGGCGCGGCATCGCTGCCGTTGCCTGCGGTCTCGCAGCTCAATTCGCGGCTGCTGAAGTACTTCGTCAAACGTTATGCGCTCAAACGTGGCGCATTGGCGTTCGGCAAGATGTTGCCGGTCGGTATCGGCGCTGTGATCGGCGGCGGCGGCAACCGGCTGATGGGCAAGAAGATCGTCAACAATGCCCGTAAAGCGTTCGGCCCGGCCCCGGGTCGTTGGCCGGGCGCATTGCGTGTTCTGCCGCCCGCAGACCACCGCAGCTGAGGCGCTTCGAGCGTCTCGGGTGTCGCAAACCGAAACTGTGCATAACGTCTCCCCTGCGGGCATGGTCTGACCTGCGACACACGCGATAGCCTTTAGTGCGGCGCAACACGCCCGTCGTCGCGCTGGAACGTCGGTTTGACATTGAACGGTTCCGGCACGGTGATGACCATGCGGCAAGCAGCCACCGCAGACAGCTTGCCCGGAAAAACGGAACACAGAAGAACAAAGAGCACTGAATCGAGGCGAGCAGCTGCTGTGAGCAGTACAAGTTCACCATTCGGGCAGAACGAATGGTTGGTCGAGGAGATGTACCAGAAGTTCCGCGACGACCCCTCCTCGGTCGACCCGAGTTGGCACGAATTCCTGGTCGACTACAACCCCGAACCGCTGAGTGACACCCCCGCCTCGAGCGAGCCGGCGCCCGCCAAGGCTGAGGCGCCCGCCAACGGCCGCGCTGCCACGCCGGTATCGCCTCCCGAGCCGAAGCCCGCGCCGCCACCGGTCAAGCAGGCCCCGCCCGCCAAGACTCCGCCCACCAGCAATGGAGCGTCGGCGCCCACCGCGCAGCCCACCACCTCTGCGCCCGCCGAGAAGAAGAAGTCCGGTTCCGCCTCGGAAACAAAAGACACCTCCGCGCCCGCCGACGAGAAGCAGGTGCTCCGCGGTGCCGCCGCGGCCGTCGTCAAGAACATGAACGCCTCGCTGGAGGTGCCCACCGCCACCAGCGTGCGGGCCATCCCGGCCAAGCTGATGATCGACAACCGCGTCGTCATCAACAACCACCTCAAGCGCACCCGCGGCGGCAAGATCAGCTTCACCCACCTACTGGGGTATGCGATCGTGCAGGCCGTCAAGAGCTTCCCGAACATGAACCGGCATTTCGCCGAGATCGACGGCAAGCCCAACGCCGTCACGCCTGCGCACACCAACCTGGGCCTGGCCATCGACCTGCAGGGCAAGAACGGCAGCCGCTCGCTAGTGGTCGCGGCCATCAAGGGCTGCGAAGCCATGAAGTTCGGGCAGTTCATCGCCGCCTACGAGGACATCGTGCGCCGCGCCCGCGACGGCAAGCTCACCGCCGAGGACTTCAGCGGTGTGACGATCTCGCTGACCAACCCCGGCACCTTGGGCACGGTGCACTCGGTGCCGCGGCTGATGTCCGGCCAGGGTGCGATCATCGGCGCCGGCGCCATGGAGTACCCGGCCGAGTTCCAGGGCGCCAGTGAGCAGCGGATCGCCGAGCTCGGCATGGGCAAGTTGATCACGCTGACGTCGACCTACGACCACCGCATCATCCAGGGTGCGGAGTCCGGCGACTTCCTGCGGACCGTGCACCGGCTGCTGCTCGACGACGAGTTCTACGACGAGATCTTCTTCGAACTGGGCATCCCGTACGAGCCCGTGCGCTGGCGCACCGACAACCCGGATTCGATCGCCGACAAGAACGCCCGCGTCATCGAGCTGATCGCCGCCTACCGCAACCGCGGCCACCTGATGGCCGATACCGACCCGCTGCGGCTGGACAAGACCCGCTTCCGCAGCCACCCGGACCTCGACGTCCTCAGCCATGGCCTGACGCTGTGGGATCTGGACCGCGAGTTCAAGGTCGACGGGTTCGCCGGTGCCGACTACAAGAAGCTGCGCGACGTGCTCTCGGTGCTGCGTGACGCGTACTGCCGCCACATCGGTGTGGAGTACACCCACATCCTCGAGCCCGAGCAGCAGAAGTGGCTGCAGGACCGCATCGAGGTCAAGCACGACAAGCCCACCGTGGCGCAGCAGAAGTACATCCTGTCGCGACTCAATGCGGCCGAGGCGTTCGAGACGTTCCTGCAGACCAAGTACGTCGGGCAGAAACGCTTCTCGCTGGAAGGCGCCGAGACCATCATCCCGATGATGGACGCCGCGATCGACCAGTGCGCCGAGCACGGCCTCGACGAGGTGGTCATCGGTATGCCGCACCGCGGCCGGCTCAACGTGCTGGCCAACATCGTCGGCAAGCCGTACGCGCAGATCTTCAGCGAGTTCGAGGGCAACCTGAACCCGTCGCAGGCGCACGGCTCCGGCGACGTGAAGTACCACCTGGGCGCCTCCGGCACCTACATCCAGATGTTCGGCGACAACGACATCGAGGTGTCGCTGACGGCCAACCCGTCGCATCTGGAAGCCGTCGACCCGGTGCTCGAGGGTTTGGTGCGCGCCAAGCAGGACCTGCTGGACAAGGGTGACGGCGACGAGGGGTTCAGCGTCGTTCCGCTGATGCTGCACGGCGACGCGGCGTTCGCCGGTCAGGGTGTGGTGGCCGAGACGCTGAACCTGGCGCTGCTGCGCGGGTACCGCACCGGCGGCACCATCCACATGATCGTGAACAACCAGGTCGGCTTCACCACCTCGCCGGAGAATTCGCGCTCCAGCGAATACTGCACCGACGTGGCGAAGATGATCGGCGCGCCGATCTTCCACGTCAACGGCGACGATCCCGAGGCCTGCGTGTGGGTGGCCAAGCTGGCCGTGGACTTCCGGCAGAAGTTCAAGAAGGACGTCGTGATCGACATGCTGTGCTACCGCCGCCGCGGGCACAACGAGGGCGACGACCCGTCGATGACGCAGCCGGCGATGTACGACGTGATCGATCACAAGCGCGGTGTCCGCAAGACCTACACCGAAGCGCTGATCGGCCGTGGCGACATCTCGATGAAGGAAGCCGAAGACGCCCTGCGGGACTACCAGGGTCAGCTGGAGCGGGTCTTCAACGAAGTGCGCGAACTCGAGAAGCACGACGTCGAGCCCAGTGAGTCCGTCGAATCGGAGCAGCTGCCGGCCAAGGGCCTTACCACCGCGGTGGACAAGTCCCTGCTGGCCAAGATCGGCGACGCGCATCTGGCGATCCCCGAGGGCTTCTCGGTGCATCCGCGCGTCAAGCCGGTGCTGGAGAAGCGCCGTGAGATGGCCTACGAGGGCAAGGTCGACTGGGCGTTCGGTGAGCTGCTGGCACTCGGCACCCTGGTGAGCGAGGGCAAGCTGATCCGGTTGTCCGGCCAGGACTCCCGCCGCGGCACCTTCACCCAGCGGCACTCGGTGATCATCGACCGCAAGACGGGCGAGGAGTTCACTCCGCTGCAGCTGCTGGCCCTCGGTGAGGACGGCGAGCCCACCGGCGGCAAGTTCTTGGTATACGACTCGGCGCTGTCGGAATTCGCGGCCGTGGGCTTCGAGTACGGCTACTCCGTGGGCAACCCGGATGCGTTGGTGCTGTGGGAGGCGCAGTTCGGCGATTTCGTCAACGGCGCGCAGCCCATCATCGACGAGTTCATCAGCTCGGGCGAAGCCAAGTGGGGTCAGCTCTCCGACGTGGTGCTGCTGCTGCCGCACGGTCACGAGGGCCAGGGTCCGGACCACACCTCGGGCCGCATCGAGCGGTTCCTGCAGCTGTGCGCGGAAGGGTCGATGACGGTGGCTCAGCCGTCGACACCGGCCAACTACTTCCACCTGCTGCGTCGGCATTCGCTGGACGGGATCCACCGCCCGTTGATCGTCTTCACCCCGAAGTCGATGCTGCGCAACAAGGCCGCGGTCAGCGATATCAAGGAGTTCACCGAGGCCAAGTTCCAGTCGGTGATGGAGGAGCCGCTCTACACCGACGGCGACGGCGACCGGTCAAAGGTGCAGCGGATCCTGCTGTGCAGCGGCAAGCTGTACTACGACCTGGCCGCGAAGAAGGCCAAGGACAAGCGCGAGGACATCGCGATCGTGCGCATCGAGCAGCTCTACCCGCTGCCGCCGCGTCGTCTGGGTCGCACGCTGGACGCCTACCCGAACGCCAAGCAGTTCTACTGGGTGCAGGAGGAGCCGGCCAACCAGGGTGCCTGGCCGACGTTCGGCCTGGCGCTGCCGGAGCTGCTGCCGGAGAAGCTGGCCGGTATCAAGCGGGTCTCGCGGCGGGCCATGTCGGCGCCGTCGTCGGGCTCGTCGAAGGTGCACGCCGTCGAGCAGCAGGAGATCCTGGACGAGGCCTTCGGCTAGTTCACTTCAGCGCGAGCGCGCGGGTTTGTACGGCGACACTCCGTGTCGGACGCACAAACCCGCGCGCTCGTCGTTTCTGGGTAGAACCGTTTTGGCTAGAACCGTTTTCGTCTAGAACCCCAGCATCGGCAGGATCACGGGATTGGCGATCCGGTCACCGACGGCGGCGACGGCCCCGGGGCAGAACAGCGAGATGGCCAGGCCGGTGAACATGGTGGCCGGACCCAGTGGGCGGCCGATCGCATCCGAGACGTCGGCAGCGACGTTGGCCATCTGCTGGCCCGGCTCGGCGAGCATGGGGCACACCTGTTGTCCGACGGACACGGCGGTGGCCGGATCCAGGCCGGTGATGCCGGCATTCGTGATGGCGGCCAGGAAAGCGTCGCCGGGATCTGCCTGCGCCGGCGGGGCCACGATGGCGGCGCCGGCCAGCAGGCCGGCCGACAGTGCAGCAGTGGCGATACGCGAGAACTTCATGCCATGACCATCGGCCCGTCCGACCCGGCCGTTACCCGGCGGTAGCGATACCCGCGGTACCGACTAAACTCAACACAAGTCAAATAGCGGCACGACACGAGGGAGTGTGGGTATGGAGGGCTTTGCCGGGAAAGTCGCCGTCGTCACCGGCGCCGGATCGGGTATCGGTCAGGCGCTCGCCATCGAACTGGGCCGTCGCGGGGCGCAGCTCGCCATCAGCGACGTCGACACCGAAGGCCTTGCGGTCACCGAGGAGCGACTCAAGGCGATCGGCGCGCCGGTCAAGGCAGACCGGCTCGACGTCACCGAGCGCGAAGCCTTCCTGCTGTACGCCGATGCCGTCAAAGCCCACTTCGGCAAGGTCAACCAGATCTACAACAACGCGGGGATCGCGTTCACCGGCGATGTCGAGGTCAGCCAGTTCAAAGACATCGAGCGGGTGATCGACGTCGATTTCTGGGGTGTCGTCAACGGCACCAAGGCGTTTCTGCCGCACCTCATCGAGTCCGGTGACGGCCACGTCATCAACGTCTCGAGCCTGTTCGGCATCTTCGCGGTACCCGGCCAATCCGCGTACAACGCAGCCAAATTCGCTGTCCGCGGGTTCACCGAATCGCTGCGCCAGGAGATGCTGGCCAAGAAGCGGCCGGTCGCGGTCACGGCGGTGCACCCCGGCGGCATCAAGACCGCGATCGCCCGCAACGCGACGGCCGCCGAAGGGCTGGACCCCAAGGAACTGGCTGCGGTCTTCGACAAGAAGCTCGCCAGCACCACCCCTGAGCGGGCGGCCAAGATCATCCTCGAGGCGGTGCGCAAGAAGAAGGCGCGGGTGCTCGTCGGCGCCGACGCCAAGGTGCTCGACGTGATCGTGCGGCTGACGGGCTCGGGTTACCAGCGGTTGTTCCTGGGCGCGGTGTCCAAGACCCTGCCCGGCGTGCACTGAGCGCGCGGGTTCGTACGCCCGACACGGAGTGTCGCCGTACAGACACGCGCGCTCGCCAGTCGTCGCTAGCGGCCGATCGGGTTGTCGGCCAGCCAGGCCTCGGCCACCTGTCTGGGGTCGGCGCCGCCGGCGACGTCGGCGCGCATCTGCTTGAGGGCAGCGGTGTCCAGCACGCCGGCCACCTCGTTGACGGCTAGCACCTGCCGTGCGGTCAGTTCGTTTCGCCGGTACAGCGGCACGGCATTCTCGGCCTTGATCAGCACCGGCTTGTGATCGGCGAGCACCACGACGTCGCCGGGCACCTCCGGGTCCGCGGTCGACGTCCAGGCAACGTTGATCTCACCGGACTGTAGCGCGTCGAAAAGTGCTGAATCACTGGGGAATTCGCGAGGCTTCGGCATATCGCAGCGACCCAGCTCACTCGGCGGCGAGTAACCACGAACGGCGCCCGCAGCGACCTCGTCGCAATGCTCCACAAGTGCGGCAAGGTCACTGTCCCCCCACGCCGTGGCTGTTCGCTCGGTCACCGCCACCGCCGGCTTGTCCTCGGCCGCGGTGGTGTAGTCACCTGCCGCCACGCCCTCCGGCAGGGTTCCGACCATCTCGTCGTACACCTCGTCGTCGGAACGCGCGGTCATGCCGGGAGCGAACAGGTCGAGCAGCGTTCCGGTGAAACCCGGAACGACGGTCAAGGAGCCGGAATCCAAACCCGCCAACGGATCCGGCGTCACCTCGACATGTGCCGGCGTGCCGTAGGAACGTAGAGCCGCGGCGTACAGGTTGGCCAGCAGCTCTGAATCCGGGCTCGGCCCTGCGCCCACCGCCATCGACGCCGGCGATGAGGACTGGGCGCCGCAGGCCGTCAGCGCCGCCACCGCCAAGGCGAGCGCGAACCGGCGCAGGCTAGCGGTGCGCCTCATCGACCGCCGCTGCAACTGCCGCCGCCACCGCCGGACTCACCCGGGGGTCCAGCGGGCTGGGCACGATGTACTCCGGAGTCAGGTCGTCGCCGACCACCGAGAAGATCGCTTCGGCCGCAGCCACTTTCATGCGCTCGGTGATGCGACGGGCACCAGCGTCCAGCGCCCCGCGGAACACACCGGGGAACGCCAGCACGTTGTTGATCTGGTTGGCGAAGTCGCTTCGCCCGGTGGCCACCACGGCCGCGTACTTCTTGGCGGCGTCGGGGTGGATCTCCGGGTCCGGGTTCGACAGCGCGAACACGATACCGCTGGGTGCCATGGTGGCGATGATGTCCTCGGGGACGACGCCGGCGGACAGGCCCAGGAACATGTCGGCCCCGTCGAGCGCCTCGGCGATGCCACCGGTGCGGCCGGCGGGATTGGTACGAGTGGCCAGGTCGGCTTTGAACGTGTTGAGGTCGTCGCGGCCGGTGTGCACGATCCCCTTGGAGTCGAGCACCGTGATGTCAGTGATCCCCTTGGCCAGCAGGATGTTGGTGCACGCCACCCCGGCGGCTCCGGCACCGGAGATCACCACCCGCAGCGTGTGCATGTCCCGGTTGAGCACCTTGGCCGCGCCGTGCAGGGCGGCCAGCACCACGATCGCGGTGCCGTGCTGATCGTCGTGCATCACCGGGCAGTCCAGAGCCTCGATGACCCGACGCTCGATCTCGAAGCAGCGCGGCGCCGAGATGTCCTCCAGATTCACCGCACCGAACGTGGGCCGCAGCCGCACCAGCGTCTCGACGATCTCGTCGGGATCCTTGGTGTCCAGCACGATAGGGATTGAATCCAACCCGGCGAACGTCTTGAACAGCGCGCTCTTGCCTTCCATCACCGGCAGCGACGCGGCCGCGCCGATATCGCCGAGGCCCAGCACCGCGCTGCCGTCGCTGACCACCGCCACCAACCGGTTGGCCCAGGTGTAGCGCTGGGCCAAGGTGGCATCGGCGGCGATCGCGCGACTGACCTGGGCTACGCCCGGGGTGTAGGCAATGGAAAGGGCGCGCTGGGTGTCCAGCGGCGACTTGAGCTCCACGGAGAGCTTGCCGCCCTCGTGCGCCTTGAAGATCTCCTCGTCGTCGATGACGAGGCGGGGGTTCCCTGATTCAGCCACGCGGGTCACGTTACTTCACCTCACAACCTCACCGGGGGCGGTTCCCTGCTCGTGAGGACGGCTCACGTTCAGGTGCCGGGCGTACCATGCGCGCGGACCACCAACCAGGGGAGGCACCATGCCGACGTTTCGCGCACGTCCGCAAGTTCGCCGCGACCACACCGAACCCGAAGCGATTGACGCCAAACGCATCCACGTCCCCGTCGCGCGGGCCATGGTGGACTGCGGCATCTACGTCGACGGTGCACGCCTGCCGGGCAAATACACCCACGGTGCGGCGCTGGACAAGGTCCGCGAGATCGAGTTCTCCGATCACAAGTCCTTCGTCTGGATCGGCCTGCACGAACCCGACGAGCATCAGATGCAAGCCGTCGCCGATGTCTTCCACCTGCATCCCCTTGCCGTCGAAGATGCCGTGCATGCGCATCAGCGCCCCAAGCTCGAGCGCTACGACGACACCTTGTTCATGGTGCTCAAGACCGTCAACTACGTGGCCCACGATTCGGTGCAAGCGGCCCGCGAGATCGTCGAGACCGGGGAGATCATGGTGTTCGTCGGGCCCGATTTCGTGGTCACCGTGCGCCACGGCGACCACACGGGTCTGGCCGGGGTACGCAAGGCGATGGAAGCCGAGCAGAGTCACCTCGCGCTGGGGCCCTACTCGGTGATGCATGCCATCGCCGACCACGTGGTGGACAGCTACCGGGACGTCACCCAGCTGATGGAGTGCGATATCGACGCCATCGAGGAAGACGCCTTCTCCACCCGCAACACCGACATCGCGCAGATCTATCTGCTCAAGCGCGAAGTGGTCGAGCTCCGGCGCGCCGTGAGCCCCCTGACGGTGGCACTGCAGCGGCTGCTCACGGAGCACAAGGACCTGATCTCCAAGGAGATCCTGCGCTATTTCCGCGACGTCATGGACCACCAGACGCAGGCCGCCGACCAGATCACCAGCTACGACGAGATGTTGAGTTCACTGGTGCAGGCCGCGCAGGCGAAGGTGTCGATGCAGCAGAACACCGACATGCGCAAGATCTCGGCGTGGGTGGCCATCGCCGCCGTGCCGACGATGATCGCCGGCATCTACGGCATGAACTTCGAGCACATGCCCGAATTGCAGTGGACGTGGGGCTATCCCGCTGTCCTGCTGGTGATGTTCACCATCTGCACGCTGTTGTACCGGACCTTCCGCCGCAACAACTGGCTGTAGGAACCGTGCTCTCACGCACCTCGGGAAAGCTAGAGCCGCGCGGGGTCACGTACATCGACGCCGTCCTGTTCCCAGGTACGCCGCAACTCCTCGATACCCTTGAGCCGCACCCACGCCGCTTCGTTGGCCGAGATCGGGATGGCCGACAAGAAGCGCACCGGATCCCGCGGAGCGTCCAGGGGCAGGTCCGGGATATCGGCGGCTCCGAGCACCACCGCGCTCACCCGGGCCCCTTCCCACAGCGTCGCGCCCAGGTCGATCAGCGCGTCCGGCTGCAGCACCACCCCGTCGACGGCCGGAGTGGCGGCCAGTAGGGCGACGGCCCGGGCGATACCCGGCGTCGGCGCTGAATCACGCAGGCTGACAACCACTTCGGCGCGCGGACCGTGCAGCGGGTCGGTGGCCAGCTGCGCCGGATCCCCCATCGGATGCCGTGAGCATCCCAGGGACACGTAATGGACCACGCCGTCGCGGTCGGGGCCGAAGCGCAGCACCTCGATGCGTTCGACGCCCAGGAACGTCACACTGGCCGCATCGGGTTCCCGGTCGATACCGGCCGCGACAAAATGTCCGCGCAGGTGTGCGCGGACCTCGGTCAGAACCTGCGTCACTGCTCTCCGGCGGGCGGCACGCTGAGATTGGCACCCGAATCAGCATCGAAGAGGACCAGTTTCGAGGTGTCGAACGCCAACTCGACGTCCTGCCCCTTGCCGGCCTTCGACTCGGTGGACACGCGTGCGACGAATTCGTTTTCCGCCGCGCCGGATTCGGCCGCCAGTTCGGCGAGTTGCTCGGCCCGGGCACCGGATCCCGAGGTGGTGAAGTACAGGTACTTGTCGGGGCCAAGCGACTCCACCAGGTCGACCTGGACCGGGAACGTCAGTGCGCGGATTCTGGCGTAGCCGTCCAACAGCGCCGCGTCCTCGAGATGCTCGGGGCGGATACCGGCGATCAGATTCTTGGCCGCCGGATGTTTGACCAGCACGTCGTAGGCGTCCTGGGTGAGCGTCACCTCGCCGAAGGGCAGTTTGACGCCGATGTCGGTCAACGTGGCGGGGAAGAAGTTCATGGCCGGCGACCCGATGAAGCCGGCGACGAACAAGTTGGCCGGCCGCTCGTACAACTCGGTCGGCGTGCCGATCTGCTGGGCGACCCCGCCGCGCATGACCACCACCCGGTCCCCCAGCGTCATGGCCTCGGTCTGGTCGTGGGTGACGTAGATGGTGGTGGTACCCAATCGCTGCTGCAGCCGCGCGATCTCACCCCGCATCTGCACCCGCAGCTTGGCGTCGAGATTGGACAGCGGCTCGTCCATCAGGAACGCCTTGGGACTGCGAACAATGGCGCGGCCCATGGCAACTCGCTGCCGCTGCCCACCCGACAACTGCGACGGCCGCCGGTCCAGGAACTCACCGAGGTCGAGGATCTTGGCGGTGTCCTCCACCTTCTTGGTGATTTCCGCTTTCGGGACGCCGGCGATGGTGAGAGGGAAGGCGATGTTCTCGCGCACCGTCATGTGCGGGTACAAGGCGTACGACTGGAACACCATCGCGATGTCGCGGTCCTTGGGCGCCTTGTCGTTGACACGGGAGCCGTCGATGAGCAGGTCGCCGGAGGTGATGTCCTCCAGGCCCGCAATCATGTTCAGCGTGGTCGACTTACCGCAGCCCGACGGTCCGACCAGGATGATGAACTCGCCGTCGGCGATGGAGATCGAGAAGTCCTTCACCGCCTGCCGTTGACCGTTGCCGTCGGGGTAACTCTTGTTGACGTTCTGCAACACGATCTCTGCCATCGCGCTACCCCTTCACCGCGCCGGAGGTCAATCCAGCGACGATCCGACGCTGGAAGATGAGAACAAAGATGATGATCGGGATGGTGATCACGATGGCGCCCGCCGCGATGGAGCCGGTGGGTTCCTCGAATTGTGAACTGCCCGTGAAGTTCGCGATGGCCACCGGTGCGGTGATCGCGGCCTTGGTGGCGGTCAGCGACAGAGCCAGCAGCAGGTCGTTCCACGCGAAGATGAACACAAGGATGGCAGCGGTGACGATACCGGGTGCGGCCAGCGGCGCGATCACCTTACGGAACGCCTGACCCGGGGTGGCACCGTCCATCTTGGCGGCCTTCTCCAAGTCCCAGGGGATCTCTTTGAAGAACGCCGACAACGTGTAGATGGCCAGCGGCAGCGCGAAGGTGATGTACGGGATGATGAGGCCGGGCCAGGTGTCGAACAGCCCCAGCTGCCGTTCGATGTTGAACAGCGGTGTCACCAAGGAGATCTGCGGGAACATCGCGATCAGCAGGGCGACACCGACCAAGAGTTTCTTGCCGGGGAAGGTCAACCTCGCGATGGCATAGGCCGCCATGGCCCCGATCACGACGGCGATCACCGTGGTGATCAGTCCGATACCGATCGAGTTGATCAGCGCCGAGTTGAAAGCATCTCCACGGAAGATCGCCTTGTAGTTGTCGAAGGTGATCTCCGACGGAATCAGCTTGCCGTCCTTGACACTCGAGGTCGGCTTGAGTGACAGCGACAGGATCCACAGCACCGGGAACAGTGCGTACAGCACCACCAACACGTCGATCACGATCCACGCCGTGGCCCGGCGCGTATTCACTTGTTCAGACACGATCAGCGTCCGATCCCGGTGCCGCGGCCCCGAAGAGTTTGATGAAGATGAACGCGATCAGTGCGACGCAGAGGAACACCAGCACGCTGATCGCCGACCCCAGGCCCAGGCTGAAACCCTTGAAGAGGTTGTTGTAGCCCAAGATGGACACCGATGCGGTGTTGTTGGATCCCGCCGTCAGGACGTAGATGTTGTCGAAGATGCGGAACGCATCCAGTGTGCGGAACAGCAACGCCACCAGGATGGCGGGCTTGATCATCGGCAGGATGATCTTCGTCAGCCGCTGCCAGGCACCTGCCCCGTCCATCTGAGCGGCCTTGAGCAGATCGTCTGGTACCAGCGCCAATCCAGCCAGCAGCAGCAGCGCCATGAAGGGTGTCGTCTTCCACACCTCGGCCAGAACCACGATGGCCAGTGACGGGATCTGTTCGGTCAGCGGGGCCGAACCGGTGGGCAGCAGGTTGGCCAGATAGCCGGTGCCTGGGGTCCAGGCGTAGTACCAGCTGTAGGAGGCGGCCACCGTGACGATGCCGTACGGGATCAGGATGGCGGTGCGCACCAGGCCTTTTCCGAAGATCGTCCGGTGCATCACCAGCGCCAGCGCCATACCGAGGACGAACTCGATCGTGACGGAGATGACGGTGATGGCCAAGGTGACCGCGAATGCCGCCCACCAGTAACCGTCGGAGAGAACGGTGATGTAGTTCTCGAGGCCGACGAACTCGACGTCGTTCGGGGTGGCCAGGTTGTAGCGCTGCAGGCTCAGCCAGACCGCGTACACGATCGGGTACCCCGTGACGGCCACCATGAGGATGACCGCCGGAGCGATCAGCAGAAAGGCAAGTCGGCGTTCGGATTTCTTGTCATCGGACAAAGTCTGCTTGCGTTCGGAGACTGCCGCGGTCACGGAATGAGCCCCTTACCGTCGATCGCTTTCTGCACCTGTTCGGCGAGCTCGTCGGCCATGCTCTCGGGGTCGATGTCGCTGATCGGCGCCAAGGTGGCCGACATCCGGGTGGACACCGACTGGTACACCGGAGTCGCCGGCCGTACGGCGGCGTTGGTCAGCTGTTCGCGAATGATCGCGTACTGCGGGTACTTCGCCTGGAACTGCGGATCGTCGTAGAGCGAGGTGCGTACCGCGGGCAGACCGCCTTCGATGGAGGTGAGCTTCTGGTTCTCCTCGCTGCGGATACACCGGATCGCCTCGAAGGCTTCGGCCTTGTGCTGACTGGTACTGGCGACGGCCAGGTTCAGCCCGCCCAGCGTCACCCGGGCCTGCTCGCCCTCGTTCACCGCCGGATACTTCGCGAACCCGAAGACTTCCTGGCTCGTCTCGTACGCCGCGGCGAACTGCGCGTCGTCCGGGGAGAAGGAGCCCGCTTCGTTGATGGCGCTCTGCAGATCGGGACGTTCGTTCAGCGGCAGGAAGGACACCCCGCCTTTGATGGCGTTCTCCAGCATCGACGGAAGCACGAACGGCCAGTTGACCTCCAACGCGGCGTTGCCCTGCTCCAGCGCGAGGCGGGCGGTGCCCTCGTCGGTCTGGGTGATCGACGGATCCGCACCGGGAGCGGTGGCCACCGCCTTCATGATGGACAACGCCTTGACCGTCGCGGCCCGGTGCTCGGGGGTATCGGTGAGTGTGACGGTCTTGCCGTCGTCGGAGAGGACCTGTCCGCCTGCGCTTTCCAGCAGGGTGTTGAACCACACCACCAAGCCTTCGTACTGCTTGGCTTGCAGCGCAATCCAGCTCGGTTTGCCTTCGGAGTGCAGCCTGGTGGCCTCGGCCACCATCGCGTCCCACGTCGTCGGCGGCTCAGGCATCAAATCAGCGCGGTACCAGAGCAATTGGGTGTTCGTCGTCACCGGCGCGGCGTAGAGCTGATCGTTCCATGTCGCGGTCTCCTGCGGACCCGGCAGTGTGGTGCCGGTCACATCCGGGACTGCCGCGCCCGCCGGATCCTCCGAAAGGGGTACGGCCCAGCCCGCTTCGGCGAACTCCGCCGTCCACACGACATCCAGCGCCATGACGTCGAGCGTCCGGTCGTTACCGGTCAAGCGGCGAGCCAGCTGCAGGCGTTGGTCGTCGGCGCCCTTGGGCAAACTGATCTGCTGGATGGTGAACTTGCCCCCGAGTTGCTCGTTGCAACGCTCGGAAACCGCGGTGAACGTCGCCATCTCGCTCGCCGGCGTGTAGAAACTGACCACCAGGCCCCCCGGACCCGAACTACACGCTGACACCAGCGAAGCCGAGGTGAGAGCCGCCAAGGCGGCAGCGCCGAACCGCCGGACAACCGTGACACGACCAGGTGCGACCAACGGCTGAACACCGCCTTCCGGCTTCGTGGCGGGCTTGTCCCGCGCGAGAACCGTAGAGCGACAAGACCGTGAGATGCAACACTGTCAGTGCGCGCGTCGCAATCCTGACCAGCTAATCAGCCGCGAATCAACGGCTGGGCACCGGCCTCAGCGAACGGTCAGAGGGTGAGGCGGGCCAACATGTCGCGGGCCCGTTCGGCGTTCTGCGGGTCGCACAACACATCGTAGCGGCCTGCCACGAGCTGCATCGTGGAGCTGAAATCCCTTGTACCCCGCGCCATCGCATACGGGATCGCCGAGGTGATCAAGCCGAAGAAGACGCCGGCGATCAAACCGGTCAACAACGACGCCCACGGGTTGGGGCTGAAGAAGCCGAGCACCAAACCGATGAAGATGCCCAGCCAAGCGCCGGTCAGCACACCGCCGCCCAGGACCTTGGGCCAACTCAGCCGACCGGTGACCCGCTCCACCTGCATCAGGTCGACGCCCACGATGGTCACCTGCTCCACCGGGAATTCGTTGTCCGACAGGTGGTCGACGGCCTTCTGCGCCTCCGCGTACGTCGGGTAGGACCCGATGGGCCAACCCTTCGGGGGCGTCGGCAGGCCCACGGGCGCGCGCCGTCCCCGCGCGCCGCCTGCCGCTGCGCCGGACGCCTGCCCCGGTTGGAACGGACTGGTCATAGCTCGTCATCCTCCTCTAAGAGCACCGCTTCGGCCAGTGTTTCCCACATCACCGTCACTCCCGAAGTCCTTGCCTTTCACCGTCAACGCCCCAGCACGGACTTTGGTGCCCGCACCTGTCGATCCTGCCGCTCGACCAGCGCATACGCTAGGTTGAAAGCATGACTCTGTCCGGCGGAAACTCCGGCGACAAGCCGCGTGAGCAGATGGGAGAGGACCCGCCGTCCGGCCCTGAGGAGACACCACGGGCCCAGCAGCCATCCCCGGCACACGAGCCTCCTGCGGCCCCCGGGTCACCGGTTCACGACGCCGCGCAGTCGCCCCCGTCCGGGTACCCGGACTTCTCGGCCCAGCCCCCGCAGTACGGCCCCCCACCCGGACATGGATACGGTCCGCCCTACCCGTCGGGTTTCCCCGGCCCGGACCAGTACGGCTACGGCTATGCCCCGCCGCAGCAAACCACCACCAACACCATGGCGATCGCTTCGCTGGTGACCTCGGTGCTCGGGATCGTGCCGTTCTGCGGCGGAATCCTCTCCATCGTCGGAATCGTGCTCGGGCTCGTGGCACTGAGTCAGATCAAGGAGACCCGGCAGGAGGGCTATGGGATCGCCGTGGCTGGCATTGTGGTCGGCGTGGCGATGCTCATCGTCACGTTGATCTGGACCATCTTCGCGCTGCGATGACGCTGGAAGCAGGGACCATATGACCAACCCGGGCAACCCGGAACCACAGTCGCGCGGGTCGGAGTACCCGCCGCTCGAGGACTCGGCGCCGTCCGCCGACCCGTATGCGCCGGTGGACTACCCGGCCAACTATCCGGGCCCGGGCTACGGCGCCCCGCCGCCGGCCTATCCACCGCCTGTACCCCCGGGCGATTACCCCCCGCCGTCGGGCGGGTATGCCCCGCCGTCGGGCGGTTATCCCGCGCCGTCGGGCGGTTATCCCCCGCCGTACCCGCCGCCGTACCCGGCGGCCTACCCCGGCGCGCCAGCTGGTTATCCGCCGTACCCGGGCTACCACCCGTACGACCCCTACGGCCAGCACAAGCCCCCGGGCACCAACGGCAAGGCGATCGCCGCGTTGGTCACCGCCGTCGGCGGTCTGTTGCTGTGCGGGCTGCCGTCGATCGCCGGAATCATCCTGGGCATCATCGCGATGCGGGAGACCAAGCAGACCGGCCAGGACGGCTACGGCATGGCGCTGGCAGGTCTGATCATCGGCAGTGCCGTGGTGGTGTTCGGCATCCTGTACATCGTGTTCATCGTCATTGTCGCGGCGAACAGTTCCAGCTACGGGACGTACTAGCTCGGTCGCCGAGCCGGGCGACGGAGGAGCCCGGGGACAGCGGGCCGAGCTACAGCCACCAGCTCGGTCGCCGAGCCGGGCGACGGAGGAGCCCGGGGACAGCGGGCCGAGCTACAGCCACTAGCTCGGTGGGACGAACGGGTCGGCCTGCCGCTGCATTCCGGCGGCCCGGCCCTTCCCCGCGATCACCAGCGCCATCTTGCGACTGGCTTCGTCGATCATCTCGTCGCCGAGCATCACCGCTCCCCTGGCGCCGCCGGCCCGCGAGGTGTGCCACTCGTAAGCCTCCAGGATCAGCTCCGCGTGGTCGTAGTCCTGTTGACGAGGGCTGAAGATCTCATTGCCCGCCGCGATCTGATCCGGATGCAGCACCCATTTGCCGTCGTAACCCAGCGCGGCTGACCGGCCCGCCACCTTCCGGAACGCCTCGACGTCGCGGACCTTCAGATACGGACCGTCGACGGCGGCGATCCCGTGAGCGCGCGCGGCGACCAGGATCGACATCAGCACGTGGTGATACGCGTCGCCGACGTCGTACCCTTCGGGCTGTTCACCGACCACCAGCGTGCGCATGTTCAGGCTTGCCATCAGGTCGGCGGGACCCAGCACCAACGCGTGCACCCGCGGGTGCGCTGCGATCGCGTTGATCTGGGTCAACCCGCGCGCGTCCTCGATCTGGGCATCGATACCGATACGGCCGATCTCCAGCCCGTGGGTGTGCTCGAGCTGGGTGAGCAGCAGATCCAGCGCCGACACGTGCGCCACCTCGGTGACCTTCGGCAGCACGATGACGTCCAGGGCTTCCTTGGCGCCTGCCACCACCTCGATGACGTCGGCGTGCGTCCACGGGGTGGTCCAGTCGTTGACCCGCACACCACGCAACTGGTTGCCCCACCCGGGTTCGGCCAGGGCGGCCGCCACCACCGGACGGGCGGCCTGTTTGGCCTCGGGCGCCACCGCATCCTCGAGGTCGAGGAACACCTCGTCGGCGGGCAGGCTCTTGGCCTTGTCGATCATCTTGCGGCTGCTGCCGGGCACGGACAAACACGTTCTGCGGGGTCGATACGCGCTATTCACGCTTTCACTCCTACCCTTTGTAGTTATGGCGTCGGTCAACAGGGTGTTCGCAGCTCGTCTCGCGGGCTTGGCCGTCCTCGGTCCCGACGGCGAATCGCTGGGTCGGGTGCGTGACGTGGTGATCAGCATCAGCATCGTCCGGCAACAACCGAGGGTGCTCGGCCTCGTCGTCGAATTGCTCTCGCGCCGAAGGATTTTCGTTCCGATTCTCCGCGTCACCGCCATCGAGCCACAGGCCGTCACCCTCAATACCGCCAACCTCTCACTGCGCCGCTTCGCACAACGACCCGGCGAGGTGCTGGTGCTGGGCCAGGTGCTCGACACCCGGGTACGGGTCAACGATCCCGAACTGCCCGAGCTGCAGGCGGTGGACGTGGTGGTGATCGATCTGGGTATCGAACCGGTCCGGTCGCGGGACTGGATGGTGACGCGGGTGGCCGTCCGCAACCACCGCCGGCTGGGGCGTCGCACCACGGTGCACATCGTCGACTGGCAGAACGTGCACGGGCTCACCCCCTCGGCCTTGGCCATGCCCGGCCAGGATGTGGCCCAGCTGCTGCACCAGTTCGAGGGCCAACGTCCGATCGAGGTCGCCGACGCGCTCCGCGAGCTGCCGTCCAAACGCCGCAACGAAGTGGTCAACGCCCTCGACGACGAACGCTTGGCCGACGTCCTGCAGGAGCTCCCCGAAGACGATCAGACCCAGCTGTTGCTGCAGTTGGGCACCGAACGCGCCGCCGACGTCCTGGAGGCCATGGATCCCGACGACGCGGCCGACCTGCTCGGCGTGCTGAACCCCGGGGACGCGGAGATGCTGCTGGCCCGGATGGATCCGGAGGATTCCGACCCGGTGCGACGCCTGCTGCAGCACTCCCCCGACACCGCCGGCGGTCTGATGACCTCGGAACCGGTGGTGCTGGCACCGGACACCACGGTCGCCGAGGCCCTGGCCCGGGTGCGCGATCCTGATCTGACTCCTGCCCTGTCGTCGCTGGTGTTCGTGGTGCGGCCGCCTACCGCCACCCCGACCGGCCGCTACCTTGGCTGCGTGCACCTACAGCGCCTGTTACGCGAGCCGCCGGCGGCGCTGGTGAGCGGCATGATCGACAAGGATCTGCCCAGCCTGGTCCCGGATACGTCCCTCGCAGGGGTGACCCGGTATTTCGCCGCCTACAACCTGGTGTGCGGGCCGGTGGTCGACGACGAGAGCCACCTGCTCGGCGCGGTCACCGTCGACGACGTGCTGGATCACCTGCTTCCGCACGACTGGCGCGAACGTCCTGACGAACCCGAACTGGACTCGGCCTCGTGAGCGATACCTCCAGTCGCGACCGGCTTGGCACTCCCCGGGTCTCGCGGCGGCGGTTCACACCGCGGATCGACGTCGAGGCTGCAGCACGGGTCAGCGAATCCATCGCGCGGTTCCTGGGGACCGGCCGATACCTGGCCATCCAGACGATCGTCGTGATCGTCTGGATCCTGCTGAACATGGGTGCGTTCGCCTGGCAGTGGGACCCGTACCCGTTCATCCTGCTGAACCTGGCGTTCTCGACGCAGGCCGCGTACGCGGCGCCGCTGATCCTGCTGGCACAGAACCGGCAGGAGAATCGCGACCGGGTGGCACTGGAAGAGGACCGGCGCCGGGCCCAGCAGACCAAGGCCGACACCGAGTTTCTGGCGCGCGAACTCGCCGCGCTGCGCCTGGCCGTCGGCGAGGTCGCCACCCGCGATTACCTGCGCCGCGAACTCGACGAACTACGCGAAATGATCGAGGCGCTGCAGCCCGAGAGGCAGGCGTTGTCGAAGGCTGAACGCCAGGAGCGCAAGGCCAAGAAACAGGCCCGGCAGAAACCGGCACTGGGGCCCTCCCTGGACCCCTCGAACCAAGCGTGACCATTGTCGCCACAGCCGTCACAGGAATATGTATGGTGACTGGGTTCACACGGTTACACCGGCGAGCTGCCGCAACACATTCCTAGGACGGTCTAGTGCGCATCAGGGGAGGCTTGGATGCACACCAGGTTCTCGCGGGTGCGCTGAAGTCTGTCCGCCGTAAGGCTTCTGGTGCCCCGAAGGCACCGGTTGTCACCGCGGTGGTGCTCACCCCGCTGATGCTCGCCGCCACTGTGGGCGCCGCCGGGCCTTCGCTGCATCCGGTGCGGGAGGAGGCCGTCACCCCGCTGGCGGCTGTAGCCCCTGCGGTTCCCGATATGTCTGGCCCGGTGGTGGTCTCGGTCAAGAGGCCGCCGCCACGCTTCCACGTCGCGGCCTCGACCAGTTCGGCTCCGCCGCCACCGACGATCGTTTCCGCGCCCGGTTCGCTGCGGATTCCCTCGATGGCGCTGTCGGCCTACCGCAACGCCGAAGTGACGATGGCCAAAGCGCTGCCCAACTGCGGTGTCAGCTGGAACCTGCTGGCCGGTATCGGCCGGATCGAGTCGGCGCATGCCAATGGGGGTGCGACGGACGCCCGCGGCACCGCGGTGCGACCCATCTACGGTCCCACCCTCGACGGCACGCTGCCCGGCAACGAGATCATCATCCAGAGCAATCAGGCCGGCCGGACGACCTACGCGCGTGCCATGGGTCCCATGCAGTTCCTGCCCGGTACGTGGTCGCGGTACGCGTCCGACGGCGACGGTGACGGCAAGTCCGATCCGCAGAACCTCTACGACTCGGCACTGGCCGCCGCCCGGTACCTGTGCAGCGGCGGGCTGAACCTGCGCGATCCCGCACAAGTCATGAGTTCTGTTCTGCGCTACAACAATTCGGTGGCCTACGCCCGCAACGTGCTGGGCTGGGCGGCGTCCTACGCCACCGGTGTGGAGCCGGTGAACCTGCCGCCGATCACCGGATCCGTGCCCGAGCTCGTCGCCGCCCACCTGAACGGCCGCACCGGGATCGGCCCCGATCTGCCGATGACCGCGGCCGGCCTTCCCGCAAGCGATCCGCTGGCGCAGCTGTCGCTGGTGAACCTGAACCAGACCGATGTCGCCAACCGGCTGCCGGTGCCACCGGGGCCGGCCGACGCCGGCACCCCGGTGTCGGGTCCGTGCGTGATCTTCTGCATCACCAATGCCCCGGCAGCGCCTTCGCTTGCCCCAGCCGGTCTGCCGGGCCTGCCCGGTCCGGCGCCTGCGGCACCCCTGGTGCCGCCGCCCGCGGCACCCGCACCGCTGCCGCCGCCGGCCCCGCCGTGGGCGAACCTGTTCGCGCCGCCGCCTCCGCCACCGGCTCCGGCACCGGTGGGCCCGACGCCAACGGGCCCGCTGCCCGGTCCCGCCGCCTGACGCGCGCGCGGATTCCCCTGACGCGTGTGCGTTTACGACGGGCACACCGGGCTCGTACCTCGCCCGGCTCGACCCCGCCCCATCCCCAGGCGGGGCCCTTCACCGGGCTCGTACCTCGCCCGGCTCGACCCCGCCCCATCCCCAGGCGGGGCCCTTCACCGGGCTCGTACCTCGCCCGGCTCGACCCCGCCCCATCCCCAGGCGGGGCCCTTCACCGGGCTCGTACC
>NZ_JBDGJH010000040.1:0-7488 GCF_057656995.1 Mycobacterium sp. Soil_C_30 | reverse complement strand
CTCGCCCGGCTCGACCCCGCCTACACTCGGCGGTGATATGTCTCAAACCAGCGATCTCACCTCCGCCATCCGGGCCGCGCTCGGCAAGGTGATCGACCCCGAGCTCCGTCGACCGATCACCGAGCTCAACATGGTCAAGAGCATCGACGTCGGACCCGACTCCGCGGTTCGCGTCGAGATCTACCTGACCACCGCTAGCTGTCCGAAGAAATCGGAGATCACCGAGACCGTCTCCCAGGCCGTCGCCGACGTGCCCGGCACCGGCGCGGTCAAGGTCACCCTCGACGTGATGAACGACGAGCAGCGCACCGAACTGCGCAAGCAGCTGCGCGGTGACTCCCCCGAGCCCGTCATCCCGTTCGCCCAGCCGGGCTCGCTCACCCGGGTCTATGCGGTGGCCTCCGGCAAGGGTGGCGTCGGGAAGTCCAGTGTGACGGTGAACCTGGCCGCGGCCATGGCAGCGCGTGGACTGTCGGTCGGCCTGCTGGACGCTGATATCTACGGCCACTCGGTTCCGCGGATGATGGGCACCAACGACCGGCCCACCCAGGTCGAGTCGATGATCGTCCCACCCGTGGCCCACGATGTGAAGGTCATCTCGATCGCCCAGTTCACCCAGGGCAACACCCCCGTCGTGTGGCGCGGCCCGATGCTGCATCGCGCGCTGCAGCAGTTCCTCGCCGACGTGTACTGGGGCGATCTGGATGTGCTGCTGCTGGACCTGCCACCCGGTACCGGCGACGTCGCGATCTCGGTGGCGCAGCTGATTCCCGGCGCGGAGATCCTGGTGGTGACGACACCGCAACTGGCCGCCGCCGAGGTGGCCGAACGGGCGGGTGCCATCGCGCTGCAGACGCGTCAGCGGGTTGTCGGTGTCGTAGAGAACATGTCCGGCCTGGTACTGCCCGACGGCACCGTCATGAACGTGTTCGGCGAAGGCGGCGGCAAGCAGGTGGCCGAGAGCCTGTCCCGTTCAGTGGGCGGCGACGTTCCGCTGCTGGGGCAGGTCCCGTTGGACCCGGCCTTGGTCAGCGCCGGCGATTCCGGAATCCCGCTGGTGCTCAGCGCTCCGGACTCGGCCGCGGGCAAGGAACTGCGTGGCATCGCCGACAGTTTGACCGCGCGCAAGCGTGGCCTCGCCGGGATGTCGCTGGGTCTGGACACCACGCGCCGTCAACCCGACCTCCAGGCGTAGACCCCCTTCCAGGGCGTCAGGTGGCGTCTGGGTCGAACGGGGTGCTGGCCGGTGTCTCGACCGACGGGGTGCGCTCCACCGCTGGTGCGGACGGAGAAGAATCGGCGGGCTTGCTGCCCTTTTGACCCGCTGCGTTGTCGAACTTGCCGGTGAACACCGAATCGTCGCCGTCGAGTAGGTGTTTGGTGATCGCCGCGCGGGGCGTCATCCCACGCAACTTCTGCAGCTCCGACAGTGGCTCCCGGAGGTCGTCGAACTCCGGTCCCAGGTCTTGGCGCAACTGCGACGTCGCTCCGGTGACGTACTCCCGGGCCTGACGCACGGCTCCGGCGGTCCATCGGATGGCGCCGGGCAACCGCTCCGGTCCGAGCACCACCAAACCGATGAGGACCAGGAGCACCATCTCTCCCCAACCGAGGTTGGCGAACATCTCAGTTGTCCGGCGTGGGGTTGACTGTCAGCGTCACCCGGCGGCCGTCACGCATCACCTCGATGGGCGAGTCCTGCCCGATCGGCAGCTGTCGCACCGCCACCGTGAATTCGTTGGCGTCGGCCACGTTGCGGTTGCCGACCTTGACCACCACATCGTTCTCCAGGATGCCGGCGCGCTCGGCGGGACTGCCGGCCCGCACATTGGCCACCTGCGCGCCGGACGCCAGATCATTGCTCACCGACCGCGCGGACAGGCCGAGCGTCGGATGCGCGATCTTGCCGTCCTTGATCAGCGCCTCGGCGACCTGCTTGACCTCGTTGACCGGTATGGCGAAACCCAGCCCACTGGCGCTGTCGGAAAGCGACTTGCCCGCGGTGTTGATGCCGATCACCTGGGATTCCATGTTGATCAGCGGGCCGCCGGAGTTGCCGTGGTTGATGGACGCATCGGTCTGGATGGCGTCGATGACGGTGTCGGTGTCGGAACCGTCGCCGGACAGCGGCACCGGGCGGTGCAGCGCGCTGACGATGCCCGAGGTCACCGTACTGCGCAATCCCAGCGGGGCGCCGGCGGCGATCACTTCTTCACCGACCACCACGTCATCGGAGTTGCCGAGACGCGCGACGGTGAGATTGTCGACATTGTCGACTTTCAGCACGGCCAGGTCGGTTTTGGGATCGCGGCCCACCAAGTTGGCGGGCACGGACTTGCCGTCGTTGAAGACCACGGACATCTTCCACTGGCTGGGGTTGGTGGCGGCCTCGGAGATGACGTGATTATTGGTGACGACGTACCCGCGGCCGTCGATGATGACGCCGGAACCCTGAGACCCCGCCTCGTCGCTCTTGGCCTCGATGGTGACCACCGAGTCCGCCACCGACGCCGCAACGGAAGCGATCTGGCCGGGGGGCACATCGTCGGCGCCGTCGGTCTCGAGGGTGATCTTCGAGGTGGTGAACGCCTGTACCACCTCGGCAGTCTTGCGTCCGACCCAGCCGCCCGCCAGACCGATCACCAGTGCGATGACAGCCAGAACCGCGAGCGCGGCGTAGGACACCCGGCCACCGAACAGGACATCGCGCACACCGAGCTTGCCGGGGGGCGCCACGGCCTGCTGCGGTGCGGGCGCTGCGACGGCCGGCGTTCCCAGTGCGGCGGCTGCCGAGGGGTCACGCCACGGGTCCTCGGCAGCGTCAGGTCCCGAGCCGTTCTTCCTGGCAGCTTCCTCGGCTTCCAGGGCGCCGTGGTCGACGGGGTGACGCTGTAGAGAGTCTCCATTGGGATGCGGGCGACCGAATGCCTCGGCGAGGACCGGATCCGGCGGCTGATCCCGCGGTTCGTATTCCGAGTTGTCCTGAAACCTCTGTGGGCGCAGTTCCTCGGCGACGAACGAGCCATCGACACCGTTGGGTCGTCCGAATGCGCGGCGCTGTGCGTCGTCAACCGGCGGCCTCGAAACGGGACGCGGCGCCAAACGCGGCCCACTGGGCCCCTGGCCTGAGTTGTCCTGGTCCGAACTCACGTCATCCTCATTCTGGGGGCGCTCGGAATGCGAGCCACTCGAAAACTGACTATCGAGCCCGCGGCGGGGCGGACTCGGCCCCATCCACCCTACCGGCGGCGACGGCGGGGCCGCGCTGTGTCGTCAGCTAACTGGTCGGCGATCCGGTCCGGCGCATCGTCCGGAGGGGTCAGCGGGGCGTTCGGGATCTGCGACAACATGCCCAGCAGAGTGCTCGGGATATGGATCGGACAGGAGTCGCGCAGCGCCTCGCGGGCCTGGCGTTGGGCGTCCACCTCGGCGGCGCAATCGGAACACATCGAGAGGTGGTGGGCGGCGCGCAGATGCGCATTCATACGGAGTTCGCCGTCGACGAAGGCCGCTATCGCTTCGATGGAGAGGTGTTCGGTGGAGCCGAACTGGCGGGGAGCGCCGACAGGGGCGTCACTCTGGGAGGCGAACTGCGCGGGAAGCCACGAGAATGCTCGTCGGAACACGTGCCCCCGGTCGCTCATTCACCCCGCCCCTTCCGACTGCTGCGCTACTCTCGCCTGAGCCTTAGCGATCTCTTATCAAATGTAGCGCGTGCAGGGCCCTGAGACACCCCACCTGGTCGTCTTGTTCGCCGTTAATTTTCCGCGGCGTCACTGGCCTGCTGCGCAGCGAGGAATTCGCGCAGCGCCTGCCGGCCGCGGTGGATCCGGCTGCGGACCGTGCCCAGCTTCACGCCGAGCGTCGCTCCGATTTCCTCGTAGGACAGACCTTCGATATCGCACAGGACCACGGCGGCGCGGAACTCCGGCGGCAGCGAGTCGAGTGCGGCCTGCAGATCAGGACCGAGCCGTGAATCGTGGTAGATCTGCTCGGGGTTGGGCTCGTCGGCGGGAACCCGGTCGTAGTCCTCGGGCAGCGCCTCCATCCGGATGCGGCTGCGGCGACGCACCATGTCCAGGAAGAGGTTCGTGGTGATGCGGTGCAGCCAGCCCTCGAAGGTGCCCGGCTGGTAGTTCTGCACGGATCGGAACACCCGGATGAAGGTCTCCTGGGTGAGGTCCTCGGCGTCGTGCTGATTACCGGAGAGGCGATAGGCGAGCCGGTACACGCGATCGGCGTGCTGGCGGACCAGGTCGTCCCATGACGGCATGGTGGTCTTGTCGCCGGTGGCGTCGAAGACGGCCGTTCCCTGCAACTCGTCCGTGGGCTGAGCCCATTCGGCTTCGGCATGCTGAGCGACGTGCGACATGCTGTTCGGCGCCGTCATCGTGGTCGTCGGATCCTCCTGATCTGCATTCTGCTTGGCACTGCCAGATGGAACCGGCAAGCCGATAATCACGGGAACGCGTGAGGGGTAAGCGCTATTCCCGGACCAGCGACCGCCGAGTTCCATCAACACACCGTCGTCTATCGCCGTGTGCACGCCATATGAGCAATCTGAACTTTCCCTGAGAATAGATCGTCGGCCCTGGTTATGCCCCAAAAATACAATTCGAAACCACCGGAATGAGAGGCGTGTCGCACATCGGTGCGGCGGCGACGAGAAGCGGGCGCGCCTGCGATGCGGTTCGGTTGCCGCCCTCTACGCTGCGGGGCATGCCTCCCGCAGACGAACCATCCGGCCAGCCGCGGCCGAGCGCTGTCGAGTCGATCGTGGCGCACGCCGAGAACGCGATCTCCGAGGACGCGGTCCTTGCCGCCGCACGGGAGCGCGCCACCGACATCGGAGCCGGCGCGGTGAGCCCGGCGGTCGGGGCGTTGTTGAGCCTGCTCGCCCGACTCAGTGGCGGGAAAGCGGTTGTCGAAGTGGGTACCGGCGCTGGGGTCAGCGGCTTGTGGCTGTTGTCCGGAATGCGCGATGACGGCGTCTTGACGACGATCGACATCGAGCCGGAGCACCAGCGGATCGCCAAACAGGCTTTCAACGAAGGTGGCATCGGCCCGTCGCGCACCCGGTTGATCGGTGGCCGCGCTCAAGAGGTACTGACCCGGCTGGCCGACGAATCCTATGACCTGGTGTTCATCGACGCCGAGCCGACGGATCAGCCTGAATTCGTGGTCCAGGGCATACGTCTGCTGCGTCCCGGCGGCGTGATCGTCGTGCACCGCGCTGCGTTGGGCGGGCGGGCCGGCGACCCTGCGGCCCATGACGCCGAAGTGTCGGCAGTTCGTGAGGCGGCACGACTGATCGCCGAGGACGAGCGGCTGACTCCGGTGGTGATCCCGCTGGGCGACGGCATCCTGGCCGCCGCCCGCGAGTGACCACCGGGCCTCTACGCGCAGAGGCCCACGATCTCCTGGCGGAGGCGGTCACCTTCGGTGAGCCGACCCTGCTGAACCGGATCCTGATTCGTCACCCCGGTGAGAGCGTTGGCGCCGATGTCCTGCAGGGTGGTCGCGAACCGTCGGACGGGATCGGCCAATTCCTCGGGGGTGTCGTCGCGGAGCTGATTCTCCAGATACAGGCCGCCACCCAACAGAGCCAAACGGGCGTTACCGGCGACGGCGGTCTGTGCCACTGGATCCGGACCGAGGTTGCCGTTGGTCTGCAGCTGAACGGCTTTGCTCACGGTGTCGACAGCGGTGCAGATCTGGGTCTTGGCGGCAGCAGGATCGGCGGGGGCGACATCAGCGGCGGAGGAAGCATCCGAGTCCTGCGCGGTTTGCTCGGCGGGCTTCGACGTCAGAGCCCACACCGAGACCGCGACCGCGACGAGTGCCACCACCAGGGCCACCGGCGCGATCCAACTGGGAGACTGGCCCCGTTGCCGGCGACCGGCAGACGTTGCACCAGAACGAGCTTCATCGTTAGTCGCGTTATCCGCCATGGGCTGATAGTAGCGGTCGTTGCCCACGAAATTGGAAGGTCCCTAATTGAATCCGCAAAGACACCAGGACATCTCGTTTTGACCCCCGGACTGGCCAACCGGGACGCGGTGGTGTAGCAAAGGTCGTGATGGGGAATCAACACCGGAATCAACGCCCGCTGCGCGAGGCGATGACGCGCCGCCTGACCCGCCGGTCAGCGGTGGCGGGCAAGATCCAGCTGCCGGCGGTGCCGAGCATGATCGATGACTACGTGGCCATGTGCGGCAACGTCTTCGCCGATGTCGGCAGGGCGTTCACGGACGATGAGTTGGCCAATCTGAAGCAGCTACTGCAGCGCCAACTCGATGAGGCGTTCGCGAAATCGCCTCGGTCGACCATCATCGTCGCGTACAGCGCGGGTGTCGCGTCGTTGCTGAACTACGAGATCACCATCGAATGGTGGACGCTGGAGCGGGCCTACGAAAACTGGATCAGCACCCGCACACCGCCGCTGTTCGGAAGCGAACCCGATGCCCGGGTGATGGCACTGGCCCAAGCTGCCACCGACCCAGCAGCCGCCCCGGTGCTCGATGTCGGTGCCGGAACCGGCCGCAACACACTGGCTTTGGCGCGGCGCGGCCACCCGGTCGACTCCGTCGAGCTGACGCCGAAATTCGCCGAACAGCTCAGCACCGATGCCCAGCGGGACAACCTGCCGGTGCGCGTGATCGCCGGTGACATCTTCGAGAGCACACAGGATCTCCGCGACGACTATGAGCTGATCGTCCTGTCGGAGGTGGTGTCCGACTTCCGCTCGACAGAACAGCTGCGCAACCTGTTCGAACTCGCGGCCCACCACCTTGCCCCCGCCGGCCGGCTGGTGTTCAACACCTTCGTGGTCAAGCCCGGCTTCGAGCTGGACGAGGCCGCCCGGCAACTGGGTCAGCAGTGCTACACCAGTATTTTCACCGACAACGAAATCGCCTTGGCGGCGGCTGATTTGCCGTTGATCATGCTCAGTGACGACTCGGTGTACGACTACGAGAAGGCTCACCTGCCTCCCGAGTCGTGGCCGCCGACGAGCTGGTTCGAGGAGTGGGTCAGCGGTCAGGACGTATTCGACGTGCCGCGCGACGAGAGCCCCATCGAGATGCGCTGGCGCGTGTACGGAAAGATCGGCTCACCGCAATAACCCGTAACTCGGTTGTTCACAACGCCATTGACAGAAGTGGGGCGCCGGCTGAGCCGGCGCCCCACTGTCATATCTGACCTCTAGGCGTCGTTGTCGCTGGACGCGCTGCCGTCGTTGCCGCCGGTCTCGCCGTCAGTCGAGGTGCCGTCGTCGCCGTCAGCGCCGTCAGCACCGTCGTCCCCATCGGTGCCGGTGCCGCCGACCGAAATGCCGCTGCCGCCCGAACCGCCGCTGCCGGCCGCTCCACCGGCACCGCTGGCGCCACCTTCGCCGCCCTCGCCGTCGCTACCCGCGTCGCCACGGTCGCCGAAGAATCCGGACCCGCCGCCGGCGCCGGCCTTGCCGCCGTCGCCACCGTCGCCACC
>NZ_JBDGJH010000039.1:0-36442 GCF_057656995.1 Mycobacterium sp. Soil_C_30 | reverse complement strand
CCCCACTCGGCACAGCAAACCCCCACGCTCAGAAATGTTTCTCTGACCGTATGAATCCGCCTCGCACTTTCGGGCCCGTGTGTCGGTTTGGGCGGTAGTGGGGTCAGGCTTTCCAGACCGTCTTGAGGTTGCAGAACTCGCGGATGCCGGCGGCGGCCAACTCGCGCCCGTAGCCGGAATCCTTGATACCGCCGAACGGCAACTCCGGGTACGACACCGTCATACCGTTGAGGAACACCGCGCCGGCGTCGAGATTGGCGACGAACCAATCCTGTTCGGCCGCATCGTTGCTCCACACCGCCGAGCTCAGCCCGAAGGTCGTCTGATTGGCCACGCGGACCGCCTCGTCGCGGTCAGCGACCTTGTACACCGAGGCCACCGGCCCGAAGGTCTCCTCCAGCACGATCCGCATGTCGTCGGTCAAGCCGGCCAGCACGGTCGGGTTGTAGAACCAGCCCGGACGGTCGGGTGCGCCGCCGCCGGCGAGCACCTCGGCGCCCTTGAGCACGGCGTCGTCCACCAGTTCGGCGACGTCGCTGCGGCCCGACTCGGTGGCCAGTGGGCCGACGTCGGTGCTCTCGTCCATCGGGTCTCCGACCTTGAGAGCGTTCATCTTGGCGACGAACTGCTGGACGAAAGCGTCGTACACGTCGGCATGAACGATGAAACGCTTTCCGGCGATGCAGGATTGGCCGTTGTTGGAGATGCGGGCCTTGACCGCCGTCGACGCGGCCGCCTCGAGATCGGCGCTGGGCATCACGATGAACGGATCGGACCCACCGAGCTCGAGCACGGCCTTCTTGATCTCCTGACCGGCGGTCGACGCCACCGACCGGCCGGCCGGTTCGGACCCGGTGAGGGTGACGGCTTTGACGCGGCTGTCCTCGATCACGGCGGCCACCTCACGGGACCCGATGAGCAGGGTGCGGAACGAACCGGCCGGGAAGCCGCCCTTCTCGAAGAGATCGTCGAGGTACAACGCGGACTGCGGGACGTTGGACGCGTGCTTGAGCAGCCCGGTGTTGCCGGCCATCAGGGCGGGGGCGGCGAACCGGATCACCTGCCACAGCGGGTAGTTCCACGGCATCACCGCCAAGACCACGCCGAGTGGCTGCCAGACCGTGCCGGCGGCTGAGGCGTTCACCGAGGAGGGGTCGGCCAATTCCTCGGCACCGAGGAAGGATTCGGCGTTGTCGGCGTAGAACCGCATGTTCTTGGCGCACTTGAGCACTTCGGCACGCGACTGGGCAATGGGCTTGCCCATCTCCAGGGTGATCATCTCCGCGGCCCGCTCCACGTCGGCTTCGAGGATGTCGGCCGAGGCGTGCATCCATTCGGCCCGCTGGGCGTAGCTGGTGGCGCGCAGTGTCTGGGCGGCCTCGAAGGCCTGCGCGATGCGCTGCTGTACAACGTCTGCGGAGTGCGGCTCAAAGGTCTCGACGGTTTCGCCGGTGGTGGGGTTGACGGTTTCGATCGCCATGTGTGGCTCCTGTTCGCTGGGGGGTGATCAGTCGAAAAGTTCGGGGTGACGGGCCAATTGACGCCGGGTGCGGCGGATGTGGCCGAGGCAGATGCGTTCGGCGTCGTCGGAGTCGCGTTCACGGATGGCCGCGACCAGCATGTGGTGTTCGTCGTGCACGATGCGATTGCTCTCGTCGTCGAGCAGGCGCGTGAAGGCGCGGCGGTAGTGCTGGGTGGTGTTCCACAACCGCTCGACGGTCGGGCCCAGAAAGGTGGTGCCCGCGCCGGCATAACTGCCGAGGTGGAACTCGCGGTCCAATTCCAGGAAGGTCTCGACATCGCTGGTGTGCCGCATGATCTCGGCGAGTTCGGCCAGCCGATCGATCTGCGGCTCGGTCAACATGGGCAAGCTGTAACGCAGCAGCAGGGGTTCGATCCGTTCGCGGACCTGGTACAGCTCCACACATTCGTCGAGGCTAAGTCGGGCGATCCACGCACCGGCGTTGGCCACCGTGGTGATCAGCCCTTCGGATTCCAGGATGCGCAATGCTTCTCGGACCGGAACCCGGCTGGCGCCGTACTGCGAGGCCAGTTCTTCCTGCCGCAATCGGGTGCCAGGGGGATGAACCCCGCGCAGGATCGCGTCGCGAAGTTCGTCGGCGACGCGGGCTCCGGTGACGCCGTCGCGCACCTGCGGTTGTGTCATCTCAGTCCGCCGGGTGGTTCGGATTCCACAGCAGCACCTCGGCATCGGCCTCGTAGGCCTTGCCGCCGGGAAAGCTGACCAGTTCGAACTGCATGCCCCACGGGCTCAGAAAGTACACCCAGCGCTGACCTTCGCTGGCGTTTCGGCTGACCGTCGGTTCGCCGAGAACCCGGATGCCCTCGGAGCGCAGGTATTCGACTCCGGCGTCGATGTCGTGGACGTAGAACGCCAGGTGATGCCCGCCGATATCGCTGTTGCGTGGCTGGCCGGCCTGCCCGTCGGCCGGTTCGTACTGGAACACCTCGAAGTTGGCGCCGGTGCCGCAGCGGTAGAAGCGCAGTTCCCGCATGACGGTGCGCGGGTGGACGTTGAGGTGCGTCTGCATCCAGTCGTCGTCATGGGCGTAGGGCCCCAGCGTGTAGACGTGTGTGCACCCGAGGACGCGGACGAAGAAATCGTGGGCCTGGTCCAGGTCGGGCACGGTGAAGCCGATGTGGTCGGTGCCGACCAATCCGGGCAGAGGCATCTGAGACCTTCCTAACTGGATCCAATGCTGCGAACCATAGCCTGTTTCTGGCCATTTCTGAAGCGAAACTGGCCAAAGTGTATCCAATCGCGATAGGGTGGGACCCGCGTCACAACACTGCACCCAGACCGTTCGGTCGATGGAGATGAGGGTCATGCCAACCGAAACCCGCCTGGAAACGGGCTCCCCGTGGATCGAACTGACGACCACCGACGAGGACTGGAAAGCCGCTGACCCGGCGCTTCTCGGCACGATGCTGGCCGAGCTGCACTTGATCCGGGCATTCGAGGAGACCGTCCTCGAACTCGCCGGCGAGGGGCTGGTTCACGGCCCGGCTCACTCCAGCATCGGGCAGGAGGGCGGCGCGGTTGGATCCATCGTCGGCCTGCGCTCCGCCGATGCCGTCAACGGCTCTCACCGCGGGCACCACCAGTTCCTGGCCAAAGCGCTCACACATGTGTCGGGCGGAGCCATCGACCCCGCCGCGCCCGTCACCCCCAAGATCCAGCGCGTGCTGCAGCGCACGCTGGCCGAAATCCTCGGCCTCGCCCAGGGTTACTGCCGGGGGCGCGGAGGCTCGATGCACCTGCAGTGGTTCGAAGCCGGGGCGCTGGGCACCAATGCGATCGTCGGCGGTGGCGTGCCGATGGGCGCCGGCAACGCATGGGCGCAAAAGCACAGTGGCACCACCGACCTCACCATCAGCTACTTCGGTGACGGGTCCAGTCAGATCGGTTCCGTCCTCGAATCGATGAACCTGGCGGCGGCCTGGAAGCTGCCGTTCTGCTTCTTCATCGAGAACAACCTGTACGCGGTGTCCACGCGGGTGGACGAGATCACCGCCGACCCGCGGCTCTCGGTGCGTGGCCAGGGCTTCGGTATCCCCGGCTGGCGAGTCGACGGAATGGATCCACTGGCGGTCCATCTGGCCACCGAGCAGGCTGCGGAGCGGATGCGCAGCGGTGACGGACCCGCGGTGATCGAGGCCGAGGTGTACCGGTTCTTCCATCAGAACGGCCCCTACCCGGGCAGCGCCTTCGGTTACCGCGACAAGGCCGAGGAAGCGTTGTGGCGCAGTCGCGACCCGCTGGAGCGGACCGCCGCCGAGATGACCAAGCTCGGCCTGATCGACGAGGCCGGGGTAGCGCACCTGCGCCGCCAGGCGCAGGACGCCATGGCGGAGGCGGTGTCACACCTGCTGGAACCCGACCCGGATTCGGCGGGCAAGCGCCGTATCCGCCCCGAGCTGTGGCCAGATCCCGGGTTCGTCAACGTCGGTGTCCGCGGTGACGCCAGCGAGCTGTCGTCGCTCGACGTGCTGGAACCCACCGAATACGAAGGTGGCTGGCGCACAGTGAAATTCGTGGAAGCAGTGTCTGGCGTGATGGACCGCCGGATGAGCACCGACGAGCGCATCGTGATCTTCGGTGAAGACGTGCACCGCCTGGGCGGCGGCACCAACGGCGCCACCAAGGGGCTGGCCAAGTACGGGGAGAACCGGCTGGTCGGTACGCCCATCAGTGAGAACGCCTTCACCGGGCTAGGCGGTGGCCTGGCGCTCGACGGTCGCTTCCGGCCGGTGGTGGAGTTCATGTACCCGGACTTCATGTGGGTGGCCGCCGACCAGGTGTTCAACCAGATCGGCAAGGCGCGGCACATGTTCGGCGGCGACAACCCCGTCCCGTTCGTGTTGCGAACCAAGGTCGCGATGGGATCCGGCTACGGTTCTCAGCACCTGATGGATCCCGCCGGGATCTTCGCCACCAGCCCGGGCTGGCGCATCGTCGCCCCGTCCACCGCGGCCGATTACGTGGGGCTGATGAATGCTGCTCTGGCGCTCCAGGATCCCGTGCTGGTGATCGAGCACGTCGACCTGTACGGCACCGCTGACCGGGTCCCCGAGGGCGAACTGGACTACATCATCCCGCCCGGGCGGGCCGCGATCCGCCGGGCGGGCAACGACGTCACCGTCATCAGCTATCTGTCCATGGTGTCGCGGTGCGCCGAGGCGATCACGCAGACCGGGATCGACGCCGAACTGATCGACCTGCGCTGGCTGGACCGCGCCTCGCTCGACTGGGACACCATCGAGGCCAGCGTCAAGAAGACCAACGCCGTACTGATCGTCGAGCAGGGTGCCCGCGGCAGTTCCTACGGCGGTTGGCTGGCCGACGAGATCCAACGCAGGCTGTTCGACTGGCTGGACCAACCCGTCGAGAGGGTGTCGGGGGAGGAGGCCTCGCCGAGCATCTCGCGAGTGCTGGAGCGTGCTGCCATCGCCGGAACCGAGGACATCGTGGCGGGGCTGGAGAAGATGCGCGCCGCGATGGGTGCGCTCTGATGGCCACCGTGGTGCGCATGCCGGAGGTGCTGGCCAACACCAGCGAGGCGATCATCCAGACCTGGCTGGTATCCGTCGGCCAAGAGATCAGCATCGGTGACCCCATCGCCGAGATCGAGACGGAGAAGGCGGTTGTCGAGTACGCCGCCGAGGTCGAAGGGGTGCTGGCGCAGCTGATCGCCGAACCCGGTGCGACGATTGCCGTCGGTGAACCGATCGCGGTGGTGGCAGCGCCCGGCGAGACGGCGGACGCGCTCGATGTGAGCGCCCGTGACCCGGAGTCGGCAGCGCCGGTGATCGAAAAGGTCGCCGAGACCGCCACCGCCGCCTCAGCGGCGGCACCGCAGACGAATGGGCGACGGCTTTTCGCCACCCCCCTGGTCCGGAAGATCGCCCGGGAGAAAGGCATTGATCTCGAGTCCGTCACCGGGACCGGACCCGGCGGACGCATCGTGCGGCGTGATCTGGATCGGCTGCCGGTCGCCGAACCCGCTCCGGTTCCAGCGCCGGCGGCCAAGGCGGCGCCCAGAGAGGACACCGGCTTCGTCGATATTCCACTGACCGGGATGCGCAAGGCCATCGCGCGGCGGCTCACCGAGAGCAAGACCACGGTGCCGCACTTCTACGTCACCGCGGACTGCCGGGTGGACGCGCTACTCGAGTTGCGCGGCAAGGTGAACGAGGCCGGACCCGTCAAGGTGTCGCTGAACGACTTCGTGCTCAAGGCAGTCGCCGGCGCTCTGGTGGAGGTGCCCGAGGCGAACTCCATCTGGAACGGTGAGTCGATCCGCCGGTTCGACAGCGCAGACATCGCGGTGGCGGTGGCCGTCGACGGCGGACTGCTCACCCCGGTCCTGCGTGGTGTCGACCGGCTGCCCATCTCGGCGATCGCCGCCGAAGTGGCTGACCTGGCCGGCCGTGCCCGGGACGGCAAGATCAAACAGCAGGAACTCGAAGGCGGCAGCTTCTCGGTCTCCAACCTCGGCATGTACGGCGTCACGGAGTTCTCGGCGATCCTGAACCCCCCGCACTCCGGCATTCTCGCCGTCGGGGCCGCCGTGCAGAAACCCGTCGTCAGCGGCGGCGCGCTGGAGGTGGGCACCGTCATGACCGTCACGCTGTCGGCCGACCACCGGGTGATCGACGGAGCGGTGGCGGCGCAGTGGATGGCCGCATTCGTGCGACGGATCGAGAATCCGCTGACGATCTTGATCTGATCCGAGTTTGAGGTGGATTCCGGAGGGAACACCAGACCTGCCATCGTTTCCAGCACGGGGATCGGTCGCGTTCGTAGAACGCTGCTGCGGCAATACGCGGCGATGGACAACACGGCACACCCGGTGTCGCGTTCATCGAACGATGTTGGCAGGCCTAGTCATTGAGCGATCTGCGTGATGACGGCACGCTGCAACGCAGCGGGTGACCACAAAGGAGAAACTTGTGTATTTGCACACCGAGCAACTGATCAACGAGATCGCAGTCGACGAGCCGGATCCCGCCGCGGCAAACGCGTTGCAAGAAGGGCTGGGCGGACAGTTCGGCGAGATGCGCACGATGATGCAGTATCTGTTCCAGAGTATGAACTTCCGGGGCGACCCGAATTCCAAGCCGTACAAGGACCTGCTGCAAGGGGTCGGCACGGAAGAGATCAGTCACGTCGAACTGATCGGCACCACCATCGCCCGACTGCTCGACGGTTCACCGGAATACAAGGGCAAGAAAACCGATCCGGTGGACGAGCCGGGCGCCAAAGGCGCCACACCGCTGAAGATCGCCTTGGACCACAGCAACATTCACCACTACCTGGTGGGTGCGCAGGGCGCGCTGCCGGTCGATGCGGCCGGCAATCCGTGGCTGGGTTCCTACGTATACAACAGCGGCAACCTGGTGTTGGACCTGCTGTACAACCTGATGCTCGAGTCGACGGGCCGGCTGCAGAAGTGCCGGATCTATGAGATGACCGACAACAAGGCGGCGCGTTCCACCATCGCGTACCTGATCGTGCGTGACCAGGCGCACGAGAACGCGTTTGCCAAGGCGTTGGAGAGCCTGGGCGTCAACTGGGGTTCGGTGCTACCGATTCCGAAGACCAATGCCGAGCAGTTCCCCGAGGTGAAGAAACTGCTCGACCTGGGACTGCAGTCCATTCAGTACACCTTCAGCGCCGACGAACAGAGCCAGGCCGCCAAGTTGTATCGCGGTGCTTCCCCGTCCAACGACGGCACCGAACTCAGTACGGCGATCATGCCGCAGGGCGTCCCCATCACGATTGCACCGGAACGCCGGGAAGAGTTCGCTCCTGGCCTGGACAAAGAACTGCTCGCCCTGATTCAGGCGACGGCCGAAGTCGAGATCGCCTCGGCCTCCAGTCCCGCGGCGAATTAGCCCGGCTCGCGGTGAGCGGCGTGTGCCGCTCACCGCGCTTACCGCCGAGCGCTACGGCAAAATCGGCGCCGGCTGGGGGAGCGGGTGTGCGCCTTGGGGGCGCAGCCCGTCGAACATGATGGCAAGGTACCGCTGCCACAGCAATGGTGCGGGGGCGGAGAGGTTTTCGACGACGTGAACCGGCGCGCACATCATCAGGAAGACATCGGCTTCGGTGATGTCGGACCGGATGGCACCGCTTTCACGCGCCCGGGCCACCAGCGTCTCGAGGTTCTGGTGCAGCTGGTCGCGAACCTCGGTCACCCGCGGATCGCGTTCGCTGGCTGACTGAAGGAAGGTCAGATCGTGGCGCTGGCGCTGGTCGGCGGCGACGGTCAGGAACTCCAGCAGTGCCGCTCCAGGATCGGTCGCGTCGGCAAGCCGACGTGCCGCGTCGGTGAGCGCCGTGATGTGCTGCACGACGATGGACGCGATCAGATCCTCTTTCGTGGCGAAATGCCGGAACACCGTTGCCTTGGCCACGCCGGCTCGACGCGCGATGTCGGCGACCGAAGCGGACAGGCCTCGTTCGGCGAATTCGTCCTCCGCAGCGGCCAACAGCGACTCCCGATTGCGGGCAGCATCCGCGCGCACGGGACGGGTCGAGGTCATCCCGCCAGCCTAGCAAGTTGACCGCACGGTCATCTTATGGCAGCGTGGGTGCGACAACATGACCGATTGGTCACTTTCTCGATTCTTGAATCTCGTTGGAGGACACATGGATTTGCGTGGAGCGACGGCGCTGGTGACAGGTGCGAACAGGGGGATCGGTCATTACTTCGCTGTCGAGCTGCTTCGGCGAGGAGCCAAGGTGTACGCGACGGCGCGGCGCCCCGAACTGGTCGACGTCGCCGGTGCCGAGGTGGTGCGGCTCGACATCACCGACCAGGCATCGGTCGACGCGGCTGCGGCGCTGGCCGATGACGTGAACCTGCTGGTCAACAATGCTGCCGACACCGCCGGCGGCAATCTGGTGACCGGTGATCTGGCTGCCATTCGGTCCACCATGGATTCGAATTACTACGGCACCCTCGCGATGATCCGGGCGTTCGCCCCCGTCCTGGCGCGCAATGGAGGCGGCGCCATCCTCAACGTGCTGTCGGCCGCGGCGTGGACCACCGTTGACGGCAACACCGCGTATGCCGCTGCAAAATCGGCGGAGTGGGGTCTGACCAACGGCGTGCGGCTGGAACTGCAGGCGCAGGGCACGCACGTCGCTGCCCTGGTCCCCGGATTGGTAGGCACCCAAACGCTTTTCGACTTCGCGGAAGCGCACGGCATCGAATTCGCCGACGGCGCGGTGACCGATCCCGAGGACCTGGTACGGCTGGCACTCGACGGTCTGGAGGCCGGTGATATCGAGATCCTCGACCCGCTGGCGGCGGAGGCCAAGGCAAGCTTGGCCGGGCCTCCGCGCGCATTCAGTCTGTAGGCCCGGCCGCGCTGGTGGCTACCCGAGCCCGGGCGGGACCACCCGCAGTTTGTCGGCGATGCGGGTCAGGGCGCGCAGGTCCGTGGGGGACAGGGGGTCCAGAACGAATTCCCGCACGGACGCCACGTGGATCGGAGCCGCCTCGACCACCAGTCGGTAACCCGCGTCGGTGAGCGTGGCAATGGTGTACCGCCCGTCATCCGGGTCGGGGGAGCGGGTGGCCCAGCCGCGCTGCTCGAACCGCTTCACCACGTTCGACAACCGGGACAGGGATCCGTTGGCCAGGAACGCCAATTCGCTCATGCGGATTCGGCGCTGCGGCGCTTCGGAGATGTGGCTCAACGTCAGGTACTCGAACAGTGTCAGATCCAGGTGTCGTAGCGACGATTCGAGCTTGCCCGGCATCAACAGCATCAGTGAGACCAGCCCCGTCCACGCCTCCTTCTCCTCCTGCGTGAGCCACTTCGGTTTCTCGCTGCGAGCCATTCCTGCACACTATCGGGCGCCTCGTCTCCTTGGAATAACTTCACGCATGAAGTCATTGGGTGTTAGTGTCAGTTCAAGCGTGAAGTAATGATGAGAGGTGGTCGGTCATGTCCGAGGTCGAGTTCTTCGTCACACCCGGGTACGGCGAGAAGTTCCGGGAGTCTCTGCACTACAGCCAGGCCGTGCGCATCGGGAACCGCGTCGAGATCTCCGGCCAAGGTGGCTGGGACGACGATCTGAACTTCCCCGACTCCCTCGAAGAGGAGATCGCGCGGGCGTTCGAGAACGTGGAACGCACACTCGCTACGGCCGGCGCAAGCTGGCGCGACGTCGTGCACGTGAACTCCTATCACGTGGCCAGTGAGCCGGAAGTCATCACCGGTGCCCACAACAGCGTCATGACCGCTCAGTTCCGCAAGTGGATGCCCGACCGGGCACCGATCTGGACCCAGACCGGTGTCTCCGTGCTGGCGGCGCCGAAGATGCGTGTCGAGATTCGCGTCACCGCGGTGATCGGGAGCGGTGACAACTAGAGCAGCCCGTCGGTGGTGTCGAGGTCGCCGCGCAGCGATGCGCTGTCGCGTTTCGGGGCTCGCCCGAAATGGCGGGTGTATTCGCGACTGAATTGGCTGGGGCTGCCACACCCGTCTGGGCCATGTCGCCCACGTCGACGACTCGCCCGGCATCGGAGACGGCGTGATGTCCTATGCGCTGGATCCCGTTCGCGCTCAACGTTTGTGGGCCAGGAGCGAAGAGCTTGTCGGAGAACGGTTCTGATCTGCGTCAGCGCAACAGCGGCAGCAGATCGGTGTTGATCCAGTCGGTGAAGCTCTGCCACCCGATTTGCGGATACCGGGCATGCAGTGTCGCGATGTCGACGGTGTATCCGCTGCGGGCCAGGAAACCGAACATCGCTCGCATGTCCTCGGAGCCGATGTCATCGGGGTCGCTGGTGACCAGCCGCACCGGCCGGCCCAGCGCCCCGGAAAGCGCGGAGGCCATGTCCTGGGGTGTCGGCTCGTCGGAGGCGATGTCGATACGCGCACCGCGGACGCGATCGGGATCGGTCAGCGCAGCGGCCACGAAGCGACCGAGATCCCGGCGTGACAACTGCTGCAGCTTGACGTCCGCGGGCAGCGGGAGTGCCAACACCCCCGCTGCGATGTCGGCAAGGCCGCCGAGCATGTTGTCGTAGAAGTAGGACGGACCCACGATGGTGTAGGACAGCCCGGACTCGGCCAGTGCCGCCTCCACTCGGGCCTTGCTCTCGAAATGCGGAATACCGGTGTGCTGATCGGCATCGGCCACCGACGAGAACACCAGGTGCGGCACCTTGGCTGCCAGCGCGGCATCCACAATCGTCCTGCCCTGCGTCACCTCGGCGTCCGGACCGTCCTCGAACGGCGTCGTCAGCGCGTAGGCCCCGTCGACTCCGCGCAACGCCGCCGTCACGGAGCCCGGATCGGACAGGTCGGCGGCGACCACCTCAACCCCGGCAGCGGCCAGCTGCCGCGCTGCGCGCGAGTCGGTGCGGCGGGTGATGCCACGGACCGTCGCCCCCTGCTCCAGCAGCGCCGTGACCACCGCGCCACCTTGTGCGCCGGTGGCTCCCAATACCGCGAAGTGGCTCATCCGTTCACCCGGGTGGGCCGTGCAGCCAGCTCCTGTGCCATCGGACCATCATCGTCCACGACGCCACCGCTGGCTACGGCCCGGCAATCACACCGGGGAATGGATGAGCCGCTGCGTGCGCTTTAGTCCAGCATGACCTTCACCCTCGCCAGTGACTCAGCGCTGCTGAAAACCATCCAGATCGGTGACACCGCTGCCGAGAACCGAATCTTCATGGCGCCGTTGACCAGATCACGCGCCGACGCCGATGGCACACCGTCGTCCCTGGCCGCGCAGTACTACGCGCAGCGCGCCGCTGCCGGCCTCATCATCTCCGAGGCCACCGCCGTGTGTGAGCAAGCCAACGGTGCCTACATGAACACCCCCGGCATCTACACCGACCGCCATCAAGAGAAGTGGTCCGAGATCGCCTCGGCGGTGCATCAGGCCGGCGGCAAGATGTTCGTGCAGCTGTGGCACGTCGGCCGGATGGCGCATCCCGACATCAGCGGTTTCGAGACCGTGGGTCCGTCGCCCATCGCCGCGGACATGCTGACGCACACACCAGAAGGCAAGAAACCGCTGCCGGTGCCGCGGGCGTTGACCGTCCCGGAGATCCAGTCGATCGTCGGGCAGTTCCGTTCTGCCGCACGCCGCGCCATCGACGCCGGGATGGACGGGGTGGAGATCCATGGCGCCAACGGCTATCTGCTGCACGAGTTCTCGTCGGATGTGGTGAATCAGCGCACCGATGAATACGGCGGTTCGCCGGAGAACCGGGCCCGCCTGACTGCCGAGGTGGTCGAGGCCGTCGCCGATGAGATCGGCGCGGGCCGGGTGGGTCTGCGGATCTCACCTGGGAACAGCGCCGGTGACATGCACGAGAACGACACCGTGAGCACCTACGACGCGCTTCTGGCCCGCATCGCGCCCCTGGACCTGGCGTACCTGCATCTGCTGATCCACCCGGAGGATCCCGCCTTCGGTGCGCTGCGCGGCGCGTGGCCCGGGCCGGTGGTGCTCAACACCGGCCGCGACCGCGACGACAGCTTCTGCCAGCTGGAGGAGCTCGCGGACTGGGGTGTCATCAGCGCTGCGGCGGTGGGCCGTCCGTTCCTGGCGAACCCGGACCTGATCGAGCGGCTGATCGTGGGGGCCGAACTCAACGAACCCGACGTCGCGACGTTCTATGCCCCCGGCCCGGCCGGTTACATCGACTACCCGACGTTGGCGGAGTTGCAGGAACCGCAGTCCGCGTAAGTCCTGCGCAGGTTCACGGCCGTGACCAGGCTCCCAACCAAACGGTTGGGCGAGGCTGCTAACATCGCGGTCAGAGCACGGGTGCATGCCCGTGACAACCAACCTGAACAGGACCTGGAGACAGCACATGTCCGAAGAAGCCTTCATCTACGAGGCCATTCGTACCCCGCGCGGCAAGCAGCGCGGCGGCTCCCTCAACGAGATCAAGCCGGTCAACCTGGTCGTCGGCCTGATCGACGAGATCCGTGCTCGGTACCCCGACCTGGACGAGAACCTGATCAGCGACGTCATCCTCGGCGTCGTCTCGCCCGTCGGCGACCAGGGTGGCGATATCGCCCGCACCGCCGCATTGGTGGCCAAGCTGCCCGAAACCACCGGCGGCTTCCAGCTCAACCGCTTCTGCGCCTCCGGCCTCGAAGCCGTGAACACCGCCGCGCAGAAGGTCCGCTCCGGCTGGGACGACCTGGTGCTCGCCGGTGGCGTCGAATCCATGAGCCGCGTCCCGATGGGCTCCGACGGCGGCGCCTGGGCGTCCGATCCCGAGACCAACTACCGCATCGGCTTCGTACCGCAGGGCATCGGCGCCGACCTGATCGCCACCATCGAGGGCTTCTCCCGCGATGACGTCGACGCCTACGCACTGCGCAGCCAGCAGAAGGCCGCCGCGGCCTGGTCGGGCGGTTACTTCGCCAAGTCCGTCGTCCCGGTCAAGGATCAGAACGGCCTCGTCGTGCTCGACCATGACGAGCACATGCGCCCCGACAGCAGCCTCGAAGGCCTGGCCAAGCTGAAGACGGCGTTCGACGGCATCGGCGCCATGGGCGGCTTCGACGATGTGGCGCTGCAGAAGTACCACTCGGTAGAGAAGATCAACCACGTCCACACCGGCGGCAACAGCTCCGGCATCGTGGACGGAGCCGCCCTGGTGCTCGTCGGATCCGAGAAGGCCGGCCTGTCGCAGGGACTGACCCCGCGCGCCCGCATCGTGGCCACCGCCACCAGCGGCGCCGATCCCGTCATCATGCTCACCGGCCCCACCCCGGCCACCAGGAAGGTGCTGGACCGCGCCGGGCTGACGGTCGACGACATCGACCTGTTCGAGCTCAACGAGGCGTTCGCCTCCGTGGTGCTGAAGTTCCAGAAGGACCTGGGCATCCCGGACGAGAAGCTCAACGTCAACGGTGGCGCCATCGCGATGGGCCACCCGCTGGGCGCCACCGGCGCCATGATCACCGGAACCATGGTCGACGAGCTCGAGCGCCGCGGCGCCCGGCGTGCCCTGATCACGCTGTGCATCGGCGGCGGCATGGGTGTGGCCACCATCATCGAGCGCGTGTAGGGGAGAACAACAATGGCTGAGAACACCATCAAGTGGGACCAGGATGCCGACGGCATCGTCACGCTGACGTTGGACGACCCCACCGGGTCGGCCAACGTGATGAACGAGCACTACAAGGAATCCATGCACAAGACGGTGGAACGTCTTGTCGCGGAAAAGGATTCGATCACCGGCGTGGTGATCGCCAGCGCCAAGAAGACCTTCTTCGCCGGCGGTGACCTCAAGGGCATGATCAACGTGGGCCCCGATGACGCCGCGGCCTCGTTCGCCGAGGTGGAGTTCATCAAGGCCGACCTGCGCAAGCTGGAGACCCTGGGCAAGCCCGTGGTCGCGGCCATCAACGGCGCTGCGCTCGGCGGCGGCCTGGAGATCGCGCTGGCCACCCATCACCGCATCGCCGCCGACGTCAAGGGTGTCGTCATCGGCCTGCCCGAGGTCACCCTGGGCCTGCTGCCCGGTGGTGGCGGCGTGGCCCGCACCGTGCGCATGTTCGGCATTCAGAAGGCCTTCATGGAGGTGCTCTCGCAGGGCACCCGGTTCAAGCCCGGCAAGGCCAAGGAAATCGGCCTGGTCGACGAATTGGTGTCCAGCGTCGAGGAATTGGTGCCCGCCGCCAAGGCGTGGATCAAAGCCAACCCGGATGCGCACACCCAGCCGTGGGACCAGAAGGGCTACAAGATGCCGGGCGGCACGCCGTCGCACCCGGCGCTGGCCGCGATCCTGCCGTCGTTCCCGGCGCTGTTGAAGAAGCAGCTCAAGGGTGCTCCCATGCCGGCCCCGCGCGCGATCCTGGACGCGGCCGTCGAGGGTGCGCAGGTGGACTTCGACACCGCCACCCGCATCGAGAGCCGCTACTTCACCTCGCTGGTCACCGGCCAGGTGGCCAAGAACATGATCCAGGCGTTCTTCCTGGACCTGCAGTACATCAACTCCGGTGGTTCGCGGCCCGACGGCATCGCCAAGCAGGAGATCCGCAAGATCGGCGTGCTGGGCGCGGGCATGATGGGCGCCGGCATCGCCTACGTCTCGGCCAAGGCCGGTTATGACGTTGTGCTCAAGGACGTTTCGCTCGAAGCCGCCCAGAAGGGCAAGGGCTACTCCGAGAAGTTGGAGGCCAAGGCACTCGAGCGTGGCCGCACCACCGAGGAAAAGTCCAAGGCACTCCTCGGCCGCATCACCCCGACCGGTGACCCGCAGGACCTCAAGGGCGTCGACTTCGTGATCGAGGCCGTCTTCGAGAACCAGGAACTCAAGCACAAGGTGTTCCAGGAGATCGAGGACATCGTCGAACCCAACGCGCTGCTGGGCTCCAACACCTCCACGCTGCCCATCACCGGGCTGGCCACCGGCGTCAAGCGCCAGGAGGACTTCATCGGCATCCACTTCTTCTCACCGGTGGACAAGATGCCGCTGGTGGAGATCATCAAGGGCGAGAAGACTTCTGACGAGGCGCTGGCCCGGGTGTTCGACTACACGCTGGCCATCGGCAAGACGCCCATCGTGGTCAACGACAGCCGCGGCTTCTTCACCAGCCGCGTCATCGGCACCTTCGTCAACGAGGCGCTGGCCATGCTCGGCGAAGGTGTGCCCGCGGCCAGCATCGAGCAGGCGGGTTCCCAGGCCGGTTACCCGGCCCCGCCGCTGCAGCTGTCCGACGAGCTGAACCTGGAACTGATGCAGAAGATCGCCACCGCCACCCGCGTGGCCGTCGAAGAGACCGGGGCCACCTACGAGCCGCATCCGGCCGAGGCCGTCGTGAACACGATGATCGAGGCCGGCCGCCCGTCGCGGCTCAAGGGGGCGGGCTTCTACGAGTACGTCGACGGCAAGCGCGTCGGCCTGTGGGAAGGCCTGGCGGACACGTTCAAGTCGGGCTCTGCCGATATCCCATTGCAGGACATGATCGACCGCATGCTGTTCGCCGAGGCTCTGGAGACCCAGAAGTGCCTTGACGAGGGTGTGCTGACCTCCACCGCCGATGCCAACATCGGCTCGATCATGGGCATCGGTTTCCCGCCCTACACCGGGGGCAGCGCGCAGTTCATCGTGGGCTACGAGGGTGAGCTCGGCGTCGGCAAGGACGCGTTCGTGGCTCGCGCCAAGCAGTTGGCCGAGCGTTACGGCGAGCGTTTCAACCCGCCGGCATCGCTGCTGTCCTAGCCGCAAAACTTCAAAGCCCCTGTGACAACGGCGTCGCAGGGGCTTTGTCGTGTGTCAGCGGCGGGTGAACAGGTAGAACCGCGCCGGGTTCTTCCCGGTGTGGTCCATCGCGGGTTCGTCTCCGCTGGAGACCAACATCCAGTGCGCCGAGAACCGCCGCTCCACGTCCTGGGGTGCGATACCGGGCACCCCGAATGACGCGCCCGGTACGAACTCCACGAGCAGCAGATGCGCGGCCGGGCCGGCGACGGCGGTGACTTCCCGGACGTAGGCGTCGCGGTCGTCGTCGCTCATACCGTGCAAGCACCCGTTGTCGACGATCAGGTCGAAACCGCTGCCTTCCCGGGAAACAACGCCGTCGGCGCGCAACCGGGTGGCGTCGGCTCGGCGGACGGTGACGTCCACACCCGCTACCGCGGTCTTGGCGCGGGCCCGCTCGACCGCCCGGGCCACGTAGTCGACACCGGTGACCTGCCAGCCGTGCTGGGCGAGGTAGATGCAGTTGTCACCGGTACCGCAGCCGATGTCGAGTGCCCGCCCCGGCTCGAGGCCGCTTTCGACGAGTGTGCGCAGACTTCCGGCCAGTGGGTGTCCGTCCCAGGGCGTGAACCCGAGACGGTAGAACAGTCGAAACAGCCGGTGACGGGACGGCACGTGTTCAGAAGCTGCCCAGATCCGACGAGAACCAGCGCTGCGGTTGCATGTAGATGGCCACGTGCTCACCCAGGTTCTCGTGGGCGAATTTCAGGTACCTTTCCGCGGCCTCCCCGCTGAGGTAGCGGTACGTCATCTCTTCGACCTGGGCATCGGTACCCGGCTCGATACGGCTGACCGCGCCGTCGACCGCGACGTAGCGGGTGGTGGGTTCGAGCCGGTCGACCATCAGGGAGAAGAACCCCGTGGCCTCGATCAGCCGCGCCTTGCGGGATGCCGGGCCGGTGAGAATCCACGGCTCGCCACCCGGGGTGTACTGATACCAGATGGGCACGGTGAGGGGCCCGTGCGTGTCGCCGGAACTCACACCCAACGCGGCGATGTGCGGCTCGGCCAGGAACTGTTCACGTTCTTCTTGCGAAAGGGCCATGGCGCCAGGCTAGCCACGACGGCCGACAGGTACGGCATACTCGGGAATCTCGATCGAGTCGTAGAGCCGAATTCCCTTGTCATTGAGGCCCGCCAGGGCCGCGGTCACGGGTGTGGGCAGCAGTGAGATCAACTGACCAGCGCCGATCAGAGCCCGCACACCCCATCGTGAGGACGGCAGGATTCCTTTCGCCATGCTCTTGGCCAGTGCGCGGCTGCCGATCACCGCCGGGCGCATCACCTTCTCGTAGGCAGCGAAGGCCGCGGTGTGGTCCGTGCCCGCACGTTCCAACTCGCCGGCCAGGACATAGGCGCCCACGACCGCGAGGCTGGTGCTGCCGCCCACGGCGGGACCGGGGCAGTAGCCGGCGTCGCCCACCAGGGTCACCCGGTGACGTGACCACGTGGTCAGTTGCAGCTGGGTGATCGCGTCGAAGTAGAACGCCGGGGTGTCGTCCAGTTCGGCCAGCCACCGGTCCACGTCTGCGGACAACCCGCCGAACCGCTGCCGCAGCACCCGCTTGTGGCTCGCGGTGTCGCGGTGGTCGTACCGGAACGGATCGGTCGGGCGGAAGAGGAACACGGCGCGGGCGTCGTCGAGATGGTCGGCGGTGTAGATCATCGCAGTACGGCCGATATCGATGTATCCGGTCGAATCGCCTTCGCGAACAAACGCTTTGGGGACTGACACCACGGCCAGGTAGGCGCCCAGGAATTCCGTGTGCCCGGCGTCCTCGCCGAAGACGAGACGACGAACCCCGGAGTGCAGGCCATCGGCGCCGACCACGAGGTCGAACCGCCGAGGGCGGGTGTGGGCGAACGTCACCAGCCCGTCGTCGCCGATTCCGGTGATGTGATCGCCGAAGATGTATTCGACGTCGTGACGGCCGGCGTCGTAGAAGATCTCGCTGAGGTCGTCGCGCATGATCTCGACATGCTGCTTCGACAGGGCGGCGGTCACCTTGCGGTAATCGATGTGCGCAGCACGGGTGGCGCCCGCGCGGTGGAACAGCAGCCTTTGGGTGCCGGTGGCGTGATCGAGCACGCGGTCGCGAACCCCCATCTGGGTGGCAATGGTCATCGCGGGCCCGATCAGATCGATGGCGTGGCCACCGGTTTTGCGCAGCGCGGGCGCTCGTTCGACCACAGTGACGTCGAATCCGCGGTGGTGAAGCCAGTAGGCCAGGACCGGTCCCGCAATGCTGGCGCCGGAAATCAGAACGTGCATGTCTTGTCCCCTTACTTAACGATCGGTAAGCTACGTCGAGCAGCTTACTTAACGATCGGTCAGTTAGGGTGGGTACGTGACGTCGCCACGATCGGACACCCGCCAACGCATCCAGGAAGTGGCGCGCGAGCTGTTCGCGGTCAAGGGCGTGCAGCGCACCAGCCTGCAGGACATCGCCGCCCGGCTCGGCATCACCAAGCCCGCGCTCTACTACCACTTCAGCTCACGTGAGGCCCTGGTACGTAGCATCGTGCAGCCGCTGATCGAAGGTGGTGAGCGCTATGTCCAGGCGTGTGAACAGCGGGCCGACCTGACGCCGCGTGAACTGCTCGAGGGGTACTTCGACTACTTCTACGACTGCCGCGCCGACTTGATCCTGGTGGTCTCCGAACTCAGTACGCTGGCCGATCTCGGCATGATCGACAGCATGCTGGCGGGGCGCGAACGCCTGGCGCGGTTGATCTTCGGCCCCGACCAGACGCTCGACCAAGCTGTCCGGGCGGTGATCGCCCTGGGCGGACTGCAGGATTGTTGCCTGCAGTTCCCGGACGCCCCCGCCGGGGCACTCCGCGCCGCGGCGGTCACCGGGGCGCTCGCGACGTTGGGGCTGATCGATTAGCCGACGGCGGCGGCTTCCGTGGCGCGTAGTCGGCTCAGCGCCTCGATGACGGCCGCGCTGGTGGCATGCGCGCCGAACACCCCGCCCTGCATGGTGATCATGTTCAGTGCCGCAACGTGGTTGGCGTAGTCGGTGGCGCCGGTGGCATCGGAGACCACCAGGCATTCGTAGCCCCGGTCGTTGGCGTCACGCATGGTGGTGTGCACACACACATCGGTGGTGATCCCGGTGAAGATGATGTGGGTGATCTGATTGCTCTTGAGTACCAGCTCCAGGTCCGTGGCGTAGAAGCTGCCCTTTCCCGGCTTGTCGATCACGGGTTCGCCTGGCAGCGGCGCCATTTCGGGTACCAGCTCCCACCCTGGCTCGCCGCGGGTCAGGATGCGGCCGCACGGACCGAGCGACCCGATCTCGGCTCCGATCTGCGCCGAGCGCCACCGCTTGTTCGGCGGGAGATCCGACAGGTCGGGCCGATGCCCCTCCCTGGTGTGGATGATGAACAGGCCGGCGGCGCGCGCGGCGCGCAGGACATCCTGAGCCGGGCCCAGCGGTGTGCGGGTCAACGTCAGGTCATAGCCCATCGCGTCGACGTAGCCGCCCTTGCCGCAGAAGTCGACCTGCCAGTCGATGTTGATCAGCGCCGTGCGCCCGGCCGGGATGTCGCCGTCGTACGGCCAGACATACGGGTTGGCGTCGATGGTGACGGTCATGCGCTCTCCTTCGTCAGTGCCGCACGCCGCGACCGCAACAGGTCGACAACGATGATGGCACCGATCGGCGGGCCCAGCACGCCGGGGATGTCCAGCCAGGGATGCGGGGGGCGTACCCCACTTGCCGCATCGGGCTAAAGTGGGACCCCATGCGCTTCGGATTGTTCATCCCGCAAGGCTGGCGTCTGGATCTGGTCGGTATCGACGCGAGAGAGCAGTGGGCGGTGATGAGCGAGCTCGCCACGTACGCCGACAACACCGAGGCGTGGGATTCACTGTGGGTGTATGACCACTTCCACACCGTGCCGGTGCCCAGCAATGAAGCCACCCACGAAGCGTGGTCTTTGATGTCGGCATACGCGGCCACCACGTCGCGAATCAAACTCGGCCAGATGTGTACCGCCATGAGCTACCGCAATCCGGCGTACCTCGCCAAGGTGGCGGCCACCGCCGACATCATCTCCGGTGGCCGGGTGCAGATGGGCATCGGCGGCGGCTGGTACGAACATGAGTGGCGCGCATACGGTTACGGCTTCCCTTCGGCCGGAGAGCGGCTGGCCCGCCTGGATGAGGGCGTGCAGATCATGCGCGACGCGTGGCGCGACGGCGTGGTGAGCTTCGACGGCAAGCACTATCAGGTGGACGGCGCGATCGTCGCCCCGAGGCCGTTGCAGGACAACGGTATCCCACTGTGGATCGCCGGCGGGGGTGAGAAGGTGACGCTCCGCATCGCGGCGAAGTACGCCCAGTACACCAACTTCGCCTCGGCCCCGGATGTTTTCGAGAACAAGTCGCAGATCCTGGCCGGGCACTGCCGTGACGTCGGCACCGACTTCGATGCCATCGTTCGCTCCTCCAACGTCAACGTGGTGATCGGTTCGTCGGAGGCCGACGTCGTGGACCGACTCGAGCGGGTGCGTTCCCGGATCTCCGGTGTGGCCGGCGACCAGGCCACCGACGCGATGATCTCGTCGATGAGCGGCCCGGGATCCGGCGCCGGAACTGTCGAGCAGGTGGTCGAGACGTTGCAGCGCCTGCGCGGCCTGGGCTGCGAGTACGTCATCTGCTACTTCCCCGAGGCCGCCTACGACCGGTCCGGTGTCGAGCTCTTCGCAAACGAGGTCATCCCCGCCCTGCAGTAAAACCTCCCGTCGCGTCGGTGCGGTACAGCCCGCACTTATGAGAATGCCATTTCCGTCTTCGGTAACTGTATTGTACGATTCCGAAAGCGGATTATTGGTTGGTGTGCGGAGGATGTTCGATGCAGAAGGCCCTCGCGCCAGAGATCTCGACCTGGCCCGAAGAGAACCCCCAGTTGATCGGTAGTCAGTGCGGAAGTTGTTCAGCAACAACCTTTCCCGCTCAGGACTACTGCCCAAGGTGTAGCAGTGACCAGATGTCGCAGCTGCTGCTGCCGCGCCGCGGCACTGTGATCGCCTGGACGACGCAGGGCTTTCCGCCCGGCGCGCCCTATGCCGGACCCACGGGCAAGGACTTCGTGCCATTCGGGGTCGGGCTGGTGCAACTCGGAGATCTGATCCGGGTCGAGGGGCGGCTGACCGAAAACGATCCGGCCAAACTGCGGTTCGGCCAGGAGGTGGAGCTGACGATGATCCCGTTCACCACCGACACCGACGGCAACGAGGTCGTCACGTTCGCATTCAAGGCGGTCTGAGGCATGAGTGAAGAAGTAGCGATCATCGGTGTGGGTCTGCACCCCTTCGGCCGCTTCGACAAGACCGCCATGCAGATGGGCGCCGAAGCCATCCAGCTCGCACTCAAGGACGCGGGCGTCAGCTGGAAAGACATCCAGTTCGGGTTCGGCGGAAGCTACGAGGTGTCCAACCCGGATGCCGTCACCCGCCTGGTGGGCCTGACCGGCATCACGTTCACCAACGTCTTCAACGCCTGCGCCACCTCGGCCAGTGCCATCCAGCAGACCGCCGACACCATCCGGCTCGGCAAGTACGACATCGGCATCGCCATCGGACTGGACAAGCACCCGCGCGGCGCCTTCACCGACGATCCCGCCAAGCTGGCACTGCCGCAGTGGTACGCCGAGAACGGTCAGTTCGTCACCACCAAGTTCTTCGGGATGAAGGCCAACCACTACATCCACAAGCACAACATCAGCCAGGAAACCCTGGCTCGGGTGGCCAACAAGAACTTCCGCAACGGCGTCATCAACCCGAACGCTTTCCGCCGCAAGGAAATAACGGTAGAGGACATCCTGAACTCGCCGGCGTTGAACTACCCGCTGACGCAATACATGTTCTGCGCTCCCGACGAGGGCGCGGCCGCGGTGATCATGTGTCGCGGCGACATCGCGCACAAGTTCACCGACAAGCCGGTGTACGTGCGCGCCAGCGAGATTCGCACCCGGACATTCGGCGCCTACGAAGTGCACGCCACCTCGGCGCCGCTCGACGAGGACGTCTCGCCCACGGTGTACGCGTCGAAGGCCGCCTACGAGGCCGCCGGAATCGGCCCCGAGGACGTCGACATCGCGCAGTTGCAGGACACCGACGCCGGCGCCGAAGTGATCCACATGGCCGAGACCGGGCTGTGCGCCGACGGGGAGCAGGAGAAGCTGCTTGCCGACGGGGCCACCGAAATCCACGGCTCGATCCCCATCAACACCGACGGCGGTCTGATCGCCAACGGCGAACCCATCGGTGCATCGGGTCTGCGTCAGATGCACGAACTGGTGCGCCAGCTGCGTGGCGAGGCGGGGGAGCGGCAGGTACCCGGCAAGCCGCGCGTCGGCCTGGCGCAGGTGTACGGCGCGCCCGGCACCGCGTCGGCCACCATCGTCAGCCTGTAACGATGAGTTTGCGGCGCCGCCGCAGTCGGTACGGGTATGACAACCATCACCCCATGCCTGTGGTTCGACAACAATCTCCAAGACGCCGCGCAGTTCTACACGTCGGTGTTCCCGAACTCCTCGATCGAAGGGGTCGTCCGGTACACCGAGGCCGGGCCCGGTAAACCCGGCGACATCTGCTACGGCACCTTCGTCCTCGACGGCCACCGCTTCCTGGGCATCAACGGCGGCCCGGAGTTCCGGTTCAGCGAGGCGGTCTCGTTCGAGGTGCGCTGTGCCGATCAGGACGAGGTCGACTACTACTGGTCCAAACTGACCGACGGCGGCGAGGAATCGCAGTGCGGCTGGCTCAAGGACCGCTTCGGACTGAGCTGGCAGATCGTGCCGGAACGCCTTTACGAGCTGATCGAGAGTTCTGACGCAGCGCGCGCCGCCGCCGCCACCACCGCGATGCTGGGGATGCGCAAGATCGTGATCTCCGAACTGGAAGCGGCCGTCGCATTGGTGTAACCGGAGCGCCCCTGCCAAGATGCCTTGGTTGCAACCATCGATCAGGGACGAGGGCAGATGAGCACGACCGACGCGAACCTGGTTGCCGGGGTTCCGCGCAGCCGCATCGTGGTGGCTTCGATGGTGGGCACCACCATCGAGTTCTTCGACTTCTACATCTATGCCACCGCGGCGGTGTCGGTGTTCCCGCACCTGTTCTTCCCCAAGGGCGACGGCACCGCCGCCCTGTTGGCGTCGCTGGCGACCTTCGGTCTCGCGTTCGTCGCACGCCCGCTCGGATCGATCCTGTTCGGTCACTTCGGCGACCGGGTAGGACGCAAGGCGACCCTGGTGGGCTCCTTGCTCACCATGGGTATCGCGACGTTCGCCATCGGTCTGCTGCCCACGTACGCCCAAGTGGGTGTGCTGGCCCCGGCGCTACTGGCGGTGATGCGTTTCGCCCAGGGCCTGGCGCTCGGCGGGGAATGGAGTGGCGCGGCACTACTGGCCACCGAGACCGCGAAACCCGGCAAACGCGCGTGGGCGGCCATGTGGCCGCAGCTCGGCGCACCGTTCGGCTTCCTGCTGGCCAACGGCCTGTTCCTGATCCTCATCATCGCGCTGGGACACAGCAACACCGAACCCGATCTGGACGGCGCGTTCCTCACCTGGGGCTGGCGGGTGCCCTTCCTGCTGTCGGCGATCATGGTGGCGATAGGACTGTATGTCCGGCTCAAGCTCACCGAGACGCCGGTGTTCGCCCGCGCCGTCGAGCGCGGTGAACGGGTGAAGACCCCACTGGCCGAGGTGTTCCGCAGCAGCTGGCGCCAGCTCATCATCGGCACCTTCGTCATGCTGGCCACCTACACGCTGTTCTACATCGTCACCACCTGGGCACTGAGCTACGGCACCGGGAAGCGGCCACCGGACGGCACCGGGCTGGGCTTCGGTTACGTCGACTTCCTCTACCTGCAGCTGATCTCGGTGCTGTTCTTCGCGGGCGCACTGCCGATCTCGGGCCTACTGGCCGACAAGTACGGCCGCCGCCGCACCCTGCTGGTGATCACCGCGGGAATCATCGTCTTCGGCGCCTGCTTCGGCCTGCTGCTCGGTACTCGCACCGAGGGCATGACGTTGTTGTTCCTGGTGGTCGGCATGACCTTGATGGGTCTGACATTCGCACCGATGAGCGCGGTGCTGCCGGAACTGTTCCCGACCAACGTGCGCTACACCGGCTCGGGAATCTCCTACAACCTCTCCAGCATCCTCGGTGCCGCCGTTGCGCCCTTCATCGCGACGTATCTGGCCACCACCTACAGCGTCGGATGGGTGGGGGTGTACCTGGCCTCAGCCGCGGCACTGACGTTCGTCGCGCTTCTGGTGATGCACGAGACCAAGGACACCAGCCTCGACGACGTGTCAGACGAGATGGCCGGCCGGCGCTAGAGGGCCGTTTCACCACCGGCTCACGGGGCAACCCGGCCACATGAGCCGAATCCTTCCTGCGGTCGCCGCGGTCGCCGCCTCTGCGGTGGCCGCGGTGGGCCTGCGTGATCTCGTGCAGAAAAACCACGCGCTCCTGCGCAATTTCCCCGTCCTCGGGCACGCCCGCTACCTACTGGAAGCCGTCGGTCCGGAGCTGCGGCAGTACATCGTCGCCGCCAATGACGAAGAACGCCCCTTCACCCGCGACCAACGCCGATGGGTGTACGCCTCGGCGAAGAAAGAAAACAACTACTTCGGCTTCGGTACCGACAACGACGTCGAGCACACCGCCGGCTACCCGGTGATCAAACACCGCACGTTCGGCCGGGCGATCCCCGCCTCGGCGCCGATGTCCGGCCATGAGGTCGAGGTGCCCTGCGCGAAAGTCATCGGCGCCGCACGGAACCGGCCGGGGGCCTTCCGTGCAAGGTCTGTCGTCAACATCTCGGCGATGAGTTTCGGGTCGCTCTCGGGTAACGCCATCGAGGCGCTCAACCGGGGAGCGGCGCTGGCCGACTGCCTGCACAACACCGGCGAGGGCGGTATCTCGCCCTATCACCGGCACGGCGGTGAACTCATCTTCCAGATCGGTACCGCCTATTTCGGCTGCCGCGACGACGAGGGCCGGTTCGACCTGGCCAGGTTGAAGGACCTGGTGGCCGGAGCTCCGGTACGTGCGCTGGAGATCAAGCTCAGTCAGGGCGCCAAGCCGAGCCTCGGCGGCCTGCTGCCCGCGCCCAAGGTGTCCGCGGAGATCGCCGCCACGCGCGGTATCCCGCAGGGGGTGGACTGTGTCAGTCCGTCACGGCATGCCGAGTTCTCCGACACCGACGGTCTTCTCGACTGGGTCGAGATGCTGGCCGCGGAAACCGGTCTGCCGGTGGGCATCAAGGCCGCCGTGGGTGACCTCGAGTTCTGGTACGAGCTCACCGACCTGATGCGCGACACCGGCCGTGGGGTCGACTTCGTCACCATCGACGGTGGCGAGGGCGGCACCGGCGCGGCGCCGCTGATCTTCACCGACAGCGTGTCGCTGCCCTTCCAACTCGGGTTCTCCCGGGTGTACCGGATCTTCGCCGAACGGGGTCTGCACGAGCAGGTCACCTTCATCGGCGGCGGCAAGCTGGGCCTGCCCGACAACGCGATCGTCGGCTTCGCGCTCGGCTGCGACATGATCAATGTGGCGCGCGAAGCGATGCTGGCCATCGGGTGCATCCAGGCGCAGAAATGTCACACCGACACCTGCCCCACCGGTGTCGCCACCCAGAACGCTTGGCTGGCAAGAGGTTTGGTGCCCGAGGTCAAGGCCGAGCGGGCGGCCAACTACATCAAGACCCTGCGCCGTGACCTGGTCAAAGTGGCCGAAGCGTGCGGGGTGGAGCATCCCGGCCTGATCAGCACCGAATCGGTGGACATCCTCGACGGCCGTGCCAGCTCGTCCCCGCTGCACGAGGTGTACGGATATCACCCCGGCATGGGGCTGCCCTCGCCGGCCGACCGCGACGAGATCATCCGGTTGATGACGGCGCGTTCCGAACAGGGGGGCTCGGCACCGCCGTCCCCGATGGCCGTCGGTTGAGGTATACCTCGGGGCATGTCGACGGTATCGCCGCTGCTGCTGACGCTCGATTTCATCGGGACCTTCGTGTTCGCGCTCAACGGTGCGCTGACCGCGGTGCGGGCCGAGCGGCTGGACATCTTCGGCGTGATCACCCTCGGTATGTTCACCGGCCTCGGTGGTGGCACGATCCGCGACGTGCTGCTCGACGCGTTGCCCCCGGCGACGTTCGTCGACTGGCGGTACCTGGTCCTGGCCGCCGTCGGCGGACTCATCGCGTTCGTGCTCAGCCGCAGGTTGGAGCGGCTGAACATGCCGATCGTCGTCCTCGACGCCGTGGGGCTGAGCGTGTTCGCGGTGTTGAGTGCCTACAAGGCGCTGGACATGGGATTCGGTGTGTTGCAGGCGGTCATCGTCGGGACGATCACCGCGGTGGGCGGTGGGACTATCCGCGACGTGATGATCGGCCGGATCCCCACCGTCCTGCGAAGCGAGCTGTACGCCATCCCGGCGCTGATCGGCGCCGGATGCGCGGCGGCGGCCCACAGTGCCGGACACCATGGCACCGTGGCCGCACTCGGTTCCGCCGCAGTCTGTTTCGTGCTCCGGATGGTCGGTGTCTACTTCGACCTGCACGCTCCCCGCGCGCGTGGTCACCGTTGAGGTCAGCCGGTGTGAAGACCGTAGGGCACTGACTCGAGCAGCGTGACCTTCATCAATCGCCCGCTGGGCACCGAGTATTCGCGCTGATCACCCGGCCGGGCGCCCAGCAGTGCGGCACCCAGGGGAGAGGTGGTGGTGTACACCTCGAGCTCGCCGTACTCGGCGCCGCGGACGCCGAGCAGAAATGTCTCGGTCTCGTCGGTGTCGCCGAAGCGCACCGTCAGGACCATGCCCGGTTCGGCGACACCGTCATCGGGCGGGTCCTGTCCCACAACAGCGTTCAGCAGCAGATCGTGGATCCGCTGGATTCGGGTTCGGCGGGCCCGTTGCACGGCGACGGTGTTGGCGTCGTCGTCGTCCACCGGCTCGGTGGCGCTGAGGCTGTTCAGTAAGGCCAGTTCGGCCGTGAGCCGGCTGTGTGCCTGCGGTGTCATCCAAATCGGTTGTGCTGTGGTCATTTTCCCTCCCGGGTGAAGTGAGTTCGAGAATTGCCGTCAGGGGCGGGCCGATGCGCCGCCCCTGACGACTGGGTGCAAGTCGAAGGTCAGCGCAGGGGGTCGACGGCTTGCAGTGCCGCGCTGCGCTTTCCGCTGGTGATCAGTTCGGCCATCCGCCGGCCGGTGGCCGGGCCGTGCGCCAGACCCCACATGCCGTGACCGCCGGCGACGAACACGCCGCGGGCCACCGCACCGATCAGCGGACGCCCATCGGGGGTGACCGGCCGGGGACCCACCCATTCGTCGCTGCGCTGGTCCCAGCGCACCCCGGTGAGCAACGGCGCGGCAGAGTCGACGATGGCAGCGATGCGGGCCGCGATGGCCGGCGCGTCGGGGTCGCGGAACTCCATGGTCCCCGCCACCCGCAGCGCACCCTGGTACGGCGTGCATGCCACCCGGACTTCGGGCAGGTACACCGGCCCCGGCACCGGGCGCTCCACGGGCACGGTGAACGAGTAGCCGCGCCCGGCGCGGACCGGTGTGCGGACCCAGCGCCCGGCCAGCCGCGACAGCCACGCCCCGGTGGCGAGCACGACGGCGTCCGCGCTCAGCGATGACCCGGCGCGCAGGCGCACCTGTACCTCGCGGGCCCCCGGTTGCACCTCGATGACCTCCCCTGAGGAGATGGTGGCGCCCAGCGACGTGACCGCGCCGGCGAGGGCGTGGGTGAAGCGGCCCGGGTCGACGAACCGCTGGTTTTCGACACTCACCCCGATCGTGGCTGCCGGTGACGCCAGCGGTGTCTGATCGCGCAGTTCTTGCCCGGTGAGCCGCCGGTAGTCGAGGCTCTGACCGGCGCGCCGCAAGGCGCGGAGTTCGTCCATCACATGCTCGGCGTGGCGGGAATCGGTGAACAACGCCGTGATGGGCCCGTCGGTGGTCGGCACGTCGACCCCGTTGCCCGTCAGCACATCGAACGCCTCGAGGCACTCCTCGTTGAACGGCAGATTCGCCTGTACGGCACGGTCCCACGACGCGCGGCGGCAGTTGGCCGCAAACCGGATGAGGAACGACCACAATCCAGGGTCGGCACTGACCGGGATATGCAGTGGTGCAGCCGGATTCAGCAGCGAGCGCAGTCCGTAGGTCAACACGGACGGGTGGTTGAGCGGGATCGTCAGGGCCGGCGATATCCAGCCGGCGTTACCCCAGGACGCGCCGGCCGCGACACCGCTGCGGTCGATGACCGTCACCTCGACGCCGCGTTCGGCGAGGAACCACGCCGTGGACAAACCGACGATGCCCGCGCCCACCACGATCACCGAGCGCGGCCCGCCGTCGAACCCGTCGACGCCGCCCATCAGCTCACCTCCGTTGAATCCGCTGTCTCCATCGATGGTGGCGACTGCAACGGTGCACGGTGTTGGCCTGAGCCGACAATCTGACTATGGCTGTTTGTCGTTCCCGGACAACTCGTCGGTGGCGGCCAGTTCCACCGTCATGGCGAAACGCTTGCGTGCGTCGGTGAGATCGAGGTCGGTCACCTCGGCCATCTTGCGCATCCGATAGCGCACGGTGTTGTCGTGGACGCCCAGCCGTTCCGCGGCCTCGTGGAGATCGCCCTGGGCGGCCAGCCAGGCACGCAGAGTGGCGACGTACTGCGTGGCGTGCAGCTCGTCGTGCCGGCTCAGATCGCCCACCGGGCCACGCTGCGGGGTGCGGCCGAGACGTGCGGCGATCCGCAACCGCTGCAGCACGATGTCATCCCAGGACTCGTCGTACGCGGGTGCGTCGCCCGCGGCGTCGCCTCGCAGCTCATGCATCGCCAGGCACTCGTCGGCCTCGTCGCGTGCTGTGGGTAACTCCAAAACTGTTGCCATACCACTGATTCCGGCATGTATCAGAGATTCGCTCGGCAGCGCCGCCCGCAGGTCCTCGACCCAGCGCCGGGCGCTGCCGGCCGATTCGCCGGGCAGGATGGTGTAGACGGTGGTGGCCGCCAGGGTGCTGCGGCCGGGTCGGGACCAGCCGAACCCCGTGGTCGCGCGTTCGAACGCCATCAGAAGGGCAGCGTGCAGCTCCTCGCCGAGGCGCGCGCGCAGCGCGATGACCCGCAAACCGGAGGCCGGCAGCGCCAGCTTGCTGATGGCCGTGGGCGCGTCGACGGTGCCGTCGAGCAGTCCGATCACCAGATCGGATTCCACCTGGCGTTCCAGATCTGCGCTGGCCCGCGACCGCAACAGATGCAACGCCACCATACGGGCGCCGTCGGTCAGGGCCCGCAGCCGCTCGCCCTTCAGCTCAGTGGGGCTGGCCACCCACAGCGAGCCCAGGACTTCCCGGCCGGCCCGCGCGGCCACCACCATGCGCCCCGACAGCCCGTCGGCCGGCGCCGGCGGAAGGAACACCGGGGTGTCCGATGTCGCGAGGTGCTTGGCCACGCCACGCGTGGCGAACAACGTGCGCAATCTCTGCGGCACCTCGCGGCCCAGGATGGTCTCGGCCCGGGCGCTGTCGGCGTGCTGTTGCAACCGTGAATAGGCCAATACCCGGCCCTGGCGGTCCTCGATGGTGACGGCTCCGCCCACCGCGTCGGCCAGGCTGTCGGCCAGCGCGAACAGATCGGTGGGGCCGCGCCCGGATTCGGTTTCCCTGCCTTCGAGCACCAACCCGAAGACCACGGCGGCGACCTCGCTCCAGGAGACGTCGGCCGCGACCGTCATGATGGCGGTGTGCTCGGGGAGGTCAGCGACGTCGACGTCGTCTTCCCGGACCAGTAGTACTTTCGCGCGCGCCGCGCGGGCCCACACCAGGGCGGAGTCCAGGGACCCGGCGCCGACTCCCAGGAACACATCGCCCACGACGTCGCGTTCCTCGTGCAGTACGACGGAGCGCAGTTCCGTCGAGCGCGGAATGGCACATGCTTTCAGCTGGATGCCGTAGCCGCCGAGCACGTTGATGAGCCGGTCCAAGGTGACCATGCAAGCCCCTGCTCAGGCGCGGTGGCTCAGCACGTTGACAACGCTGCCGGAGGCGTCGGCGAAGAAGAACCGCCGCACACCCCACTGCTCGTCACTGAGCGGGTGCACGATCTCCAGGCCGGCCTGTACTGCCGACTCGTAGGCGGCGTCCACGTCGTCAACCTCGACCGACACCGACGGATTGACCTGTGCCGTCCGGTCTTTGGTCATGAGGCTGAGCTGGTGCTGATTGTCCGCGCCGGCCAGCGTGACGATCCACCCGTGATCCATCACCACGGTCAAGCCGAGTGTGCGCGTGTATCCGGCGGCTGCCGACGCGATGTCGGCGACGGTGATGACGGGCACCACGCGGTGCACCGTCATACGGCGGGGCCCAGTAGATCGTCGGCGTCCTTGATGACGTAGCCGTACCCCTGCTCGGCCAGGAAACGCTGCCGGTGCGCGGCGTACTCGGCATCGAGACTGTCGCGGGCGACCACACTGTAGAACACCGCGCCGCCGCCGTCGGCCTTGGGGCGAAGCAACCGGCCCAGCCGCTGCGCTTCCTCTTGCCGCGAGCCGAAGGTGCCTGAAACCTGCACGGCCACAGATGCTTCCGGGAGGTCGATGGAGAAGTTGGCGACCTTCGAGACCACCAGCGTGCGGATTTCGCCGCGCCGGAACTCGTCGAAGAGCTTCTCGCGTTCGGCGTTCTTGGTGGCACCCTGGATCACCGGGGCATCGAGTTCGGCACCGAGCTCATCGAGTTGGTCGAGATAGGCCCCGATGACCAGCGTCTGTTCCTTGGGGTGCTGCGCCAGGATGGATTTCACCACCGCGATTTTGGAATGCGCTGTGGCGCAGAGCTTGTAACGATCCTCGGGCTCGGCGGTGGCGTACAGCATGCGTTCGTTGTCGGTCATCGTGACCCGGACCTCGATGCACTCGGCCGGCGCGATCCAGCCCTGAGCCTCGATGTCCTTCCACGGCGCGTCGTAGCGCTTGGGGCCGATGAGGGAGAACACGTCACCTTCGCGGCCGTCCTCGCGGATCAATGTGGCCGTCAGGCCGAGCCGCCGGCGCGACTGCAGATCGGCGGTCATCCGGAACACCGGCGCCGGCAGCAGGTGCACCTCGTCGTAGATGATCAGCCCCCAGTCGCGGCTGTCGAACAGCTCCAGATGCTTGTACTCGCCCTTGGTGCGGCGGGTGATCACCTGATACGTCGCGATGGTGACAGGGCGGATCTCCTTGCGCTCGCCGGAGTACTCGCCGATCTCCTCCTCGGTCAGTGAGGTCCGCGCGATCAGCTCCCGCTTCCACTGCCGGCCGGCCACGGTGTTGGTGACCAGGATCAAGGTGGTGGCCCCGGCCTTGGCCATGGCCGCCGCACCCACCAACGTCTTGCCCGCGCCGCAGGGCAGCACCACCACACCGGAACCGCCGGCCCAGAACGAATCGGCGGCCATCTCCTGGTAGTCGCGCAGATGCCAGCCGTCCTGGGCCAGTGTGATCGGATGGGCTTCGCCGTTGACATAACCGGCGAGGTCCTCGGCCGGCCAGCCGATCTTCAGCAGCATCTGCTTGACGCGGCCGCGCTCGCTCGGATGCACGACCACGGTGTCGGGATCGATACGCGCGCCGAGCATCGGCTGGATCTTCTTGTTGCGCAGCACCTCTTCGAGCACAGCGCGGTCCAGGCTGACCAGCGTCAGACCTTGGGTGGGGTGCTTGACCAGCTGCAGGCGGCCGTAGCGGGCCATGGTGTCGACGATGTCGACGAGCAGCGGCTGCGGCACCGCGTAGCGGGAGAAGCTCACCAACGCATCGACCACCTGCTCGGCGTCGTGGCCGGCGGCCCGGGCATTCCACAGGGCCAGCGGGGTGATGCGATAGGTGTGGATGTGCTCGGGGGCACGTTCCAGCTCCGCGAACGGGGCGATGGCCGCGCGTGCGGCACCGGCCTGCTCATGGTCGACCTCGAGCAACACGGTCTTGTCGGACTGGACGATCAGGGGTCCGTCGGTCACTTACGCCCCTCCTCACTGATTGCTGCGCTCTAGACGGCGCGAAGACATCCCCCCATTATCAGTCTTCGGCCGACATCACCGACGTCACGCGATGGATAGCAAAGTCGCGCACCCGGCCGGACGCCGGATCGAAAGCCATCAACTGGCCGCCGCGCACCGAGATCGGCGCCACCACGCGCTGTGTGGCTACGCCCGCGGCGTCGATGTAACCGATGACGACGGAGGCCTGTCGATGTGCCGCTTGCTGCAGCAATGCCATTGCGCGGTGCGGATCCACCCGCTCGCCGCCAGACCCGGGCAGCGGCAGCGCCACCACCTTGCGCAGCACCGCCACCACGGCGGCCAGGGTGTCCCGGTTGGGCGCGCTGGGCAAAGGCCGGAAGAAGCGCCGGTGCGCAGGCGTGGGCACCCGGGCGCCGCGGGCACGCAGGTCGACGATGGCGCCGGAGGCGTCCTCGGCGGCCGGGGCCAGTCCGGCGTTGCGCAGCACCGCCAGCACCTCGGAGATGGCGGCCTGGGAGACCGCCACGGTGGGCGCCACCAACCGCAGCTCCAGTTGCGCTGCGCCGGGGAGGGCGAGCGCCTGGGTGAGCAGCGAAGGATCCTCGCACCGGATGAACGACGACGCCATGCCGATGCGCAGCTGACCGTGGCGGCGGGCCACGTCGTCGATCAGATACGTCAGCCCCTGGGGCACCGGCGTCTTGGAATGCTTGGCGAAGAACGCGTGCAGCGCGCTGGCGCTGCGGCCGGTGTCGAGTGCGCGGCGGATCGTCTGCTCGCTGACCCGGTACACCATCGCCGCACCCGCCGATTCCACGGTGGCCACCGAGGCCAGTTCCTCGGCAAGGTCACGCTCCAGCGGTCCCGGTACCACGATGGTGAGGTCGGCCTGCAGCAGGAAGTGGTCGATGGGTGGCGGCAGGACCTTCGTCATGGCCGCGATGGCGGCCTCGTCGGTGTTCTCGCCGGAGTGGTCGGTCAGCACGCGGCTCGGCGAGGTCAGCGCGCCGCGGCCGATGATGCCCAGGGCGTGGGCCTCCTCCAGGAGTTGTCCGACCGGCTCGGGTTGCAGCCGCGCCGCCCACCGCGGGCGCCGCCAGATCATCGACCGGGACGCCGACGCCGCGTCCACCCCGGCGCCGGCCGGCATCTCGGCGAGCACCGTCAGCAGCAGCCGCCGGTCCAGCGGAGCGGCAGTGGAGTACAGCGCATCCGACAGCGCGGCGTAGGGCTTGTTGTCGGGTCCCCGGTGGCCGATCAGGCTGGGCCGGGCGGGCAGGGTCAGCCAGGTACCGGCGATCATGTGCCAGCGTTCGGCCACCGGCAGCTCCGCGAACCGGTCCGCGGCGATGGTGGGCGCCCAGAACGGCCCGGGGCCGCCGTCGTCGGGATCCGGATCGGGCATGCCGCTGGCGATCAGACCGGAAGCGGCCGACACCTCCAGGATGAGACCCAGGCGCGGTTCGCCGATGCCGGTGAGCTTGGTGAGCCGTTTCATGTCACGGACGCCGAGCCCACCGCTGCGCAGCTCGGGGATCGGGGTACCGCCCAGCGTCTCGAGCAGCACGTCGATATCGCGCATCAGGTCGATGACGGCTCCGGCCGCCACCGCGTCGACGTCCTTGACCGGGTTGGACGCGACGGCGGGTTCCGGGGCGGCCAGGTGCACCGGCCCGGGTTCCTCACCGCGCATCACCTGCCCGACCTGACGCGGCAGGATCACCGTCTCGTCGTCGACCTGGCGCAACAGGCCGGCGGCCAGTAGGCGGGGTACCGGGCGGTCGGCAGGGGTTCCCGGCGCGGCGTCACGGGTGCGACCCACCGGAGACCCCTCGAGCAGGCGCTCCAGCAGATCGCGTTGCGGGTCGTCGAGATCGGCCAGCAGCGCGGTGATCTGTTCCGCCGTGCGGGTGGGGTCCTCGAGGATGACCTGTCCCGGGTACCAGGGCAGCCCGGCAGCGGCCTCGGCGGACACCCGGACCTGCGGATCACCCCATGCCAGAGCGCGCTGGCGCAGGTCGTCGAGAGCCTGGAGGACAACGGGCTCGGGGGCCCGGCCCGCGACGAGTTCGACCAGCTTGGTCACCGGGACCGGGGTGGTGTCGGCATGCAGTACCAGCAGCGCGTCCAGCACGGCCAGACGCAGGAAGTCCAGCTCATCGGTGGCAGCCTTGACCGACTGACGTGCCTGTGCGCGAGCCGCCAGCGCCGAGATGCTGCCCGGCGGTGGTTGTGCCAGGTCGGGCCGCAACTCCAGCAGGCGGATGAGCCGCTCGTCAGGCAGGTCGGCCAGCCAGGCGCCGAGCGGGACGCCTGGGGTGTGCTTGGTCATCGATGACCAGCGTAAAACAGGTTCTCGTGCGCGCCATTCGTTCATCACCTGTCAGAATGGCTCCCGTGGCTGACAAGAAGAAGTATGTCGACAACGGCTGGCCCGAGGTCGGGCCCGATGACCACGCGGTGAGCGAACTCGTTTCCGACCGCACCGGGTCGCTCTCGCCCTTCGGTGACTTGGAGTTTCCGCTGCCGTTGTCGGAAATCCCGTACGTCCACCCGGTCACCGTCGTCAACAAGTAGCGGTGGCACGCGGCGCAGGGTCCAACCCCCTGTCGCACCTCGACGACCGGGGCGCGGCGCACATGGTCGACGTCTCGGACAAGACGGCCACCAAACGCACCGCGGTGGCGGCCGGCACGCTGCGGACCACCGCTGAAGTGGTGGGCCTGATCTCCTCAGGGGGACTGCCCAAAGGCGACGCACTGGCGACCGCGCGGGTGGCTGGCATCCTCGCCGCCAAGCGCACCAGCGACCTGATCCCGCTGTGTCACCACCTGGCGCTGACCGGGGTGGACATCGACTTCGAGGTGGGGCCCGAACACATCGACATCACGGCCACCGTCAAGACCACCGACCGCACCGGCGTGGAGATGGAGTCGCTGACCGCCGTGAGTGTCGCGGCGCTGACGGTGTACGACATGATCAAAGCCGTCGATCCGGCGGCGAGCATCCATGACGTGCGGGTGCTGAGCAAGGCCGGCGGGCGCACCGGAACCTGGACCCGATGACGCGAACCGCACAAGTGGTGATCGCCTCGACCCGCGCCTCCGCCGGCGTCTACGAGGACCGGTGCGGGCCGATCATCTCCGATTGGCTTGCCCAACATGACTTTTCACACCCTGACGTGCAGGTGGTGCCAGACGGCGATGCTGTCGGCGACGCGTTGCGCGCTGCGGTCGACGCGGGGACGGAGCTGGTGATCACCTCCGGTGGCACGGGTATCTCGCCGACGGATGCGACCCCCGCCCAGACCGCGGCGGTGCTCGATTACGAGATCCCGGGCCTGGCGGATGCGATCCGGCGCTCCGGATTGCCCAAGGTGCCGACGGCGGTGCTCTCCCGCGGCCTGTGTGGGGTCGCCGGCCGCACGCTGATCATCAACCTGCCCGGCTCACCCGGCGGGGTGCGCGACGGGCTCACCGTGCTCACCGATGTGGTGCACCACGCGCTCGATCAGCTTGCCGGAGAGGACCATCGGCGATGACTCTGGTTCTGCGGGCCGCGCTCACCGAGGCGCCGATCTCGTTGAGCGAACACGAGCAGCTGGTTTCTCATGAGGCCGCCGGCGCCGTCGTGGGGTTCGCGGGTGTGGTGCGTGATCACGACGGCGGTAGGCAGGTGCTGCGGTTGGAGTACTCGGCGCACCCGCTGGCCGAGCAGACCATGGCCGAGGTCCTGGCCGAGATCGCCGCTGCGGCGGTGGGGGTACGGGCCATCGCGGCCAGTCATCGGGTGGGGCCGCTGGCCATCGGTGATGCGGCTCTGGTGGCCGCGGTGGCCGCCGATCACCGCAAGGCAGCCTTCGAGACCTGCGCGCTGCTGGTCGACCTCGTCAAAGAGCGGCTGCCCGTGTGGAAGCACCAGTTCTTCGGTGACGGTACCGACGAATGGGTCAACAGCGCCTGACGAGCGAAGCGGGCGAGCGGGCCTGACTCGCTCATAGGGGCACAAACAGTTCGAGACTGCGCCCAGGGCGGTGATGCACAGAGCATCACAACCCTGAACGCAGTCTCGACGACTGCTACGGGATCTCTCAGGCCGGCGGCAGCGGCGCGCCAGGAGCGGGCGGCAGCGGCGCGTCCGGAGCCGGCGGCAGCGGTGCTCCCGGAGCCGGGGGCAGGGGAGCGGGCTCGCCCGGAAGCGGCGCGGCCGGGGGAGGAGGCGGCGGCGCGGCGGCTGGAGCCGGACCGGACGTCAGCGGACGCTGAGCCAGCGCGAGCAGCATGTCGCCACCACTGATCTCCTGCGTCTGAACCGCGTGCCACAGTTCCTTGAGGTAGGTGACGTTGGCGCCGTCCTGCGGGCCCACCGGAACCTCGCTGGCACCCGGCGGCAAGTTCTCCGGGCTCGGCAGGTGCGGGATCTCCTGCGGGACGGCGGGGATCTCGCCGCTGGCGATCTGGTTGGCGGCGTCGAAGGCAGCCGGCGGGACCGCGACGCCGTTGAGCGGCGCCAGCGGATCGGGGGCCGGAGCGGCCACCGGAGCCGGAGCGGGCGGCAGAGGAGCCGGGGCAGGAGCAGGCGCGGGCGCCGGCGGCGGCGTCGCCGCC
>NZ_JBDGJH010000038.1:0-39898 GCF_057656995.1 Mycobacterium sp. Soil_C_30 | reverse complement strand
CAACACACCGGTCGTCGACGTGACACCGGGAGCGCCCGGGGTACCCGGACCACCCGGCAACACACCCGTCGTCGACGTGACACCAGGAGCACCCGGGGTACCCGGACCACCCGGCAACACACCCGTCGTCGACGACACGCCAGGAGCACCGGGAGCACCTGGCGCCGGCGGGGTTCCAGCCGAGGTCGAGGTCACCGCGGGACCTCCGGGGGCCCCGGGCCCACCCGGCAGCACACCCCGCGTCGAAGATGCGTCCGGGCCGCCGGGGTAGCCGGGCAGGTTCGGAGTCACGCGCGCAGTCGAGTTCACCGCGTTGCTCCCGGGCAGACCGGGCGACCCGGGCAGCAGATTTGTCGTCGACGTCAGCAGTTCGCCGGGAGCCATCCCCGGCGAACCGACACCGGGGACCATCGTCGTGATGTTCTCGACCGAACCCGGGGTGCCGGGCGTCCCGGGTCCGAAGTCCTTCAGGATGCCCACACACGGGATACCGGGACTCGCGGGCGCCTCGGCGAGCATCATCGTCAGGGGTGTGACGAGCTGTACCACCCACATGCACCCTGCTGTCGCAGCGGCGCCCGTGGCGATGCGCTTCGTGGTCTTTGACATGTTCTCCGGCTCCTCGGACTGCGGTGTTCGCGCCAGAACGTATCCAGGCGCAGGAGCTTTGCCGACGCGACAATTCACGCGTTTATGGAACCGTTGCAAAGGAGTGGCGTTCCGGTTACCCCAGCCCCGCCCCTACTGGGGTTTTCCCAGTTGAACGGAATTCGCGCTCCATCCCACCGGCGTGTCGCGTGTCCCAGATCCGGGATCGTCAGCCGTCGACACTCTGTGAGGACAGGTAAATACACGTTAGCCATTTAGCAGCCGGGTGGTGGCCCTGCCAGCCCGCACAACACAACCGGCGCGGCGTTCGAACAACTCGAACGCCGCGCCGGTGGGATCGTCAGGACTGTGCCGTCACTCCCGCATGTCGAGGACCGGGGTGGGCCGCTGGAAGCCGCGGGTGACCACCAGCAGCCACACGAAGCCGACCGCCAGCCAGATCAGCCCGAGGGTCAACGCGGTGCCGGACAGACTGGTCCACAGCCACACCGTGAGCGCGAACCCGATGAAGGGCAGTATCAGGTTGCTGAGGATGTTCTTCTCGCCCTCGTCGACGAAGTAGTGCTTGATCACCGTCAGGTTTACCGCCGAGAAGGCCACCAGCGCACCGAAACTCACCACCGACGCCAACAGACCGAGGTCGATCACCACAGCCAGCAGCGAGATCACCGAGACGACCAGGATGGCCCAGGTGGGGGTGCTGAACTTCACCGAGACGTGCCCGAACACCTTGCGCGGCAGCACGCCGTCGCGACCCATCGCGTACAGGATGCGCGCCACCGACGCCTGCGAGGTCAGCGCCGACCCCAGCGCGCCGGCCACGTAAGCGGCGGTGAAGAACGCCGACAGGAACGCACCACCTGCGGCTGTCATGACATCCAGCGATCCGGAGTCGACGTCTTCGAACGCATTCGACGGGAACACCAGCTGCGAGACGTAGGACAGGATGATGAACAGCACGCCGCAGATCAGGGTGGCCAGCATGATGGCCTTCGGCACATCACGTCTGGCGTCCTTGGCTTCTTCGGAAAGTGTTGACACAGCGTCGAATCCGAGGAACGACAGGCACAGGATGGCCGCGCCCGCCAGCACCGGGGCCATCCCGCCGGCAGTGCCGTCGCCGGCGAACGGGGCCATGACGTCCACGGTGCCCGAGCCGGAGATCGCCGCGAACGCCATCACGAAGAACACCACGATGAAGACGGCCTGGATCGCGATGATCAGCATGTTGGCGCGGGCCACCGACACGATGCCGATGATGTTTAGCACGGTGACGATCACGATGGTCACCACGATGATGACCCAGTTCGGGATGGCGGGTACCGCGGCGTTCAGGTACAGCCCGATGACCATGTAGTTGAGCATCGGCAGGAACAGGTAGTCGAGCAGCAGCGACCACCCCGCCAGGAACCCGACGGGTGCGCCGAAGGTCTTCTGGGTGTAGGCGTACGCCGAGCCGGCGACCGGGAACGCCGCGGCCATCCGCGCGTACGAGCGCGCGGTGAAGATCATCGCGGCCAGCGTCACCACGTAGGCCAGCGGCACCCTGCCACCGGACTCCACCGTGACGATGCCGTAGGTGGTGAACACGGTGAGCGGAACCATGTAGACCAAACCGAAGAGCACCAGCGACGGGACGCCAAGGGCGCGGCGCAGGTGGCCTTCCTGGCCGTCCGGGATGGGTTGGAAAGCCGCGGGATCCGCGGGCGCAGGTGTTGACATGAGGTTCCCTTCAGTTGGCGGCGGAGAAGACGATCTTGTCCCGCAGGTAGGTACGGACGACGCGGATTGCCGGAATGTCCAGCGGCGCTGTGGCGCGCGGATCGCGATCCAACCACACCAGATCGGCGCTCGCTCCGGGTTCGATTCTCCCCCAGGCCTTTTCGGCGAAGCCCTGATACGCCACCCCGGTGGTCCCCGCGAGCAACGCCGGTTCGATCGGCAGGATCTCCTCGGCCGTCCAACCGTCGGCCGGCTCCCCTTCGGCGGTGCGGCGCGACACCGCGACGGCGATCCCGTCCAGCGGAGCGCCGGAGGACACCGGCCAGTCGCTGCCGAATGCCAGTGGCGCACCCGAGGTCGACAGCGTGTTCATCCGGTACTGCTTGTCGGCGCGCTCGGTTCCGAGACGCGGGATGGTCAGCTCGGTCATGAGCGCATCCAGCTGCGCCCACAGCGGCTGCATGTTGGGGATCACGCCCAGCGCGGCGTACCGGCCGATGTCGGCGTCGTCGACGAGTTGGTTGTGTGCGATCACCGGCCGGCGATCACGCTGCCCGTTGCTGCGCACCACATGCTCGATGGCATCGAGGGCTTGGCGCACGGCGGCATCACCGATGGCATGGATGTGGATCTGCAGACCCAACTCGTCCACCCGCCGGGCGGCCTCGGCCAGCGAGCCGTTCTCCCACACCGTCATACCGTGGCTGTGCAGCCCAGAGCAGTACGGCTGCAACAAGGCGCCGGTTTCGTTCTCCACCACGCCGTCGGCGAAGAACTTCACCGTCTGGCACGTCAGGTACGGCGAATTCAGCTCTTCGACACGGCGGCGTGACTCGGCGAAAAGCTCGATCTGCGAATCGAAGTGACGTGGGTCGGCGTACAGAGCGAGGTTGAAACGCACCCCGAGTTCACCACGGCGGGCCGCTTCGATGTAGGTGTCCACGTCGGCGGGCTCGACCCACGCATCCTGCACCCAGGTAACCCCTCGGGCGGCGTAGTAGTCGGCGGCGGTCCGCAACGCCTTGACGCGGACATCGTCGCCGCGTGGCGGGGCTACGGCCATCACCAGGTCGACGGCACCCCATTCGCGCAACGTGCCCAACACCGAACCGTCTGCGCGATGCGGGATTTCACCCATCTGAGGATCGGGGGTGTCGGCGGTGATGCCGGCCCGCTTCAGTGCCACCGAATTGCACCACACAGTGTGGTAGTCCCATGCGCGCAGCACCACCGGCCGGTCCGGCACCGCGGCATCGAGCCACCGGGCGTCGAACAGACCGTCCGGCGCCAGGCTCGAGTCATACGATGCGCCGAGGATCCACTCCTGGTCGGGGTTGTCCTGCGCGAATCGCCGTACCGTGTCCACGATCTCGTCCACCGAGCGGCATGGCCGCACCAACGGGCCGGCTGCTTCCAGTCCGCCGTACAGCGGGTGGGCGTGACCGTCGCCGAACGACGGCATCAGGAATCCCCCGTCGAGGTCGACGACCTCGGCGCCGTCGGCGCGGGCACGCGCCTGCTCCCCAACCGCCTCTACAACGCCGTCGGCAACCAGCAGCGCATCCGTGTCACCCGAGGGGCCGGTCCAGATGACCCCGTTGGTGAACAGCCTCGCGCTCACTTGACCACCGCCGTGGCAGCGTGCCCGGCGCCGTAGGGCCGGTCGCCGTCAACGGGTGCGGTCAGCGTGGCGTAACTCTCGGGTCGCCGAGTCAACAGGAACGGGAACAGCTCCAGCCAGTCCCGGCGCTGATCGAGGTCCAGATCGGCCACCAGCACCGCCTCCTCGTCACGGGGTGCCTGGACGAGCACGCGGCCATACGGGTCGGAGATGAACGAGGAACCGTAAAACGACAGCGCGCCCTCGTCGCCGGTTCGGTTGGGCACCACCATGAACAGACCGCTGTTGATGCCGTTGGCGACGATCACCTGCTGCCAGATCGGCTGGGTGTCGAAGGCGGGAAATTTCGGCTCGGACCCGATGGCGGTGGGATACACCACGATCTCGGCGCCGCCGAGCGAATAGCTACGCGCCACCTCAGGGAACCACTCGTCCCAACAGGTGGGCATGCCCAACCGCGCCCCCAACCCCTCGGGCTCGTACACCGGATAGGGCTCCCCCTCGCAGGGCCCCGGGCGGAAGTAGGTGTCCTCGTAGTAACCGGCCGAGATCGGGATGTGCATCTTGCGGGTGCGGGCCACCAGGTCTCCGGCCGGCGACACCAGGATCGCCGTGTTGAAACCCAGGCCGTCGCCGGCGTCGGCCTTCTCGTAGAGCGAGGCGTGCACGAAGATGCCGTGGGCCGTCGCGGCCTCGGCAGCCAACGCGAATGTCGGTCCTTCGGTCAGAGGCTCGGCGAGTGCCGCCGGGTCGGAGCCGCCGGGAACGTCGGCGGGATAGCGCAGCAACGTGATCTCCGGGAGGAAGACGATCTTCGCGCCTTCGGCAGCGGCCCGATCGATGCCGCCACGCAGGGTTTTCACCAGTTCGTCGCGGTCGGGGCGCCACCGGTGTTGCACCAGCGCCACGCGCAACGGCGGTCGGTCCGACGGGATCGACCGAGACAACGGGTCGGGCGCGGCGGCCCTGAGTGTCAGCATCCAACTCCTAAAACGAACGACTTTCGTTTAGTGTGATACCAAGCACAGCCGTTGGCAAGGGGAACGAATGGGACGACCACCTGTGCCGTTGCTGTCAACGGAACGCATCGCCGAGGTGGCTTTGGAGATGGTGAACTCGACCGGCGGATTCACCATCCCGGAGCTCGCGCGCCGTCTGTCGGTGAGCCCGTCGTCGCTGTACAACCACGTGTCCGGCCGCGACCAGATCGTGGAATTGCTCCGGGAACGCGCCATGTCGGCGGTGCAGTTGCCGGACGACGATCCCAGCCGCCCGTGGACCGAGACGCTCGGCGACATCATGCGGTCCTACCGCGACAGTTTCGCCCGGTATCCGCGGCTGATCCCCCTGCTCACCATCCATGCCGTCAACAGCACCCAGGCAATCGTCATGTACAACTCCGTGGCCGTGACGCTGGCGCGGGCCGGCTTCGATGCGGCCGACACGCTGCGCATCATCACCACGATGGACAACTTCGTCCTGGGCTCCGCGTTGGACCTGGCCGCCCCCGACGAGCCATGGACAACGGGCGACGGCGTGGGCCCCGAACTGGCGGCCGCATTGGCCACGGGAGCGCCGAAACCGATGCGCGCCGATGACGCCTTCGAATGGGGGCTGGCGGTGCTGTTACGGGGACTGACCCGGTGAGCAACGCTAACCTGGCTGCATGACTGTGAGGCTCACCGTCGGTATCGCGTGCGCCGCGTTCGGGGCACTGGCGCTGGCCGGGCCCGCCGCCGCCGAACCCGCGCCGCCACCGGTTCCGCCGATCCCCAACCCGGTCTACGGTCCGGGAAGCCTGGACGAGCCGGTGGGCTATCTCGGCGAGATGTGGCAGACCTTCCACACGGACAACCCGCTCGGGGCACTCACCGTGCCGCCGGTGCAGGCGCCGGGCGCACCGCCCGGTGCCGGTCCCTCACCGCCACTGCCACCGGGGACGGTTTCGCTGACCGCACCCGAATCCTCAACGGCACCAGTGGAAGGCGTATGGCTGGGGCCGCTGCCCGGAATGCCGCCGGTGCCGTTGGCGCCACCGCCCCCGCCACCGGCGGCCTGACTCAGACTCCCAGTGTGCGCTGGATGTCCGGCTTCATCGCCTTCAGCTGCGCACCCCAGTAACCCCAACCGTGGGTGCCGTTGGCCGGGAAGTTGAAGATGCCGTTACTGCCGCCGGCGGACTGATACTGCCGCTGGAAGTTCCGGTTGCTGTCCACCGTGATGGTCTCGAGCAGCTGGCCCGGCAGATCGCCGCCGCCGCCCAATTCCCCCGGCCGGCCGCTGCCGCAGTAGACCCAGATGCGGGTGCCATTGGCCACCAGACGGCCGACGTTGACGGTGGGATCGTTGCGCTTCCACGCCGGACCGCCACCGGGACCCCACATGGCGGTGGCGTCGAAGCCGCCGGCGTCGCGCATCGCGATGCCCACCAGCGTGGGCCAGATGCCCTCAGACAGATTGAGGAAACCGGACAGAGACGAGGCGTAGCTGAACTGGCCCGGGTGGTAGGCGGCCAGGATCAACGCCGCACTGCCCGCCATCGACAGACCCACCACGGCGTTGCCGGTGGGTGAAATCCCCTTGTTGGCCGCCAAGTACCCCGGCAGCTCCGAGGTCAGGAACGTCTCCCACTGGTAGTTGTAGGTGCCGCCGTTGCCGACGGCCGGTCCCTGCCAGTTGGTGTAGAAGCTCGACATCCCACCCACGGGCATGACGACCGAGAGACCGGACTCGAAGTAGTCCTCGAAAGCCGTTGTCTCGATATCCCAGCCGTTGTTGTCGTCACGGGCACGTAGCCCGTCGAGCAGATACACCGCCTTCGACCCACCGCCCTGGAATCTGACCGGGATGTCGCGGCCCATCGCAGCGGAGGGCACCATCAGCGTCTCGACCGGCAAACCGGGGCGCGAGTACGCCCCGGCAGTCGCCGATCCACCCGCGACCGCCACCAGGCCCGCCAGCAGCAGGCTTGCCAACGCTGCGGCCGTCAGCCGCCGCCCCAGATCGAGCATGAATGTCATCGTGTTTCGCCATTCTTTCGGACGCGCACCGGGGCGCGCTCGGGAGGAGAACGTGTGCCGCTGCGTGGCATCCGCCGCGTTTCGCAAGACGGTCACCGCCACCGCGGAGCCGTATTGATCACGTCGCCCCTATGTGCCCTGCCGTTACGGGACGACACTGCTCCGGCAGCTACGTCACCAGTCCGTCAGATTTCGCCCGGCTCATTCAGCAAGCCGGCCATGCCATTTCACCCGCGCGGGTGCTGGACGAACTGCCGGGCGCGGTCCAACATCGGGGCAAATGGCCCGACCATCATGTTCGGACTGCCCGGCGCCAGGCTCGCATCCTGGTACTCGTCTTCCGACCCGGTGACCGCCAACGCGCTCAGCGCCTCGACCGCGCGGGTGAGTCGACGGTGATCGTCGACGTCGAGCCGATCGGAGAGGGCGGCGAACTCGGCGGTCTCCTCGTGGCGATTGTGCGCGTCGACCACTCCTCGTATCCGGGTCAGCTGGGAAATGAACTCCTCGGTGTCCACGGGTACGGTTTCCAATTCGGTGAAGGCCTCGCTGATCGCCAACTCCTCGTTGAGCAACGCGTCCACCACCTCGTCGCCGCCATCGATGAGATGACGCGCCTGCCGATGGACGATGATGTGCTCGGCGGATTCGTGCGTGGCCAGTGCCTGCAGCAGCCGCACGAATGCCGACTCTCTGCTCTCGGCCGGGGAGTCCAACACCGCCTCGAAGAGTTCGGCGATCTGGTGGTGTTGTGACACCAGCAGATTGGTGAGGTCCGGTTCGGCCACGATCACCGAAGCGCCGAGGAGATCACGTCACGGGCCCGGTCCAGCATCGAAGCGAACGGCCCCACCGCGAAGTTCATCTTGGCGGATTCGACACCTGGGTGCGGACGCGTCGGGGCGATGGCTTCGGCGGCCCGGACCGCCGATGCCATCCACTTGAGGTCATCGGGGCTCAGTTCTGCCTTCAACAGGTTGAACTCCTCGTTCTCCTCGTGCTCGGCGTGATCGACGACGGCGTCCCGGAAGCGGGTCAGCGCCGCGAGGAACTCTTCCGAGCCGAGGTCCATGCTCTCCAGTTCCGACAGCAGCTCCTTGGCCTCGTGCTCCTCCTGCAGACGGGCGTCCACCAGCGCTTCGCCGTTGTCGATTTCACGACGCGCGCGGGGGTGCACGATCATCTCCTCGGCGGTCTCGTGGACCGCCAGCAGTTGGCGCAGATCGACGAACGCCTTCTCCCGCGCCGGCGTCTCCGTCGCGTACAACACATCGTCGAACATGTCTTTGATCAGATTGTGCTGCCCGACCAAGAACGCGATCACATCATCGGTCGACTGCACGAACGTTTCCACCATGGCACACCTCCGCTATTCAGCCACGATCACGGCACAGGGCTGTTGCGCCGCATTGCCGCAGTCCTACCCCGCCTGACCACGGTCAAACGCCGAACCGCTGCACCGTTACGTGGAGTTTTCCGCTTTTTGGCTCGGCGATCGCCGGATCAGCGCAGCGACCAAATCAATGTTGTTCGGCTGCAACGCCTTCGGTTTCATGTTGCCGAACAGCGTGCTGCCGGGTCCGGGCGGCGCTGTCGATGCCCAACTGGTCGGCGGATTTGCCGTTTGCCCTCGCCGCCCTGATTGACCGGTTCACGGGTGAGATGCCGACCGACGGCGCCGGGTACCCCGGGGTTTGATCGGCGAATTCTACCGCACGGCAACCGATCTCGGTAAAAGATGGCGTCGACCCTGTGGCGCTGGCGGCGCCGGCTGAAGGATGGACAGGAGGTTCTGATGGGGAGCGTGAGGTAGGTGGTGCGGCTGTTCGCGCTACCCGCAGGAAGCCATAGGCCACGACCTGCATGACGCGCTGAAGCCGCTCGCCCCGACGGGGGGAGCGGCTTCAGCGTCACCACCATGCGAGCGGATGACGGGATTCGAACCCGTGTAAACGGCTTTGCAGGCCGTTTTGCGGCATCCGCAGGGGTTTGCTCCGCACCGCAACGAACAGCAACGCCCGCGAGAATACCCTAATCAAACGCACAAAAGAGCGTTGACACGAAGTGCGTTCTTTGTTCCATGCGTCGAGCAGATCGCGGAATTCAGTCCACACTGAGTTGAGATCGGTGCCATCGGCTAGCGAGTTGACTAGTACGTCGCCGCCGGTCGAGATGCCGTACTGCGCGTGTGGTGCAGTTCCGCCGAAGATGGGCAGCACCGCCAAGGCGCTTGCCAGCTTGGTCGACGTAGCGGTCATGTTCAGGGCCTCACCTTCGCGTGACTACGCGCGGCCCGGCGACGCGATCGTGGTTATCGGAATCGACCGACTTGGTCGAAACGCCGCCGAAGTCATGACCACGATTCGAGACTTGGGCGAACGCGGGATCGTACTGCGATCGCTGCGCGAAGGCATCGACACGTCGAACGCGACCGGCCGCATGATCGCGGGCGTTCTCGCCAGCCTCGCCGAACTGGAATTGGAGCTGGGCCGCGAACGGCGCAACGCTGCTCGCGAAGCCCGCCGGTCACGCGGCCAATCCATCGGTCGCCCGAAGGCGCTCGATCCGTCGAAAGCTGCATTAGCCCGACGGATGCACGCCAGCGGTGAGCCGGTTTCGGTAATCGGGCAAACTCTCGGCGTCAGCCGTGCGACTGTGTACCGGGTTTTGGCTGAACAAGCTTACGAGGGGGAATCATGACCAAATCGATCTGCGCAACATTAGCGGGCGCTTTTCTATTGGTCGTCGCAGCGACCGGATGTGACTCCGCGTCATCCGGCGAACCCAAGGATCTTGAATCTGCCGCTGCTGCGGCACAAGAGAAGTACGACCGTGGTTCGGCGGGTGATTTCGCCGGTGAGTGGCTTCTGTTCAGCAAGCACGTTCGGGACAAGCTGAGCCAAGACGATTACGTCACCTACGCGAAAACCTGTTACGCAGAAACGGGCGAAAAGGTCAACGTCACCGGTGTTCGCATGGAAGGTGACAACAGGGCTGTCGTTCGGCTTGAACTCCGCGACGGCCCAATGACAACTCGCACAATGACTTACGAGGATGGCGGTTGGTTTCAGGAACCGACCGATGATTGGTTCGACAAACCTGTCGATCAGATCATTGCGACGGCACAGGCCGAAGGCGCATGCGTAGGCGGGAATGCACCCGAAACTGATACTGCCGAAGTCGCCGCGCCCGAGAGCACGGAAACCGTCGCTCCGACTGCCGACCCACAACCCATCACGTCAGACGAAGAGTTCAGCACATACCTCGATCGATCGCGCGAGCTTCTGGAGAAAGGTTGCTTTGATGTTAACCAGGCGTTCGACGCTCAGTGCACCGTTGACGCGACCTACGCGGTACGCAACTTCGAGGAACTGCTGCGACGACTTCCCGACAATTTCGCAGAAACGCGCGCCGCTATAGAAGGCACGATTGCCGATCTGAACCATTGGGTTGATGTCTGCCAGGACACCGACCCGAACACGCAAGCTCGCCGCGAGTGCATCCCCTACATCCCGCGCCTCGGCATGATCAACGACGTGATGTTCGCGTGGTCTGACGATCTTCGCACGGTTGGACTGTACTGATGCAGCACCGCGACTTTGGTGGAATGACCGATGACGTCAGGAGACGTCTAGCCGATCAACGTGCGCAAAGAGACAAGTACGAAAGCTGGGCGCGGGGAAATCTACTCAATTTTCACCAGCACATGGATGGCGCAGCGAGAGAGTTCGCAGAGGCAGCGGTCCGGCTCGGTGTGAACCAAAACGTGCAGACGCCGGATGTACGGGGCTGGTTCATCAACGCCATTGTGTCGAACGGCTATTCCGGTACGCCCACAAGACGCGCATGGGGAGTCATCATCCGCCCCGACGGAACTTGGATTTGGTCAGAAGCCGGAATCGGCATAGATGAGGAAACACCGAACCCACCGCCATACCTGACGGACGCCTACAGCCTCGAATACGTGCGAGAGCGACTGATGAGGTCGCTGCAAAAATGGGCTGGGAGAGGCTGATGCACATCAGAGTTCGTGAATCATCGCGCCGCGTCAACGGCAAACCGGTCAAGCGCTACCAAGCGATCTGGGCCGAAAACGGGGTCAGAGTTCCGCGAGACCTTTGACACACGCGAAGCCGCTCAGAACAAGCTAGATGACGTCAAAAAGCTGCTTGCGCAGGGACAGTCACCGGCCACGTTGCGCGAACTGGGATCTGCCGCCTTCGCAGATGTAGCGGCACTGTGGTTAGCGACCAGGCACGATCTGAAACCGCGCACTCTGGCCGGACATCGCGAAATGCTCGCCCCAGCGACAGCACGAACCGGTGACATGCGCGAACTCGGCATCGACGCAGTTTTCGGCCACCGCCCGGTCAACGAGATCAGCAGATCCGACATAGCCGAATGGATCGGAGCGCTCGCGAAGGCCGGCAAATCTGCATCGACCGTGCGGCATCACTACTACGTCGTGAAACAAGTTCTTGCACAAGCAGTTGCAGATGGCCGGATCATTAACAACCCGGCCGACCACGTGCGGTTGCCGACCGAGCGCAGTGTTTCCGGTGGCACGCCGGGCGTGGCCGATGACCCCGATATGTACCTGACCGCTGCTCAGGTTGCTGCACTGGTCAACGCCACACCCTGGCCGTGCTTGGTGCTGGTGTCGGTGGCGGCGTGGTCGGGACTGCGCGCGGCCGAGCTGGCCGGTTTGCAGGTCGGTGATGTGGAGTTGCCGCCACCAGCGCTTAACCCGAACGCCCCCGCGAAACCGGGTGCTCTGCATGTGCAGCGCACCCATCTGCGCGCCGGAATGGGCTATGACACTCCGAAGACGAAGGGCAGCCGTCGGCGAGTACCGCTGACTGCGGGAACTACGGAATTGCTGCGCGGGTTTCTGGGCGAACATCCGCGTTCCGCAGATCCGGCCGCACCACTGTTCCCGCATGTGCGACTGACGGCTGTCGCTCCCCCATCGGTCTCCGATCCACGTTCGTCGCGGCGCGATCCTGAACATTGGCGCGTTGTCGCGAACCGGCAAGCTGAGACCCTGGCTGCGTTGTCGGTTGCTGAGGCGACGGATCGGCTGATTGTGGATTGGGCTCGCCCGGTCGATCACGGCGTGTTCTACAAATCAGTTTTTCGGCCTGCGGTGCTGCGCGCGAATCGGCTCGCAGCGTCCGAGCACGATTCCCCCCGCCACGGCGCTGACGAACCGCTATTGCCGCCGGGGTTCAAATTTCACGGGCTGCGACACACGTACGCGAGCTTGTGCGTTGCGGCCGGTATCGCGCCGCTCGATATCTCCCGTTTCATGGGCCACAGCCGCGTGACAACGACGCTAGCGGTGTACGCGCATCTGTTCGACTCTGATCATGCCGATTCGATGGCCGCTCTGGAAGCTATGAACGCTCCGGTTGGTCAGTCGAACGTGGTTCGGCTTCGTCGTCGGGTTTCGGGGACTCCAATTCAATAATTGAACCCAGGAGATCAGAGCCTGGAAATCGCAGGTTTAGCTCCTGGCTTGCCAACATGTACCCGATAGTATTTATGTTGAAGTGCATTGTCCCGGCACTATCGAGTTGATTCAAGAATTGATACAGCTGAGGCGCTTTGGTCTCCGTCAAATCCTTCAACTCATCAGCCGACCAGAATTTTTTTGACGCAAATGATCGCAGAGCCCTCTCGGGGGCTTTACGTGAAAGTCTGAGAGCCTCTGTAGCGCTGCTCGTAAACTCTTTTGCCATGTCCTCGACGGTCCCCGGCGTTGCGGTCACTTCGTTAATCTTTTCAATACGAAGCCTATACTGATTCTCGACCTTTGGGTCGGGCTCGAAGTAAGTGGACCGCAACTCCTCGGTCACCTCGAGAGGAATGTCGGTCACCGGAAAACTTTTGCGAAGGGCTGCTTTATGTCGCTCACACAATTTCGTAAAAATACCGGGTCCGAACAGAACAGTGCCCACCCCCGACGCAGCCATGTAGCTTAGTTCGTTGTATGAGGTGATGATTTTTCCATAGTACACCGAAAGAAAACTTTCCAGTGCTTCCAGAAGATCTTCTGGGTCCTCACCTCGGAAATAGAGCACCGTTGTTACCGCCATTACACTTAACGTGTTAAATTGATTTTCAGTCAAATTGGGGGCGACATCAATCGCGCGACGGAGGGCAATTTCTTTCAGACTTCGTGTGGGTTCAATGACCACATGGGCAACCAATTTCGCCAAAATTTGACCAAGTACGACATCACCTTGACCCGTATCGGGATCTCCCGTTCGAGCATAACTTTCTTGTGCTGCAAGTAAAGCCGACTGGGCACTAGGCCGCCGTAAGTTCGAGATCTTGTCCGGGTCTACAGCATGAATGCCGGCGATTACAGCCACCGCCATTTCTTCTGCACAAGTTGTCGCTACAGCCATCGCCTCTGCGTGCAGTCTCGGGAAGTTGTCGCGAAACAGCTTCACTAGGTAGGCACGCGCCTCCTCGCCATCAATGTTATAAACGACGTTCTGAGTGAAATGCTGAATATCAGCTTTGAACTGTTTTTGATCGGCGTAGTCACGTGCGTTCTGACTGTCACTCATGGTCCTCCGCATCCTTGCCACCGCCATTGGTGAACATGGTTTGACTCGCGTGATCCCGCGCCACTTGAACATGACTGTGGTCACCGGTCTCGACCTTTGAACCGAAGCGATCAACGAGCCTTCCGGTAGACCCGTCGGCGCGACGGCGCGGGAATAGCGCGAGAACGGCGACCGCGACAAGTACGACGATCGCAATCGTCACCCATAGGCTTACCTGCTTCGATACCTGCACCCAAGCGAGGAAAATGGCCACTACGGCCAGCAGCACATTGCCGAACCACGCGGCTCGCTCATATCCCATCGGACACCTCCTGATCGGAGTATTGCACCGAGCACCGACACAACCAGCAAACAGATTGCGGGTAGGCGTGTCGCACGCATACGGTCAAGAGACGGTCAGGAACCCCCTCGCAGAAAAGGTTTGCCCAGCTAGACAGTGCGTCTATCTGGGCAAACATGCGAGCGGATGACGGGATTCGAACCCGTGTAAACGGCTTTGCAGGCCGGTGCCTAGCCACTCAGCCACACCCGCACTGACGACAACAATGCCTCGACCCGTGTGCCGGCACCACGGTTTCACTCAGCGTGAGCGCAGTCCCGAATTCACGGGGGTCCGGGACCTCACGGCGCCGCCCGCGTTGCCCGGTAGGACGCCAGTACACCGACCACCGCCAGCGCGGCGAACACTGCGAACATCCACCGCGCCGCCGTCGCATCCTGGTGCTCACTCATGTTGACCACCACGCCGGCCAGTCCGGCGCCGAAGGCACCGCAGATCAGCTGCACGGTGTTGATGGCGGCGGCTGCTGCCCCGCCTTCACCGGGGTCGGCGACGCTGCTCATCGCCCAGGCAGACAGATGCGGCCAGGCCATCCCGACGCCGGTTCCGGTCACCATCAGTGCCACCACCCACACCGCCACCACCCACGCGGACGCCTGGTTGAACTGCGTCACCGCGGCCACCGCCAAACCCACGGCCATCACCAACGGGGCCACGGCCACCACCCGAACGGTCATTCGCGTCGAGCGCAGCGATGCACTCGCGATCTCGCCGGCCGTCCATCCCACCGACAGGGCGACGCCGAGGAAGCCCGCCGCCACAGGCACCAGGTCTGCGAGCCGCTGCCCGAACAGTGGCACATACATGTCCACCATGGTGGCCGCCATCAGAAGGCCCAACGTCGCATAGATCCACCTCAGCGGACCCGGCCGGAAAGCGCTGCGCGGCAATACCGCCACCCGCGTGCGCCGGTCCACCACGAGGAACGCGCCGACCAGGACCAGACCGAGAACCAGCAGCACCGCGGTGAGCGCCGGTTCACGCGGAATACCGGCAACACTGAGCGCCAGCGCCGCCGCACCGAGCAACAACAGCGACCAGACCGGGATGCGGAACGGGGCCGCGGGCTCCCCGGCCCGCGACCGCCCCGGCAGCGCGAACGGCACCAGCAGCACCATGGCCGCGGTGGCCAACGCCAGTACACCGAAAGCCCAACGCCACGAGCCGTATTGGGCGAAAAGACCGCCCGCCGCAGGTCCGAGCACCGTGCCCACTCCCCACATCGCCGAGACCAGGGCCGATGCCTTGGTCCACAAGTGTTGCGGCAGTGCGGCATTGATGACGGCGTAGCCGAGCCCCGCCAGCACTCCCCCACCCAGGCCTTGCACCGTGCGGCCCACCAGCAGCAGTTCCATCGACGGCGCCAGCGCACACAGCACCGTCCCCGACGCGAACACCGCCAGCGCGCACAGGTAGGACCAGCGGGGGCCCAGCCGCGTCACGATGGGATTCACGGTGGTGGCGGCGACCACCGAGGCGACGAGATAGACCGTGGTGACCCAGGCGTAGAACCGCTGCCCGCCGATATCGGCCACGGCGGTGGGCAACAGGCTGATGGTTATGAACTCGTTGGTGGCGTAGAGCGCAACGCCGCCGGCGAGGACGGTCGACGTGCCCAGATAGCGGGGACCGAGCAGACTGCGCCACGTGACCCCCTCGGTGGCGGCCGTCGTGGGCGCGGTGCGAGTCACCGCCTCACCGTACGAGCTCAACCTCGGTTGAGATCAAGCAGTCGGCAATTATTTGAGGCCGGCTGCGTCCATTCCACGCAGTTCCTTCTTCAGATCGGCGATCTCGTCACGGATCCGCGCCGCGAGTTCGAACTGCAGATCACGCGCGGCGACCATCATCTGATCAGTCATGTCCTTGATGAGGTCCGCCAGCTCCGCGCGCGGCATGCTCTTGGTGTCGCGACCCTCGAACACGCCGGCGCTGACCGCACGGCCCGGTTCGCCCTGCGCGCGTCGTCCTCGTGAGGAGTTGCGCCCGGAACCGCCCACCTCGACGGTCTCGCTGTCGTCGGCCTCGCGATACACCTGGTCGAGGATGTCGGCGATCTTCTTACGCAGCGGCTGCGGGTCGATGCCGTGTTCCTTGTTGTAGGCGATCTGCTTGGCCCGGCGGCGCTCCGTCTCGTCGATGGCCTCTTTCATCGAGTCGGTGATCTTGTCGGCGTACATGTGCACTTCGCCCGAGACGTTTCGTGCCGCACGGCCGATGGTCTGGATCAGGCTTCGCGGCGACCGCAGGAAACCCTCCTTGTCGGCGTCGAGGATCGCCACCAGTGACACCTCGGGAAGATCGAGACCCTCACGCAGCAGGTTGATGCCGACCAGTACGTCGTACTCGCCGAGTCGCAACTGCCGCAGGAGTTCCACGCGGCGCAAGGTGTCGACCTCGGAGTGGAGGTAGCGCACCCGGATACCCATCTCGAGCAGGTAGTCGGTGAGATCTTCGGCCATCTTCTTGGTCAGCGTCGTCACCAGCACGCGTTCGTCACGCTCGGTGCGCAGCCGGATCTCGCCGATGAGGTCGTCGATCTGGCCCTTGGTCGGTTTGACGATGACCTGCGGGTCCACCAGACCGGTGGGACGGATGACCTGTTCGACGAACTCACCGCCGGCCTGGCTGATCTCATAGGACCCCGGCGTCGCCGACAGGTACACCGTCTGACCGATCCGGTCGGCGAACTCCTCCCACGTCAACGGCCGGTTGTCCACCGCGGACGGCAGCCGGAACCCGAAGTCGACGAGATTGCGCTTACGCGACATGTCGCCTTCGTACATGCCGCCGATCTGCGGGACGGTGACGTGCGACTCGTCGATCACCATGAGGAAGTCTTCGGGGAAATAGTCGAGCAGGGTGGCCGGCGCCGTACCCGGCCCGCGCCCGTCGATGTGCCGTGAGTAGTTCTCGATACCGGAGCAGAAGCCGACCTGACGCATCATCTCGATGTCGTAATTGGTGCGCATCCGCAGCCGCTGGGCCTCGAGCAGCTTGCCCTGCCCTTCGAGTTCGGCGAGCCGCTCCTCCAGTTCTTTCTCGATGCTGGAGATGGCCATCGCCATGCGTTCCGGGCCTGCCACGTAATGCGTGGCCGGGAACACGCGCAATGAGTCCACCTGACGGATCACGTCGCCGGTGAGCGGGTGCATGTAGTACAGCGCCTCGATCTCGTCGCCGAAGTACTCGATACGTACCGCGAGTTCCTCGTAGGACGGGATGATCTCGACCGTGTCGCCGCGGACCCGGAAGGTGCCGCGGGTGAAGGACATGTCGTTCCGGGTGTACTGAACGTCGACCAGCAGGCGCAGCAGCCCGTCGCGGGGTACCTCGTCGCCGACCTTCAGTTCCACCGAGCGATCGAGATACGACTGCGGAGTGCCCAGGCCGTAGATACAGGACACCGACGCCACCACCACGACGTCCCGCCGCGACAGCAGATTCGAGGTGGCCGAGTGCCGCAGCCGCTCGACATCGTCGTTGATCGAACTGTCTTTCTCGATATAGGTGTCGGTCTGCGCGATGTACGCCTCGGGTTGGTAGTAGTCGTAATACGAGACGAAGTACTCGACGGCGTTGTTGGGCAGCATCTCCCGCAGCTCGTTGGCCAACTGCGCGGCCAGCGTCTTGTTGGGGGCCATGACCAGGGTGGGGCGCTGGAGACGCTCGATGAGCCAGGCGGTGGTGGCGGACTTGCCGGTGCCGGTGGCACCGAGCAGAACGACGTCACGTTCGCCTGCTCTGATCCGGCGTTCCAGCTCTTCGATGGCGGCCGGCTGGTCGCCGGCGGGCTGATACTCGCTGACCACCTGGAACTGACCGCCCGCGCGCACCATGTCCTCGACAGGGCGGTACTCCGAGTGCGCAAGCACGGGATGTTCGGTTGCGAAAGCCATGTTCACCAGGTTAGAACCAGCCACCGACATCTGTTGTTCCTGACGCCATGAGCGCTATTAGGCTGGCGGTATCCACCCGCCCAAGAACGAGACCTTCGATCTGGCTGCCCGCACCAACACCGACCCCAAGGGTTTCGTCCGGGCAGTCGATGTCTACGTGCGCGAGCCCTGGGGACTGTACATGGCCCGGCCGACGCCGGGTCGTGCCCAGTTCCACTATCTCGAGTCCTGGCTGCTGCCCGGCCTGCAGCTGCGGGCCAACGTCTTCCATTGGAATCCGGGGCACGAACGGGACCAGGATTTCTACCTCGACATCGGTGAGATCACCGCGGGCACTGACATCTGGCGAACTGTTGATCACTACCTTGATCTTGTGGTGTACACCGGACAGCGCACCGAACTCGTCGACATCGATGAGCTACTCGAGGCACACAAGGCGGGGTTGATCACCGATCAGGCAGCTGAAAAAGCAGTGAACAGTGCGGTCAGCGCGGTCACGGGGTTGACCGAGCACCATCACGATCTGTTAGCTTGGCTAGCGAGTAACGGAATGCAGATCTCCTGGCGATAGAGGCGTAGTGTCAGCGAATGTGAACTTCTGGGTACGCGTGGTTACCGCCGCCGCGTTGCTCGTCGGCATGTCTGCGCTCAAGCCGGCGATCGCTTCCGCCGAACCGGTGACCGATACACCGACGGTCGAACCGGCCCCCGCGCCTGAGGTACTGCACAACATCACCTACCGCGCGCGCATCGACGGGGTGTCCCGCGGCGCGACGGTCTCCTGGGCCGCGCAGGACGATCAGACCCAGACCGAGAACCCGACGATGGTGCCGGGCCGGGTCTTCGAAGCGCAGACCGTGCTGCCGGCATCCAAGATCGCCACGATGCGGCTGTCCATCCAGTGGCCGTACTCGGCGAACCTGCACTGCGAGATCTTGGTGGACGACGCACTGGTGGCGCAGGCCGACGACTTCATCGCACCACGTGTACTGCCGCAGCGCGACGATCCGGACTTCGGGTCACTGACCTGCGAGGCCCCGGTGGGCGGTGTGCCCGCCGTCCCGCCGCCGGCGGAACCCCTGCCGGAGAACCTGCCGCCGGCCCCGCCGGCCTGAGCTCAGGGGCGCCAGCCAGTGGCGTCGGCCCAGTCCCAGGCCCGCCGGTACGCGTCCAGGAACCACGGCTCCTTGGCGTCGGCGTAGGCACCGGTGGTGGCATGCCCGGCCGTGGCGACGCTGCGCTTGAGCGCCAGATAGTCCTGTCGCACAGCGGGATTGGCGAGCACCCATGCGGTGAACAGCAAGGCGAACTGTTGATTGGGCCAGCCGTCGACCCGGATGTGCACGTTGGTGGGCCGCCCCGGATCAGCCGAGGCGTGAATCCGCTTCCGCCACAGTGACGCATCGCCGGCGTGATCGAATTGCACGACGGTACTGCGGCCGTCGTCCTTGGCCACGTCGTCTGTGATGTGTTCGATACGCGGATAACCGGCCGTCAACAGCGCCTCACCGAGTTCGTCCGCGGTGGCCAACGAGTCGACCGTGACCTGGATGTCGATGACGTCTTTGGCATCCAGACCGGGTATGGCCGTCGAGCCGATGTGGTCGATCCTCTTCGCACGATGCCCGCATGCGGTGTCGAGGCGGGCCAGGATCCGCCGGGCCTGGTCCGGCCACGTCGGGTCGTAGGGCACCAACTGTGGGACCACCTGCGCGGGCCGGCGCTGTTGCACGTTGTGCGCGAACGGCAGGATGCGTTGATGCCAGAGTTCGCGCGCCTTTTCGACGAGTGCCCCGGCACTGCCGGTGTTGTCCAGCCACACATCGGCGACGGCGCGGCGCTGCTCTTCGGTGGCCTGCGCTTTGATACGCACCCGGGCGTCCTCCTCGGTGAATCCGCGGTACTCGGTGAGCCGTTGGACGCGCACGTCTTCGTCGGCGTGCACGATGATCACCAACGGAAACATCGGCGCCATGTGGGATTCCACGAGGAGCGGGATGTCTTCGACCACAACGGCGTCCTCCGCCGCCGCAGCGATCAACTCTGAGCGCCGGTGCGCCACCAACGGATGCACGATTCCGTTGAGCGTCTTGCGCTTCTCGTCATCGCTGAATGCCACCGCGGCCAGCGCCGGACGGTTCAGCGCGCCGTCCGGGTGCAGGATGTCCTTGCCGAACGCGTCGACCAGTTTGGCCAGGCCTTCGGTGCCGGGTTCCACGACTTCCCGGGCGATCACGTCACCGTCGACGATGATGCCGCCCAGTTCACTGAATGTGGCGGACACCGTGGACTTTCCGGCGCCGATACCACCCGTCAAACCGATTCGCAGCAATGCCCTGCCCTCACATCAGTGTGAAAAAAAGAACCGCGCAGCACGTCGGAAAGACGTGCTGCGCGGCTTCACTCGGCGAATGAGTGTCTTTGTTACGCGTTGCCGGCGAGCTTCTCACGCAGCGCGGCGAGTTGCGCATCGCTGGCCAGCGATCCACCTGCGGACTCACCCGAGCTGGACGACGACGAGCCGTTGGCCGTCGCAGGCCGGCTGGCCGCCTCGGCCTCGGCAGCGGCGAACTTCTCCATCTGCGCAGTGTGCATCTTGTGGCGACGCTCGGCCTCGGCGTACCGGGCCTCCCACTCGTTGCGCTGCTTGTCGAAGCCTTCGAGCCATTCGTTGGTCTCGGCGTCGAAGCCTTCGGGGAAGATGTAGTTCCCCTGCTCGTCGTAGCTGTCGGCCATGCCGTACTTCGACGGGTCGAACTCGTCGGTGTAGTCCTCGTTGGCCTGCTTGAGGCTCAGCGAGATCCGGCGCCGCTCGAGGTCGATGTCGATGACCTTGACCATGGCGTCATCGCCGACGGCGACAACCTGATCCGGCACCTCGACGTGGCGCTCAGCCAGCTCGGAGATGTGCACCAGGCCCTCGATGCCCTCTTCGACCCGGACGAACGCACCGAAGGGCACCAGCTTGGTGACCTTGCCCGGCACGATCTGGCCGATGGCGTGGGTGCGGGCGAAGTGGCGCCACGGATCTTCCTGAGTGGCCTTGAGCGACAACGAGACCCGCTCGCGGTCCATGTCGACGTCGAGCACCTCGACGGTGACCTCGTCGCCCACCTGGACAACCTCGGACGGGTGGTCGATGTGCTTCCAGGACAGCTCGGAGACGTGCACCAGGCCGTCGACACCGCCGAGATCGACGAACGCGCCGAAGTTGACGATCGAGGAGACGACACCCTTGCGGATGGCGCCCTTCTGCAACTGGTTGAGGAACTCGCTGCGGACCTCGGACTGGGTCTGCTCCAGCCACGCGCGCCGGCTCAGGACCACATTGTTGCGGTTCTTGTCGAGTTCGATGATCTTGGCTTCGATCTCCTTGCCGATGTACGGCTGCAGATCGCGGACACGACGCATCTCGACGAGCGAGGCGGGCAGGAAGCCGCGGAGACCGATGTCGAGGATGAGACCACCCTTGACGACCTCGATGACGGTGCCCTTGACGGCCTCGTCCTTCTCCTTGAGCTCTTCGATGGTGCCCCAGGCGCGCTCGTACTGAGCACGCTTCTTGGACAGGATCAGGCGGCCTTCCTTGTCCTCCTTGGTGAGGACCAGCGCTTCCACCTCGTCGCCGACGGACACAACCTCATTGGGGTCGACGTCGTGCTTGATCGAGAGTTCGCGGGAAGGGATGACGCCTTCGGTCTTGTAGCCGATGTCGAGCAAGACTTCGTCACGGTCAACCTTGACGATTGTCCCTTCGACGATGTCACCATCGTTGAAGTATTTGATGGTCTTGTCGATTGCGGCGAGAAAATCCTCGGCCGAGCCGATATCGTTGACGGCTACTTGCGGCGAGGTGGCGACGGGACTTGGCATATGGTGGGTTGCTCCGGACAGGTGTGGTCGTAGGGACAGTGCAGTTATTGGTCGTGCTCATTCCGAGAAAACCTCGAGAATGTTTGCATCCGCATCAGATCGTGCACACGGGTACTCGCCGAGCCTACTCGACCGGGTACATGCAGGACAAACCCACCCTCACAAACGGGGTGGCGCGGTGCCCGCGATCACGCAGATGGCATCGGCGATCCGCCTCAGATACTCCGGTGTGACCGGCGTGGACAACGCGATCATGCGCCAGAAGACCAGCGCACCCATGGCGTCCACCATCAGCTCCCGGTCTGCGTCGGCGGCCAGCTCACCCCGTCCCGCCGCCCGGTCCAGAACAGCCTGCGCCCAGCGGCGCCGGGGCCGTCCGATGTGCTCCATCAGCGCCTCTGCAAGCACCGAGTTGCGTTGCGCTTCGGCCAGTACGTCCGGATAGAGCCGCCGGGTGCGATCCTCCCCCAGCCACCGGCTGACGTTGCCGAGCAGTTCCAGCACGTCGCCGTGGAGTGAACCGGTGTCCGGTGCGGGGCCCGGTGGTCTCGCCAGGGCGCCCATGGCCGCGACGGTCATCTCGATCTTCGACGGCCAACGCCGGTAGATCGCGCCCTTGCCGGCACCCGCCCGGCGGGCGACACCATCGACGGTCATCGCCCCGAAGCCGTGTTCGGCGAGTTCGGCCAGCACGGCGTCGAGGATCGCCGCGGTGACCCCGGCCTCTTGGGGGCGGCCCGCGCTCATACGGGTGCCACGGTGGGCGCTTCGAGGAACTCCGCCAGCGAGCGCGGCCGTTCACCGCTGAGCCGCTGCACCGTGTCGGTGACCGCTGATTCCGCACCGCGCCGGATCGACACGTCCAGTGCAGCGAGTCCGGCGGCGAATGCCCGGTCATACCCCGCGTCCACCAGGTGATCGATGTAGACGGGCGCACTGACCGCCTCGTGTCGTACCGGCCGCCCCAGCGCTGCGCCGACGATCACAGCCGCTTCGTCGTAGGTGAGGGCGGCAGGCCCGGTCAACCGGTACTCGGCGTTGTCCGAGTCACCGCCCAGGAGAAGCGCAGCCCCACAACGGCCGATATCGCGCGCATCGATGAACGGCACCCGCCCGGTGCCCGTAGCCGTGACGAAACGCCCGGTGTTGCGAATCGAGGCCGCCAATGGATGGGCGCCGACGAAGTTCTGCATGAACCACGACGGTCGCAGGATGTGCCATCGCGGCATCGTGGCCTGCACTGCGGCGGCCACCTCCCCGAGTCCGGGATCACCGGAGTCCAGCGCCGACGAACTCAACATCACCACGTGCTCGACCCCACGGCGCGCAGCGCGCTCCAGGAACGGGCCGACAACCCGCACCGGGTCTGGATCGCCAACGGGGGCAACAAGATACATCTTCTGCACACCGGCGACTGCGGCGTCGTGGGTAGCCGGGTCCGCCCAGTCGAACCGGAGCGAACTCCCAGCGCGCCGTGACGCGGTACGGACGGTCAGGTGTGTGTGTCCGGCCAGTTCGGCAGCCACCACCGACCCGGTGTTCCCGGTGGCGCCGAGCACCAGGACGGTGGTCATTTCGTCGACTCCGGCATCGCGAACGCGGCGGCCATGTCCGCCGAGCCGCCCATCGCGTCGGCGATGGCCAGCGGGTTCCAGTAGTCGCGATAGGACTCGATTCCCTGCTCACCCACGGTGATGACGCAGATGTAGTCGATGTCGTAGGGCTGTCCGGTCGCCACCACCACGCCCGTCACCCCCCATTCGACGACGACGGTTCGGGAATCGGAGTCCGTGTAGCGGGTCTGGTGCCGGATACCACGGACATCGAGGCTGTCGGTGTATCCGGACAGATAGTCGCGCACGTCGTCGCGGCTGTTCAGCGAGGGCCAGCCGGGCGGGGCGAAGGGGAACGTCATGGTCCCGTTGGGGGCCCATTCGTCGGCGAATGCCTGCATATCGTGGGCCAGCAACGCGGCCTGCAGCCGGTCGACGATCTCATTGGCGGTGTTCATGATTCCTCCAATACGGAACTACTGAGTGCCATTATTGCGGTACAGGCGGTTCCAACACGTGTTTTCTCTCATCTATTCCGATACGACATGGTTCCGTTTTGGCGGCTCGTTGCATACCGCCCGAACCGCGCGCGTCCACGCACGGTCACAGCTACCCTGCTGACGTGCACAATCAGCCGCACTTGCCGGCCCCGTTCCCACGCCGGGTTCGTGCTGTCGGCGCCCCGATCGCCGTCATCATCCTCCTGGGCACCCTCGCCGGTCTGCTCGTCATCCTGCTCACCTCGGTCAACCCGGTGGGCACCGCGATCGGGTTCGTCCTGTCCAGCGTGGCCATGGCGGTGGTGGTGCTGGCCTACCTGTGGCTGGACCGGTTCGAACCCGAGCCGCCACGGCTGCTGGTGCTCGCCTTCGTCTGGGGAGCGTCTGTTGCCATCGTGGTGTCGGTGATCCTGGAGATGGCGTTCGGCGCGGTGGTCGGCACGGACGCCGCCGCCGACTCCGACTGGCGCACGACGGCCATCGCCGCACCGGTCGTCGAGGAAGCCGCCAAAGGTCTGTTCCTTCTGCTCATGATGACGGGCCGCCGCCGCCACGAGCTCAATTCGTTGGTGGACTGCCTGGTCTACGCCGGTCTGGTGGCCGCGGGTTTCGCCTGGCTGGAGGACATCTTCTACATCGCCGGCGGCGAGTCACTGGGCGAGGCGCTGGTGACCGCGGCGATGCGCCTGGTGATGGCACCCTTCGCCCATCCGCTGTTCACCACGGCGATCGGCATCGGGGTGTACTTCGCGCTCCATCAGCGCAACGTCTTCGCCAAGGCCGGGTACCTGCTGTTGGGGTACGCCGGCGCGGTGATCATGCACGCCCTCTGGAACGGCTCCGCAGTATTCGGCTTCGGGACCTACCTGCTGGTGTACGTGCTGTGGATGGTGCCGATCTTCGGCTTGGCGATCTGGCTGGGCGTCGCCGCGCGCCGACGCGAGCAGCGGCTGGTCGCGACGAAACTGCCCGGCATGGTGCAGGCGGGGCTGGTGACGGCCAACGAAGCCAGCTGGCTGGGTTCGATCCGCTCGCGCAAGCTCGCGGTGGCCGCCGTGACCCGGGCCGACGGCAAGAAAGCGGGCAAGACGGTGCGCGACTTCGCCGCCCAGGTGGTCGAATTGGCCTTCGTCAAAGACCGCATCGACCGCGGTTTCGCCGACGCCAGGGTGACGGCCCTGTTCCACGAGGAGACGAACTGGCTGCGCACGGTACGGGCCGCCACCCCCGCGTTGCAGACACTGACCCACTACCGGATCCCGGAGTCGCCGGGCCGGTAGCGCGCTCCGCCGTCAGTGTGCGGCGGTGTCCCAGCTGCGGCCGTAACCGACCGACACCTCGAGCGGAACGTCGAGCGGATACGCCGAGCCCATCTTGTCCCGGACCAACGCCTCCACCTGCTCGCGCTCCCCGTCGGCGATCTCGAGCAGGAGTTCGTCGTGCACCTGCAGCAGGATGCGCGACCGCAGGCCGGCATCCTTGATCGCCTGGTCGACGTTGATCATCGCGACCTTGATGATGTCGGCGGCGCTGCCCTGGATGGGCGCGTTGAGCGCGGCCCGCTCGGCGGCCTCCCGGACGTTGCGGTTGCTGCTGTCGAGTTCGGGCAGGTAGCGGCGACGCCCGAACACCGTCGAGGTGTACCCGTCCTTGCGAGCCTGATCCACGACGTCACGCAGGTAGTCCCGGATACCGCCGAACCGGTTGAAGTACTGGTCCATCTGCAGCTTGGCTTCTTCGGTGGAGATCTTGAGCTGCGCGGACAGCCCGTAGGCGCTCAACCCGTAGGCCAGGCCGTAGGACATCGCTTTGACGCGACGCCGCAGCTCGGCGGTGACCTCGTCGATGGGCACGTCGAACGCCCGCGATGCGACGAACGAGTGCAGGTCCTCACCGGTGTTGAACGCCTCGATCAGACCGGCGTCGCGCGACAGGTGCGCCATGATGCGCATCTCGATCTGGCTGTAGTCGGCCGTCATGAGCTCGGCGTAATCCGGGCCCACCACAAACGCGTCGCGGATGCGCCGTCCGGCGTCGGTGCGGATCGGGATGTTCTGCAGGTTGGGCTCGGTGGACGACAGTCTGCCGGTGGCCGCGATGGTCTGGTTGAACGTGGTGTGGATTCGCCCGTCGGAGGCCACCGAATTCAGCAGGCCGTCAACGGTGACCTTCAACCGTGTGACATCGCGGTGGGTCAGCAGGTGCTGCAGGAAGGGGTGGCCGGTCTTGTCGAACAACGACTGCAGCGCATCGGCGTCGGTGGTGTAGCCGGTCTTGGTGCGCTTGGTCTTCGGCATCTCGAGCTCGTCGAACAACACCGTCTGCAGCTGCTTCGGCGAACCCAGATTGATCTGTTTGCCGATGACGCCATAGGCCGCCTCCGCGGCATCACGGATCTGGTCGGCGAACTCACTCTGCAATTCCCCGAGCAGCGTGAGGTCGACGGCGATGCCGTTGGACTCCAGTTCCGCCAGCACCCGCTGCACCGGCAGCTCCATCTCACCGAGCAGTGCCGAGGAGTCGATCCGGGCCAGCTCCTCGTCGAGGGCGTTGGCCAGATCTGCGACGGCGTTGGCGCGCAGAATCAGCGTCTGCACCGCCTGGTCATCAACGCCGCCGTCCTCGTCGTCGAGCAGCGACAGCTGCTGTTGCTGCGGGGTGTCGGCTCGGAGCTCGCGGCGCAGGTACCGCACGGACAGGTCATCGAGCGCGAAGCTGCGCTGGCCGGGCCGCACCAGATAGGCGGCCAGGGCAGTATCGGAGGTGACGCCGGCCAACCGCCAGCCGCGGCCCTCCAGGTCGTGCATGGCCAGCTTGGCCTCGTGCAGCGCTTTCGGCACAGCAGGGTCGGCCAGCCAGGCCGCCAGCGCCGCTTCATCCTCGGGATCCAGTCTGGCGGTGTCGAGGTAGATGCCGTCACCGTCGGCCGCGACGAGGGCCAGTGCCGTGGCATCGGCGTCGAAGGCGAGGTGGGTTCCCACCACCGCGACACCGAACCTCCCACCGGAACTGTGCTCGGCCAGCCACGCCGTCAGCGTGCCGGGCTCGAGCACCCCGCCTCGCACGTCGAAACCGTCTTCGACCTCTGGGTCGGCCGACGCCAGCGTCTCGAACAACCGGTCACGCAGGACCCGGAATTCGAGGTCGTCGAACAGCCGATGGATCTGGTCGCGGTTCCACGGTTGCATCCGCAGCGTGTCCGGGGTCTGCGCCAGCGGCACGTCCTTGATCAGATCGGTGAGCTCGCGGTTGAGAATCACGCTGGACAAGTGGGCCCGCAGCGCGTCGCCGACCTTCCCCTTGACCTTGTCGACGTTGTCGACCAGCGCCTGCAGTGAACCGTATTCGGCAATCCACTTGGTGGCGGTCTTCTCCCCCACCCCGGGAATGCCCGGCAGGTTGTCACTCGGGTCGCCGCGCAGTGCCGCGAAGTCCGGGTACTGCTTGGGCGTCAGGCCGTACTTCTCCAACACCGCGTCGGGGGTGAACCGGGTGAGTTCACTGACGCCCTTCCGTGGATACAGCACCGTCACGTCGTCACTGACGAGTTGCAGGGAATCCCGGTCGCCGGTGACCACCAACACCCGGTACCCCTCGGCTTCGGCCTGGGTGGCCAGCGTCGCGATCAGGTCGTCGGCTTCGAACCCCGGCTCGGCGAGCACGGTGATGCCGAGTGCGGCCAGCACCTCTTTGGTGATGTCGATCTGCCCCCGGAACTCGTCCGGCGTCGCGGACCGGCCCGCCTTGTACTCGGGGTACTTCTCGAGGCGGAAGGTCTGACGCGACACGTCGAACGCGGCGGCGATGTGGGTGGGACCTTCGTCGCGCAGCAGGTTGATCAGCATGGCGGTGAACCCGTACACCGCGTTGGTGGTCAGGCCGCCCTGGGTCTTGAAGTTCTCGGCAGGCAGCGCGTAGAACGCGCGGAACGCCAGCGAGTTGCCGTCCAGCAGCATCAACGTGGGCTTGTCGTCGGCAGGCTTCGCTGGTGCCTTCGTTGGTGCTGTCTTGGCTGGGCTCACGGACCTAACTCTAGGCAAGCCCTACGACAGCCGAGCCAGGTCCCGCCACCGACAAAACTGCAACACGTTTCAGTTCTCCGGTACGCTGACCCGCGTGCCAGGAGCCACACACGCCGACAGCCAGCCCGCCATCGAAGGATGGTGGGACACCGACGAGTCGGGCAATCCGCATCTGACCGGCAGCAAGTGCCCACAGTGCGGCACCTACGTCTTCCCGCCGCGACCGAACGGCTGCCCCAACCCCGCGTGCGACGGCGACGCGCTCGAATCCGTCGCACTGTCGCGCCGCGGCACGGTGTGGAGCTACACCGAGAACCGGTACGCGCCGCCTCCGCCCTATCCCTCCCCCGACCCGTTCGAGCCGTTCGCGGTCGCCGCGGTGGAGCTCGCCGACGAAGGCCTGATCGTGCTCGGCAAGGTGGTCGAGGGCACCCTGGCCGCGGATCTGACCGTGGGCGCCGAGATGGAACTGACCACCGAAACGCTCTACACCGATGACGACGGGGTACAGCGAGTCACCTACGCATGGAGGCTGGTATGAGCCCGGATCCGGTGTACATCCTCGGGGCAGGCATGCACCCGTGGGGCAAGTGGGGCCGGGATTTCACCGAATACGGTGTTGTCGCAGCACGTTCCGCGCTGGCCGAGGCCGGGCTGGACTGGCGGCAGATCCAGTTGGTCGCCGGAGCCGACACCATCCGCAACGGGTATCCCGGTTTTGTCGCCGGAGCGACGTTCGCACAGAAGCTGGGCTGGAACGGCGTGCCGGTGTCCTCGAGTTACGCGGCGTGCGCCAGTGGGTCCCAGGCGTTGCAGAGCGCGCGCGCCCAGATCCTCGCCGGCTTCTGCGATGTCGCGCTGGTGATCGGCGCCGACACCACGCCCAAAGGCTTTTTCGCCCCGGTCGGCGGGGAGCGCCGCAACGACCCGGACTGGCAGCGGTTCCACCTGATCGGTGCCACCAACCCGGTGTACTTCGCCCTGCTGGCGCGCCGACGGATGGACCTCTACGGAGCGACCCTCGAGGATTTCGCCCAGGTCAAGGTGAAGAACGCTCGCCACGGCCTGGACAACCCGAACGCGCGGTTCCGCAAAGAGACCTCCATCGACGACGTATTGGCCAGCCCCATGGTCGCCGATCCCCTGCGACTGCTGGACATCTGCGCGACCTCCGACGGCGCCGCCGCGCTGATCGTGGCCAGCAGGTCATTCGCCGAAAAGCATCTGGGATCGGTCGAGGGTGTGCCGTCGGTGCGCGCCGTCAGCACCGTCACGCCGCAGTATCCGCAGCACCTGCCCGAATTACCGGACATCGCAACCGATTCCACCGCGGTGGTACCGGGCCCGGACCGGGTGTTCAAGGATCAGATCCTGGACGCCGCGTACGCCGAGGCCGGCATCGGACCGGAAGACGTCAGCCTGGCCGAGGTCTACGATCTGTCGACGGCACTGGAGCTGGACTGGTACGAGCATCTGGGCTTGTGCGCCAAGGGGGAAGCCGAACAGCTGCTCCGCAGCCGCGCCACCACCATCGGCGGTCGGGTGCCGGTCAACGCGTCCGGCGGGCTGGCCTGCTTCGGCGAAGCCATCCCGGCTCAGGCCATCGCCCAGGTCTGCGAATTGACCTGGCAGCTCAAGGGTCAGGCGACGGGCAGGCAGGTCGAGAACGCCACGGTCGGGGTTACCGCCAACCAGGGCCTGTTCGGCCACGGCTCGTCGGTGATCGTGGCTCGTTAGCGGTAGCGGACGAGGCCGAGCGCATACCCGACATAGCGACGCGCCACCTCTTCCGCCGACGCCGCGCCGGCCGGCGAATACCACTGGGTCAGGCCGGTGCACATGGTGACCACCGCGCGGGCCGCCTCCCGCGGATCGTCGACGGCGAAGACACCCTGCTCGCAGCCGCGCTGCACCTCGGCGTCGATGATCTGCTGAATATTGCTGCGCCCGGCCATGATCCGGGATCGGCCGGGTTCTTCCAGGCTGCGCATCTCGCTGGCCCCGACGAACGCCAACTCACGCCGATGGGTGTGGAACAGCGCAAGATTCTCGACCAGCAGCCGGAACCGGCTCACGCAGTCGTCGGCTTCGGTCCGGACGCGCTCGCACCGCCAGGTGAGATCGCGCACCGCCGTGTCGAAGATCTTCACAAGCATCTCCTGCTTACTGGCGTAGTGGTGATAGATGCCGGGAACCGACAGCCCGGCCCGGCTGGCGATATCGCGCATGGTCGCGCCGTGATAGCCCACCTGAAGAAACGCCTCGAGCGCCGCCGTCATCGGTACGTCGAGATCAAGCGGCTCGTAGTGCCGCCAGTCCGTTGATGTTGCGCTGGGGCAGGATTCGGCATCGACGGCGTCCACCGGCGCCAGCAGGTCGGCGGTGGTGATGTCCAGGATGCTCGCGACCTCGTTCAGCCGCAGGACACTGATACCGGTGCGGCCGTTCTCGACTGCGCTCATGGTCGCCGGGCTGACCCCGAGCCGGTTGGCGAGTTCACGCAAGGTGATACCGCGCTCTCCCCGGGCATGCCTGATCCGGGTGCCGACCACCATGCTGTCCGACATCGTTGCCCCCCGTTCCGGCCGTGTCAGACAACGGTAACGGCTGAACGGGTTTCGCCGCGGGTGACTCCCGCATTCACCAGAGAACTGCGATACCCGCCGCCCCGAACGAGAGGACACCCACGACGTAGAACAGTGGCCGCGGTACCGCCTCGCCGGTGCGTCGCTGGCGGGCGTTGCCCATACCCAGCACGCCGCCGAGGACCACCAGGATGGCGAGTTTGACTCCGATCTTCGGGTAGTTCAGCACGATTCCGGCCGGCCACGGCGCCGCGAGGGCCAACCCGGTCAGCAGCGAGACCAACAGCCCGTAGTCCATCACCCGGCTGGTGCGGAATCGTCGGGCAGCCAGTTCGGCGAACCATGCGCCGAAGGTGACCGCGAAACCCGCAATGTGCAGCAGCACAACTACGTTGCGTAGTAGTTCCATTTCAGCAGGGTAACACCGGGTTTCACGGCCACGGGATCGGTCCGGTCACTATGGCTAGATCCCGGCGATACTCGGCCAACGTGCGCGATGCCGCGGAACTGGTCGGTCAAGCCACGCCGAGGTACGCCGAACGAATGCTGTCGTCGGCCAGGAGTTCCCGCGCCGGACCGGTACGGGTGACGCTGCCGGTCTCCAGGATGTAGGCGCGATCGGACCGACTCAACGCCTGCTGCGCGTTCTGCTCCACCAACAGCACCGTGGTGCCCTGCTTGTTGATCTCGGAGATGATCTTGAAGATCTGCGAGATCACCATGGGCGCCAGCCCCATCGACGGTTCGTCGAGCAGCAACACCCGCGGCCTGGCCATCAGGGCGCGACCGATCGCGAGCATCTGCTGCTCACCGCCGGAGAGCGTGCCCCCCACCTGAGACTCGCGCTCTTTGAGCCGCGGGAACGTCTCGAACACCCAGTCCAGGCGCTCGGAATGCTCGGATTTCGACGAGAACTTGCGTCCGTAGCAACCCATCTCGAGATTCTCGGTGACGGACATGCCCGGGAACACGCCCCGGCCTTCCGGCGCCTGGATCAGTCCTTCGGTGACCCGGTTGTGGGCTTTCACGCGGGAGAGGTCGCGTCCCTCGAACCAGACCGAGCCCGAGGTGAGCGGCCGCAAACCCGAGATGGCGCGCATCAACGTCGTCTTACCGGCGCCGTTGGAGCCCAGCAGCGTCACCAACTCGCCTTGATGCACGACAAGCGAGACACCGTGCAGGGCTTCGATTCTCCCGTAATGCACCACGACATCGCGGACTTCGAGCAGGACCTCATTCGAGTTCGTCATCAGGCACTCCCAGGTAGGCGGCGATCACCTTCGGGTCTTCACGGATCTGCGCGGGCAGCCCGTCGGCGATCTTGCGGCCGAACTCCAGCACCACGATGCGGTCGGTGACACCCATGACCAATCGCATGTCGTGTTCGATGAGCAACACCGTGTAACCGTCGTCACGGATGGCGCGGATCAGGTCGATCAGTGCGGCTTTCTCGCTGGGGTTGAAGCCGGCCGCCGGCTCGTCGAGGCACAGCAATTTGGGTTCGGTGGCCAATGCCCTGGCGATCTCGAGCCGACGCTGGTCGCCGTAGGGCAGGTTCTTGGCCTTCTCCTCCCCGCGGTGCGCGATACCCACGAATTGCAGCAGCGCCGCGGCCTTGTCGATGGCACTCTGCTCTTCCCGGCGATGCCGGGGGGTGCGGAACAACGCGCCCGGGACCGAGGTCCGGTGCCGCGCGTCGGTACCGACGACAACGTTCTCCAGCGCCGTCATCTCACCCCAGAGCCGGATGTTCTGGAAGGTGCGCGCGATTCCCAGGCGGGTGATCTCGTGCCGCTTGATGCGACCCAGCGGGGCGCCGTCGAACATCACCGACCCCGAGCTGGGCCGGTACACGCCGGTGATCGCGTTGAAGCAGGTGGTCTTGCCGGCCCCGTTGGGGCCGATCAACCCGAGGATCTCACCACGCTTGATCGTGAAGCTCACCGAATCCAGCGCCGTCAGTCCGCCGAATTTGACTGTCAGGTCCTGAGTTTCGAGTAGCGTCTCCCCCTCCGCGACGTTCACGTCACGGGTGAGCGAGGCCATCTCCTGGTCGATCAGGACTTCCGGTTCGTCGGTCATGCCGCCGCCTTCGAATCATCGGCGCTGCTCAACAACTTCTTCGCCGATCTGCCGTAGGTGAGCAGTTGTTGGCGTACCGGGAACAGCCCCTGCGGCCGGAAGATCATCAGCAATACCAGCGCCAACCCGAAGAACAGGTACTTCAGGTCGCCGAGGTTGACGTCGAACAGGTGCACACCGAGCAGCCGGTTCGGCAGGTACACGATGACGAACGCACCGAAGATGACGCCCAGCTTGTTGCCCTGCCCGCCGAGCACCACCGCACACAGGAACAGCATGGAGTTGATGATGTTGAAGTTGGTGGGTGCGACGAACTGCACCTGACCCGCATACAGGGCCCCGGACAGTCCACCGATGGCCGCCCCGATGGTGAACGCCCAGAGCTTGAACTTGAATGCGTTGACACCCATCACTTCCGCGGCGTCCTCGTCCTCGCGGATCGCCACCCAGGCGCGGCCCACCCGGCTGCGCTCCAGGTTGCCCACCATCAACAGGATGATGGCCACCAGCAGCAAGCCCAGCCAGTACCACCAGGTGCCGTTGTTGGCGTTGCCCATCGCATTGGCACCCGAGAAGTAGCCGCCCGGCACCTTGTCCTCGCCCAGCTGAGGGAAGGCGATCGAACCGAGGCCGCGGGAGCCGTTGGTGATGTCGTTGAGGTTGTCGGCCAGCAGACGGATGATCTCACCGAAACCCAGCGTGACGATGGCCAGGTAGTCGCCACGCAACCGCAGCGTGGGGAAACCGAGGATCAGCCCGGCCAGTGCCGTGAACGCGATGGCCAGCGGTACACACGACAGCCACGCCCAGTCGGTGCTGAAGAAGCCGGTGGGCCCCAGCCTGTTCCAGGGGCTCTGCGGGCTGGTCAGCAGCGCCACCGTGTACGCGCCCACCGCGTAGAAGCCGACATAGCCGAGGTCGAGCAGACCTGCCTGTCCGACAACGACGTTCAGCCCGATCGCCACCAGCGCGATCATGGTGAACTGCGCCATCACCCCGTCGAAGCTGACCCCGGGGGTGTTGAGGAACGACGGCGTGTAGATGGGGAGCAGTGCCATGAGCGCGAACCCGATGACGCCGAATCCCCACTTCTGGACGCGGGTGCGTTCGTCCCACCACCCGCGCAGTACGTCGCCGGGGGCAAGCGCCTTGGCGGCCTTGGTGTTCTTCGTGGTGGGTGCGGTCATGCTCGTGCCTTCCCGAGGCTCTCCCCGAGTATGCCGGTGGGCCGGATCAGCAGGACGAGGACCAGGAGCACGAACGCGACGACGTCGCGCCACTGGGTGCCGAACAGGATCTGTCCCCAGTTCTCCATGACGCCCAGGATCAAGCCGCCCAGCAGGGCGCCGCGCAGGTTACCGATACCGCCGAGCACCGCCGCGGAGAAGGCCTTGATGCCCAGCAGGAAGCCACCGGAGTAGATGATGCCCTGCGGCACTTTCAACGTGTACAGCAGCGCCGCCGCACCGGCCAGCAGACCACCGATGAGGAAGGTGGTCATGATGATCCGCTCCCGTGAGACACCCATGAGGGTGGCCGTCGTCGGGTCCTGCGCCACCGCCCGGATACCGCGCCCGAACTTGGTGCGGTTGATCACGGTGTCGGTGACCAACGCGAGAATCAGTGCGGCAGCGATGATCACCAGCGTCACGTTGGTCACCGAGGCGCCGAAGATGGTGAACTGCTCCTTGGGCTGCACCAGTGTGATCGGCTGCTGGGCGTTGTTGCCGCCGTAGCCCTTGATGATCTGCGGCAGGATGAAGTGCACGAACTCCTGCAGCACGAACGACATGCCGATCGCGGTGATCAGGAACGTCAGCGGCCGGGCATTGCGTTTTCGCAGTGGCCGGTAGGCGATGAACTCCAAACCCACTGCGGCTGAACCCGATACCAGCATCGCGAAGATCATCGCGATGCCCAGGTACAGCACCGTCAGCAGCACGCCCTTGTTGTAGGCGTTACCGCTGGGTGTGAACCCCAAGATCATGTCCAGGCAGAGGTAGGCGCCGAACATTCCGAGCATGAAGATCTCGGAGTGCGCGAAGTTGATCAGCCTCAGCACACCGAAGACCAGTGTGTAACCGACTGCCACCAGTGCGTAGATCGCTCCCCATGACAGTCCATCGATGGTCAGCTGCCAGAAGCTGTCGAACAGCCCCTCTACGTTGAAGCTGATGTTGGCAAGACAGGCACTCTGACCGATGCAGTCCTGGGTCATCCGGTTGGGGGCTCCTTAACGCTAGCCGCTGAACGAGAACGCGTCCGAGCCATGTGGTCCCGGACGCGTTCGTCGTCAGTCTTACTGAACCTTGTAGATCCAGATGAGCGTGTTGGTGAGCTCACCGTTCGGGGTCCACTCGTACTTGCGGGCGATACCGGGAGCGCTGTAGGTACGCACGAACTCCAACAGCTCCGGACGGGTGACCTTGCCCGAGTCGATGCCCTTGAGCAGGATCGTGCCCAGGTCGTAGCCCTCGGTGCTGTAGGTACCCGGCTCCTGGCCGAACTTCTCGGTGTACTCGTCGGCGAAGGTTCCGGTGGCCGGGCCGCACGGGCAGGCCAACACGGCGTCCTTGGAGGATTCGCCGGCCTGCTTGACGAACTCGGGATCCTTGGTGCCATCGGCGCTGGCGAACGTCGCCTCCACGCCACCGTCACGCAGCTGCTGGACAAACGGCGCAGCCTCGGCGTAGTACCCGCTGAAGAACACCGAATCCGGGGCCACACCCTTGATCTGGTTCACCGCGGCCGAGAAGTCCTTGTCGCCCTTCTTCACCGAGATGTTGCAGCCCGGATCCGCCACGGAGCCCAGCGTCTCGCGGACCGCCTGGGCCAGCCCGAGACCGTAATCGGTGCTGTCGTCGACGACGCAGACCTTCTGGTTGCCCAACGTGTTCTTGAGGTAGTTCGCCACCGAGGGGCCCTGCACGCCGTCATTGGCCAGGCCGCGGAAGAAGGTCTTCCAGCCGTTCTCGGACAAGGTGACATTGGTGGCCGACGCGGTGGTGGCCACCAAGCCCGCCTGGTCGAACACCTGACCCGTGGCCTTCGTTTCACCCGAGAACGCCGGTCCGACCAGTCCAACTGTGTACGGATCCTGGATGATCTGCGGGGCGATCTGGGTCGCCTTCTGCGGATCGCCCTCGGTGTCGAACGTCTTGAGCTGCACCTGGCAGCCGGGGTTGGCCTCGTTGTGCTTGTCGACGGCCAACTGGACGCCGTTCTTGATGTTGATGCCCAGAGCGGCATCGGGCCCGGTCAGCGCGCCGGCCATGGCCAGAGACAGCGGCGGGCACTGGGCGTTGCCGTCACCCGCGGGATCGGCGGGCTCAGCGCCCTCCTCCGCTGCGACCTCGGCGCCGTCCTGATCGATCTGAACCTGCTCGACGATCTTGAGATCGCTTTGGGCCGCACCTTCTTCGGGCGACCCCTGGTTGCAGCCGGCTAGCCCCAACGCAAGCAGAGCAGCTGAACTGAGAGCGAATGCACTTCGTACCGTGCGACCGCGCACTTCTCACCTCCGGGTCAATGTGAGTCGGCACCAACGCCCCTAGTTGGACCGTCGACTGCGTCGGAAAGGACGTCGATGGTTCGAAAGGGACGTTGATGCTTCGGAAAGAACATAGCCAACGCTTGGCCGAACCGCGTGGTGTTGGCGAACGCGAGCCGCCCTCTGTCGGCACTGCGACGGGAAAACTCACGGTCAGCGGGGCGTGGAACCGGAAATTGACCACCCGGGAAACGCATTCTTAACGCGCGCCCGGGCCGCGTCAGGTCGCCGGCGGTTCCTCCGCAGGCGGGTCCAAGGTCTCCAGAATGACCTCCGCAACGCGTTTCATGGTGGTGCGCCGATCCATCGCCGCCCGCTGAATCCACTTGAAAGCTTCCGGTTCCGACATGTTCTGCTTCGATTGCAGCAAACCCTTGGCGCGCTCGACGAGCTTGCGGGTCTCCAGCCGGTCGGAGAGGCTGGCCACCTCCTGCTCCAGCTGGGCGAGTTCGCCGAACCTGCTCACGGCCAGCTCGATCGCCGGGATCAGGTCATTGATGGAGAACGGTTTGACCAGGTAGGCCATGGCGCCGGCATCGCGGGCGCGTTCCACCAGGTCGCGCTGACTGAACGCGGTGAGCACCACGATCGGGGCGATTCGTTTGGCGGCGATCTCGGCGGCGGCGTCGATACCGTCGCGTCGCGGCATCTTCACATCCATGATCACGAGGTCGGGTTTCAGCTGTTCGGCGAGTTCGACCGCTTCCTGGCCGTCGCCCGCCTCACCCACGACTTCATAGCCTTCTTCACGAAGCATCTCGGCGAGATCAAGCCGGATGAGCGCCTCGTCCTCGGCGATGAGCACTCGGTGCGGTGTGGCGACGTCGGAGTCGCCCGTTGGCGCGGTCATCCCGACATTGTGGCGCGGGGCGCCGCATTGGGCGAGCCCAGGGCGCGCACGGTAACCTCTGACGGTTCGCGCGCAGCCATCCTCTAAGGTGGTATCCCGCACGGCCCTCGTATCCCAACTGGCAGAGGAAACGGATTCAAAACCCGTCCAGTGTGAGTTCGAATCTCACCGAGGGCACCAGCACTACAGAAGTACCAGCGCCTCGGAACCGGCACGCGTCGTGCTTCCGGCGATTCCCACCGCGTCGAACGCGTCTCTCACCGCTTCCAATTCGTCGTCGGTGAAACCGAACAGCGCCGCGCTGTCCAGGATCGCCGCTCGGCCGTCGACGAACTTGGCGCCGGCGCGAAGTCGGAACAGCGAGCTGTAGAACACCTTGGCCCAGGTGTCCGACGACACGTCCGTGGTATCGGAATCGGTCATCATCAGGTACGCAGCGTGGCTGAAGATGGTGCTGTTCCAGTGCTCCCCGCCGTCGTCCTCGGTGCCGGTATAGCGCAAGGCGTAGTGCGCCTTGTAACCCGATCCGACCGCCGTGGGATCGGCCATACTGCGCAGTGCACCGGTACCGGTGTCTTCGCCGATCAACCACCGGTCGACACCGGTGTCGCCTTCGGCGAGACTGCCGAGGATGTCCGCGTAGGCCTCGTTCAGCGCCCCGGGCTCGCCGTACTCCCATACTGAGCCGCCGTCGGCGAGGATGTGGCTGACCACCCCGTGCGTGAATTCGTGGGCCACCACATCCAGCGCGGCCTCGAAACCCCCGGTGTTGCCGAAGGCGAACTGCTGTGCACCCGGATCCCAGAACGCGTTGGTGTACCCGGCGAAGTACTGCCACAGGCCCGTACGTGGGTTGTAGCCCACCGACGACACCACCGTCGCGCCTTCGCCGTCGATCGAGTCGCGGCCCAGGACCGTCAGGTAGTAGTCGTAGACCACCGCCATGTTGGCGTGCGCGGACACCCCAGCTGCGTTCCAGCCGAACAGCAACGAGCGGACCACGACGTTTCCGGGGATGTTCGGGCTACCCAACCCGAAGAAGCTGTACGCGGTGGCGTAGGTGGTGATGTTGCGGGTGGAGTCGACGAGGGCGTGGCTGTCGAAGAACCACCACTTGGCGGTTTCCACATTGAGCGGCCGGTCGACTCCGCTCAGATCGCGGGCCAAAACGGTGGCCGCCAGCGCCTGCACGTTCGACGTGCCTGTGATCACCTCGCCGGCCTCATCCCCATTGGCGCGGATGTAATAGCTGACACCCACGGAAGGCTCATCCTGATCGGCGGAGCGCAGCTCGACACGCCAGGCCAGGCTCGGCGCTGCATCGTCGTCGAGCGCGAGGATCACGAGTTCGCTTGTGTTCGTTGTGGATTCGAGCAACCGCGTCACCGCGGCCGGCCCCGGCCGCACCCCCATCGAAGTGGCCAGCGCAGCGGCGGCCAGCGCAGCGGCCGCGGATCCGTCGGAGATGACAGGCGTGGTGTCGACCTCGCTGAGCCGACTGTCGTGGTAGTTGAACAACCCGGTGACGGTGCCCTGGCCATCGGTCACCAGAACGACGTCGCCGCCGATCACCGCAATACCGTCGATGCTCTGGCGGAGCCGGAAGAACTCTTCGGTGAACCCAGTCGTCGCCGCCACTCGTTGCACCGTGATGAAATCGGTTGCGGCAAAACCTGATCGAGCCCCGAGGATCGGTGCGACGGTATTGAGCACCGCTGCTGCGTCAGCGGCGTTGTACACCCGCGCGTCGGTGAACGTGCCGTCGATGACGCTGATCCGGCCATCGGTGCCCATCTGGACCGTCACCGCGCCGGGACGGGTGACGGTGGCGTCGTTGATGGCTGGTGACACCACGTTCACCGTGACGGTGGCGGTGGTCGGCCCGGTCCACCCGAACAACTCGGCGAGGCCGTGCACCCGCGGACCGTCGTCGATGGTGACGATGAAGGTGTCGGTGGTCACGGCGATACCGGGACGCGGGGTGTAGGCGAAGGTGCCGTCGGGGTTGACCACCACGGTGCCGAACCGGGCGGGCGTCGCGACCGTGTAGGTGAGCTGCGCATCGTCGTAGTCGGTCGCGTTGAGGGCACCGTGGATGACGCCGTCATCGCCCTGGGTCAGGAACGTGGGCGTTGCGGTCGGCCGCTGGTTGTTCCAGCTGTATTGCGTCTGGCGCACGGCCACCCAGAGCATCTCGAGGAGCCGTGGCACAGGAAGAGCCGGGACGGGGAGATCGTCCGCCACGTGCCCCAGCCCGACCCAGGTCAGTACGTCGGTGGCGATCGTGGCCGTGTTGACGGGCCGTGCCGGTTCGGGAGTTTCGGTGGAGATGGTGGCGATGGAGGTGACTGCAGCGGGGGTGTCCGTGTTGTTGTCGATTTCTGAGTTGGTGTCGATTTCTGAGTTGTTGTCGATTTCTGGCGCCTGCGCGACGGGTTGAACCGACGGCTGCGGTTCGGCCGTCTCTGTTGGCGTGTCGGCGACTACCGAATCGGACGTCTCTTCCTCTGCGGATGTCGAGCCGTAGTGCGACCGCGCGGTCTTCGGCGCTTCCTTAGTCGGCGGGTCTGGTTCAGCCTCGTCTGCAGTTGATGAGGTCTGCGCCTTGTCGGATTCAACCTCGACCGGCTCGGCGTCGTCGGCCTCAGCAACGTCCTCGTCGTCCTCGGCTAGGTCCGCGACCGCCTCGGGCTCTGCGTCATCGGTGTCGGAGTCCTCGTCCGGCGCCTCGGTCTCGCCTACCGCCTCGGTCTGCTCAGACGGTGAGTCAGCACTGGAGTCGCTGCTAGAGGCTGCAGTAGTGCGGTCGTCTGGGGTAGCCGACGCGACACCTGGGCACGATGCGGCAACCGCTCCCACGGCAAATGCCGCTGCCGCCACGTACCTCCAGGTCAGCAAAGCTTCAGCTGGCTTGTGTGCAGTCACCGATCCCCCTCGTTTCCTGAAGAGGCAGATTAGCCGCAAACTTCCGATGATTTTCCGCAGACGGCACCAGCTTCGCCTACGGATTTGTCGGGGGGTGGATCTAGTATCGAACACATGTTCGATGACTTGTTGGATCCGGCGACCTGCGGGGAAATCACCCGCGCGCAGA
>NZ_JBDGJH010000037.1:0-40601 GCF_057656995.1 Mycobacterium sp. Soil_C_30 | reverse complement strand
CTCGAAGGCGGCGCACAACCCAACGGCTACACCGAACCGATCCTGCACCGCCGCCGCCGCGAATACAAAGCAGCCGCGGCGCAAGCGATTCGGTAGGCAGCCAGCAGATTGGACTTACAGGTCCATTTTTCGAGGCGAACGATGGCCTCGTGAGCTTGCCGGTGCTCAGCGCGTGATGTCGGCCAGGGCCTTGACGACTTTCCTGACCAAGTGGTCATGCGCCGAGGCCGGCCACGCGGCCACCAACTCGACACCGAGGCTGCGGGGCTGCAGCGGCCGGTAGACGACACCGGCGATGTCCAGAGCGGACGTCGGCGCCGGCACCAGGGCCACCCCGAGGCCGGCCGCAACGAGGGTGACCAGGGTCGAGGTCTCCTCCACCTCGTGGCGCACCCGGGGAGTGAAGCCGGCGTCAGCGCACAGCGTGGTCACAAACGATCCCATGACGGAGCGCCCGCCGCCGACATGCGCCACAAAATCTTCGTCACGAAGATCGGACACGGCCAGGGTCTTCCGCTTGGCCAGCCGGTGGCCTTCGGGCAACGCCACCAGCAGTGAATCACGGCGGATGATCTCGGTGGTCAGGCCGGCATCGACCACCGGCGGGCGCAGCAGCGCAAGGTCGATTTCCCCGGCCGCCAATGCCGCGAGTTGCGCCGGCGCCAGCATCTCACCGCGCACGCGCACGTCGACGTCGGGAAGCAGCTCGCTCAGCGCGCGGACAAGCTGCGGCAGCACCGAATACGTGGCCGAGCCGACACACCCGATGGTCAGTCGGCCGGTGGTTCCCGCGGCCACCCGGCGGGCCAGATCCGCGGCGTCCTCTACCGCATCCAAGATCGTGACCACCCGCTCCAGGTACGCCTGGCCGGCCGGCGTCAGCTCGACGTTGCGGGTGGAGCGGATCAGCAGCGCCACACCCAATTCGCCTTCGAGCTGGCGGATCTGCTGCGACAGCGGCGGCTGGGCGATGAGCAGCCGTTGCGCCGCGCGGCCGAAGTGCAGCTCTTCGGCCACAGCCCGGAAGTAGCGCAGGTGCCGTAACTCCATTGAGACTTCCTGCCTATCAAACAAGCCAATTTAAGTATTTCAGAATATCCTCGGGGCAGCCTACCGTCGAGGGATGGATGTCGTGATCTGCAATCCCCTCCGCACCCCGGTAGGCCGGATGGGCGGCGCCCTGGCCGCGCTGACCGCAACCGACCTGGCCAACGCGGCACTGCGCGCGCTGATCGACCGCACCGGCCTGGGAGAACACGAGGTCGACGACGTTGTTCTGGGCAACGGCTATGCCAATGGTGAGGCGCCGGCCATCGGGCGCATCGCCGCCTTGGACGCCGGGTTGGGCACCGGGGTTCCCGGTCTGCAGATCGATCGACGGTGCGGGTCCGGGTTGCAGGCGGTGCTGTATGCCGCCGGGCAGGTGGCCACGGGCGCGGCCAACGTGGTGATCGCCGGCGGCGCGGAGTCGATGTCCAATGTCGAGCATTACGCCCTCGGCCTGCGGACCGGTGTCCGCCAAGGTGGTATCGCACTGTTGGATCGCCTGGACCGGGCTCGCGAAACCGCCGGCGGCAGTTCGCATCCCATTCCCGGCGGCATGATCGAGACCGCCGAGAACCTGCGCCGCGAATACGGCATCACCCGCGAAGAGCAGGATGAGCTGGCCGTACGCTCACATCACCGCGCGATTGCCGCACACGAATCCGGTCGCTTCGCCGACGAGTTGGTGCCGCTGACCGTGCCGGGCAGACGCGGTGAGCCTGACATCCTGGTCGATCGCGACGAGCACCCTCGGGCGGATATCAGTGTCGAGAAGCTGGCGGCCCTGCGACCCATCCGGGCCAAGATCGATGCCGAATCGACGGTCACCGCCGCCAACGCATCCGGCCAGAACGACGGTGCCGCACTGTGTGTGGTCACCACCTCCACCGACGCGGCCCGGCTGGGTTTGACGCCGATGCTGGCGCTGCGTTCGTGGGCGGTGACCGGCTGCGGCCCCGAAGTCATGGGCATCGGTCCCGTGAATGCCAGCGCAGCGGCGCTGCAGCGTGCCGGACTCACCCTCGACGACATCGACCTCATCGAACTCAACGAGGCCTTCGCCGCGCAGGTGCTGGCAGTGCTGGCCGAGTGGAAGGTCGATCCCCTCGATGAGCGGTTGAATCCGAACGGGTCCGGGATCTCGTTGGGGCATCCGATCGGCGCCACCGGCGCCCGCATTCTGGCGACCGCGGCCTATGAGGCCCGGCGCCGTGATGCGCGCACCGTCCTGGAAACCATGTGCATCGGCGGTGGCCAGGGCTTGGCCGCGGTGTTCGAGGTGGTCCGATGATGGCCACCATCTGTGACACCACTGCCGAGGCAGTGGCCGACATCAAAGACGGCAGCACCGTCCTGATCGGCGGCTTCGGAATGGCGGGCATGCCCGTTGCGCTCATCGACGCGCTGATCGATCATGGCGCAACAGATCTCACCGTCGTGTCGAACAACGCCGGCAACGGCGACACCGGTTTAGCTGCACTGCTTGCCGCCAAACGCGTACGCAAGGTGATCTGCTCGTTCCCCCGGCAGTCCGACTCCTGGGTCTTCGACGGCCTCTACCGCGCCGGCGACATCCAACTCGAGGTCGTACCGCAAGGCACCCTCGCCGAGCGGATGCGCGCCGCCGGCGCCGGCATCGGTGCGTTCTACTGCCCCACCGCAGTGGGGACACCCCTGGCAGAAGGCAAGGAGGAACGCGTGATCGACGGACGCACCTACATTCTGGAGTATCCCCTGGCTGGTGACGTCGCCCTGATCGGTGCCTACCGTTCCGACCGGATGGGCAACCTGGTGTACCGCAAGACCGCTCGCAACTTCGGGCCCGTGATGGCCACCGCCGCGGCCACCACCATCGTCCAGGTGAACGAAGTGGTCGACACCGGCACCCTCGATCCCGAAACCGTTGTCACTCCCAGCATCTACGTCGACAAGGTGGTGGCAGTATGAGCGCACTGACCAAAGAACAGATGGCCGCCCTCGTCGCGCGTGACATCCCGGCCGGCTCGTATGTCAACCTCGGGATCGGTCAGCCCACCACCGTGGCCGACCACCTTCCGGCCGGCGCCGGCATTGTGTTGCACACCGAAAACGGCATGCTGAACATGGGGCCGGCCGCCGTTGGCGATCAGATCGACCCCGACTTGACCAACGCCGGGAAGATCCCGGTCACCGAGCTTCCCGGAGCCGCGTACTTCCACCACGCCGACTCGTTCGCGATGATGCGCGGCGGCCATCTCGATGTCTGCGTGCTCGGTGCGTTCCAAGTGTCAGCCAAAGGAGATTTGGCCAACTGGCACACCGGCGCTGCCGACGCGATCCCCGCCGTCGGGGGCGCCATGGACCTGGCCATCGGCGCCAAGCAGGTGTTTGTGATGATGACGCTGTTCGCAAAAGATGGCTCGCCGAAGCTGGTTCCGTCGTGCACCTACCCGCTGACCGGCCTCGGCTGCGTCTCCCGCGTCTACACCGATCTGGCGGTTTTCGACATCGCGGCCGACGGCGTGACCATCCGCGACACCTTCGGCATCAGCCGGGCCGAACTCGCCGACCGTCTCGACGTGCCGTTCACCGACGCTTGACACCAGCGTGGAGTTCCACCGGTCACAGGATGTCGACGTCCCCGTCGCCGTCGGTGTCGCCGCAGCGAAGTCTGATGTCTTGCAGAGGTTTACGAATGTTCTTCAGCTCGGCGCCAACCTGTGGATTCGCGGTGAAGTACTCGTCGACCTTCGGCTGAATGGTCTCCGGCGACAACCCGTGCAGGCTGGTGAAGAAATCGTTGACCGCCGGATGGGTGAACAGATACGCCGAGGTTGCCGCCGACACACCAGAGCCCACCCCGGCAAGATCGGCAGCGCTGCAGTTCTGCGGTGGCTCGGCGATCGCCGCTGGGACGAACAACAAAGGCGTGCTGACCGCAGCGGCTCCGACGAAGCCGGCCACCACGCGACGGGCAGTGAGCAACATGGCTGTGAAGCTACACAGACTCCCTCGTTACTCACCTGGGAACGACCTGTGGGCATGCTGTCACCGGCAGTCAGTTGGTGGACGGGTGGTCGGGGTTCGAAGGGTGTGTACCTCCACCATTTGGCGCGTTCCCCCGTGGGGCCTGGGCACGGTGGAACATCGGGTGGCGGTGTGGTCGGTGGCCGGGCCAGGGATCCGGCGGTGAGGCGGCGGCCGGCGGCGTCGCTGACGACGAGTTGGTGGGCGGGGCCGGTGATGGTGATGAGACCGCGGTGATGGGCCCGGTGGTGATACGGGCACACCAGGGCCAGGTTCCACAACTCGGTCGGGCCACCGTCTTCCCAATGCTGCAGGTGGTGGGCGTCGCACGCCTGCGGTGCACTCAGGGAACTCGGCACAGCGCTGCGCCACCGTGGTGAGGGTCTTTGCGGTGCGCGGCGAGACACCGGTTCTGGCGGCCACCAACGACGCGATCTCCACGATCCGGCCGTCGAGGGCATTACGCTGCCCGGTCAACTCCGCCAACGTATCGAACAACACGTCAAGCCGCTGCGCGGGAAACATCCCGGCATCGGCCAACGGTGTTGCGGAAGAAGTGAACCCATCAAGACAGAAGGGTGTGACAAAACCGGGCCCAGAACACAACGGGCCCACACAACACAGCGGACAAGACCGAGGCTAGCGGTCATAGCGATGGTACGTACCGGTCATCGCGCCGTCCGGGTCGAGCCGGCCCAAGATGGCCTCGCTGATGGCGGCCAGTTGCGACACCTGTTCGGGCGTCAACGCGTCGATGACCATGTCCCTGACCGTCGCGGAATGCCCGGGTGCAGCTTCGCGCACTTTGCGCCAGCCCGCCGCCGTCAATCGAGCGTTGGTCACCCGGGCGTCGTCGGGAGAGGGAAACCGTTCGACCAGCCCGCGCTCCTCGAGCCGTTTCACGACGTGCGACAACCGGGGCGGTGTCGCACTGGTATGTGCGGCAAGCTCGCTCATACGCAAGGTCCGCTTCGGCGCCTCGGACAGCATCGCCAACACGAAGTACTCGAAGTGCAGGAGTTCTGCATCCCGGCGCAGCTGCGTGTCGAGAACACCGGGGAGCAACTCCAACACCGACGCCAATCGCACCCATGCCGCCAACTCAGCCTGCGTCAACTCAGCTGTCTTCACCACACCAGTGTGTCATGAAGTTGTAGCTACAACCATTTTCTGCTAGCTTTTGGTTGTAGCTACAACCAACTACGGAGTGCTGAGTCAGATGACCGTCTCACCTGTCCGCCTGAACCACGCAGTGTTGTTCGTCGCCGACGTCGACCGGGCGGTGGACTTCTACACGACGGTGTTCGGCATGGATCTTGTAGTGCGGGAACCTGGGCTCAACGGCGCGTTCCTGCGACTCCCCCGCTCGGGAAATCACCACGACCTCGGACTGTTCGGCATTCCCGGTGCGGTCCGGCCACCGCGACGGTCCGTCGGTCTCTACCACCTGGCGTGGCAACTCGACACCGTCGACGAGTTGGTCGAATTCCGCCGGGTGCTCATCGAAGCCGGTGCCTACACCGGCGAATCGAACCACGGAGCCACCAAGAGCGTCTACGGCGCCGATCCCGACGGCAATCAGTTCGAGATCATGTGGATGCTCCCACGCCAGGAGTGGGGTCAGCATGAGAACTCGGCCGTGGTCGAAATGCTGGATCTGGCAGCCGAAGTCAAGAATTGGTCAGGCGCCCGCACGGCCGGTGAACTCGTACACCAACCCGCGGGCAGCGCCGCCCGCGCCATTCCCGATTCGAAGGAGAACTGACCTGTGACCACACTCGATACCCGACTGAGCACGTACACACCCACCGCACTGGGGGTGTTCCGCATCGTCTTCGGCCTGCTGTTCCTGTGCCACGCGACGGCGCACCTGTTCGGCTGGCCGGGTGGCCAGGCCGCGGCGTTCGGTCAGTGGCCGTACTTCTACGCGGGCGTGATCGAGTTGGTGACCGGCGTGCTGATCGTCATCGGATTGTTCACCCGCGTCGCAGCGTTCATCGCCTCCGGCACCATGGCGTTCGCCTTCTTCATCGCGCATGTGTCAAAAGGCATTGTCCCAATGGTCAATGGCGGCGAAGCCGCGGTGCTGTACTGCTTTGCGTTCCTGTTCCTCGTCTTCGCCGGAGCCGGAGCATTTGCGCTCGACGCCCGCCGCGGAGCGCAGGTCTAGAACCGCCCAAGGCGGCCCCGAAGTCTGCTCCGGGGCCGCCTTTTTCAGCGCCTAGAGAGTCGCCGGCACGCGCCTACCGGCCAGCAGCGACGCATAACCGGACTGCTCGAGTTCGCGGCAGTAATGCTGGTACACCTGCCCGCCACCCATGTACACCTGGAACTCCTCGCGTTTGCCGGGCACGTTCTCACCCAGGAACCAGGCCTTGGCCTTCTTGCCTTCGGTGTACATCACCGTCGCCTTGCCGGTGCGTTCGGTCTCTTCGGCCCACCACTCCTCGGACTCCGGTGTGGCCTCGAAGGCGTCGACTTCGTTGTCGATTGCCCACTTCAGGGCCCGCTGCAGCCACTGCGCACCCAACTGGATGGGCACCACCAGGTTCGAGTACGGAGTCTGCGGCCCCAGCGACATGAAGAAGTTGGGAAAACCGTGGACGCTGATACCCAGGTTGGACCGCAGCCCGTCGCGGGCCCACCTCTCACGCAACGTGATTCCTTCACGCCCGACGATGTCGATGTTCGTCAAGGTGCCGGTCATGGCGTCGAATCCGGTGGCGAAGATCAGCACGTCCAGCTCGTACTCGGTATCACCGACACGAACTCCGGCCGGCGTGATCGCCGTGATCGGGGTGGACGCGGTGTCGATCAACTGCACATGGTCGAGGTTGAACGCGTCGTAGTAGCCGTGCCCGGTCGGGACCCGTTTGCCGTTGAACGAGTAGGTCTTCGGACTCAGCAGGTCCGCAGTGGCCGGGTCTTTCACGATCTCGCGGATCTTCGATCGGATGAACTCCGAGGCCAGCTCGCTGGCCTCGCGGTTGACGGCCAGGTCATTGAAACACTCGTTGGCGAAGTGGAATCCGCCTTCGTTCCATTTGCTTTCGAAGATTGCGCGACGCTGTTCGGGTGACACCTCCAGCGCGCTGAACTGCGCCGGTTCCATCGCCACGCCGAACGGGTGGTTGGCCGCCTTCTCGTAGATGGCGTCGTAGTTGTCCCGCAGCCACTGCATCTGCTCGTCGGTCACGGGGTCGTTGGTGGTCTCCACCACGAAGTTCGGGGTGCGCTGGAAGACCACGAATTCGTCGACCAGCGGCGCGATTTCGGGCACGATCTGAATACCGGAGGCGCCCAGGCCGATCAGGCCGACGCGCTTGCCTGCCAGGTCGACGCCCTCGCGCGGCCAGTGGGCGGTGTGGTACTTCGCGCCGGCGAAGCTGTCGATGCCGGGGATGTCCGGATAGATGGCCTGCGACAGCACCCCCATTCCGCTGATCAGGTACTTGGCCACCAGCGGTGCGCCACCGTCGATGTGAACCGTCCAGGTGTTGGTGTCCTCGTCGTAGTGGGCGGACTGCACCCGGGTGTTGAGCCGGATGTCGCGGCGCAGGTCCAATCGGTCGGCGACGAAGTTCAGGTAGGCCAGCACTTCCTGACCGGCGGGATAGCGCTGCGTCCAGGTCCACTCGTCGCGTACCTCCTTCGAGAACGAGAACGAGTAGTAGCTGTATTCACTGTCGGTGCGCACCCCGGGGTAACGGTTACCCAGCCAGGTGCCGCCCACGCCGTCCTGCGCGTCGACGACCAGGGTGTCCAGACCGATCTCGCGGAGGTGGTGCAGGATCGCCAAGCCGGAGAAGCCGGCTCCGATCACGATGGCGTCATGGGTTTCGATGGTCATCAGAACTCCTTGGAGGTTCAGGCGTTGGCGGGTTGGGCGGCGTGCAGGTGAGCACCGGCGGTACGGCGGTCCTGATACCAGGCCGCCATGGTGGCGATCGCACGATCGGCGGCGACCAGTTGACCTGCCTGCAAAGGAAATACATGCTGCTGGCCGGTCGCCACATCGAAGGTGACGTCCACGCCGTCAGCGGTTGCGCGCGTGTGGAGCCGTGTTGCGTCGGCGTACAGCGATTCGATGTCGGCGGCGGTGATGTAGAGGGGCGGGAAGCCGGTGAAGTCGGCGTAGAGCGGATTGACCAGCGGGTCGGTCGGATCTGCACCGCCGGACAGATAGCGGTCGATGTTGCCCTGCAACCCTTCCCTGGTGATCAGGAAATCGGTGGCGTCGTTGGACACCAGCGTCTCCCCGGTGTTCTCCATGTCCAGCCACGGCGAGATGGCCATGACCAGCCCCGGCTTGCGGTGTAACCGCAGCGTGGTGGCGATCGCGATGTTGGCGCCCGCACTGTCACCGACGAAACTGATGTCGGCCGGCGCGATACCCGCGGCGGTCAGACCGTCGAAGACGGCGGTGGCGTCGTCCAGTTGCGCGGGGTACGGATGTTCGGGCGCGCGGCGGAAGTCGGCGACGAAACCCACGGCGCCGCAGGCGGCGGCGACATGGCCGGCGAGTTTGCGATGGCTGGCCGATGACCCGAGCGCGAATCCGCCGCCATGCAGGAACACCAGCACCTGGGTGGGGTCCGCGGTCAGCGGGGTCACCAGAATCCCGGGCACGCCGCCGATCTCGGTGGATTTGTAGGTGACGTCCTCGGGTTCGGCGGTGGCGCGCTGCCAGTCCTCGAACACCCACCGCATCAACCGCAAGGACATCTGCGGGTTGGCGACGAACTCCTCTGTCCATTCGGCATAGATGGCGCCGAGCGGATCGGTGGGCTGACCGGTCATATGCGTCTCCTGAAATCGGTTGACAGCGGCTGTGATCCGCCGCACTGCAGCCAGTCTGTGACGCTGGGAGACACCCGCCGCGAGGTGTCGCAGATTGACACACCGCTGTCTCAGCGTGACGCAGGTCACTGCGGCGGCATCGGCGCGCGCCACGCTGTCCTCACCGCATCCCCTCGATGAGAGAAGCACCCCCATGAACCGTCTGAACGACAAAGTCGCGCTGGTCACCGGCTCGTGCCGCGGCATCGGACACGCCATCGCCGAGGCGTTCGCCCGCGAGGGCGCCACCACCATCGCCACCGGACGCTCGAAGACCGACGAATCCTTCGGGCCCCGGTCACCCGGAATCGACTACCGCCAGCTCGACGTCTCCCAGGAGGACGACTGGTCGACCGTCATCGCTGAGGTGCTGGACCGGTACGGCCGTATCGACGTGTTGGCCAACAACGCCGGCATCATCGCCTACCAGTCACTGCACGAACTCAGCGTGTCCGAGTGGGAGCGCGTCATCGCCACCAACCAGACCGGTACCTGGCTCGGTATGCGTGCCGTCATTCCCCACATGGTGAGCCGGCGCACCGGTTCGATCATCAACGTCTCCTCCATTTGGGGCAATGCCGCCGTCGCGGGCGCGCACGCCTATCACGCCACCAAGGGCGCGGTCCGCAACATGTCCAAGAGCGCGGCGATCAGTTATGCCAAGGACAACGTGCGGGTGAACTCGGTGCATCCGGGCTTCATCAAGACCCCACTGACCGACGCGCAGGAAGTCGAGATCAACGAGTTCGTCGTCGCGCAGACACCGATGGGGCGGGCCGGTCTGCCCGGGGAGATCGCCGACGGCGTGGTGTTCCTGGCTTCCGATGAGGCCAGCTTCATCACCGGGTCGGAGCTGGTGATCGACGGGGGTTACCTGGCGCAGTAGGCGCACCCGGCAGGCTCGTCACCCGGAGATGTTGTAGGTCTTGAGCTTTCGGTGGATCGTCGCGCGCGAGACACCGAGCAGCTCGGCCGCCTTCGAGCGGTTGCCACCGGCCTCCTGTAGCGCTCGCCGGATGGTCTCCATCTCGGTGCGCTCGATCATCGACCACGACCGCCGGGCCCGCAGCGAGTCGGGTAGGTGATCCAGTTGCACCAGCCCGCGGACACCCTCGGAGACCAGTTGTTCGACCAGCGTCCGTAATTCGGTGATGTTGCCCGGCCACCCCGCGGTCTCCAGAGCCCGACGTGCGTCGTCACCGAGTGCCAGGCGAAGGCCTGGGGAGCGTTGTGCCACCAGCGCATTCCACAGGCCGGAGATGTCACCGGAGCGTTCGCGCAGCGGTGGCACCCAGACCATCGCCACCCCCAGCTTGGTCGCCAACGCCTCGGCCTCGGCCTGGTCGGCGGCGGTGGCCGTCAGCAGCACCGAACCGCGGATCATGGTGCGCACTGCCGCGATAGTCTGCGAGTCGAGATGCTCCACCGCACGCACCACCACACGCGGTGCGGTCGAGAGGGTCTCGGCAAGCTGACGCAGCCAGGCCTGGTCACCGACGATCTGACGTTGTGCGGTGTGCACCACCTCGACATCGGGCTGCGCCACACCCGGTCGGTACGGGCGGCCCAGTGCCAGGGATGTCTTCCCGCTGCCGGCCTCACCGGCGATCAGCAGCGCGCTGCGCGCCGCGATGTGCCTGCTGACGTGGTGCGCGGCAGCCAGCCACGACTTCGTCTGCCCCACCAGCGCGTCGGCCGTCGTCCTGCCGTGACCGACGGACACCCGCGGCGCCGGACTCAATGTGGCCACCACCCCGGCCGCACCGTCGAGCACGGTCACATCCACAGCTGTTGTACCGATGGACAATTCGGCGGTCAGCCGGGCGTCGTGACGCATACCGGCGCACAGGTGCCCGATCAGATCGACGTCGGACTGGGTGAGTTCGCCGGCCCGCCGGCTACGCATCGTCAACCCGTCGGGCCCGAACGCCACCACCGGCCCGGTGTGTCTGCCCGAGGCGTCGAGGAACGCCGCCAACATGGCCCGTGCGCCTGGTTGCGCAACGTCGAGGACGTGTTGTTGCAGTTGCGAGGCAAGCGAATTCGTCAGCGGAAGCAGCAAGCCGCTGCGCTCGTCGATCTTCGTCGACATCGTCACCGCGGCCAGCAGCTTGCCCGTGATCGGATGCCAGACGGGCGCGCCGGTGCACAGTGCGTTCTGGTAGACGTCGGCGAAATGCTCGGCACCTTCGATCAGCACGCTCTTCCCCGAGGCCAGGGCGGTGCCCACCCCGTTGGTGCCGACGGCATCCTCGGCCAGCACCGCGCCACGGACGGTGCCCAGGCGATCGAGTTGATTCATGGCGGCGGAGTCCTGCGACCACCGCTGCACGATGCGGCCCTGGGCATCGGCGAGCAGCAGGCCCATCCCCGACCCGGCCAGATCCTCCGCGGCGCGGGCCATCGGCGCCTGGAACATCTCCAGTAAATGGTTGTCGAGCAGGTCCTCGTCGACCCGCGGCACGTCACGCACGTTGGCCGGCGCCCCGAGAGCGCTCTTGGACCGCAGCCAGGACTCCAAGAGCTCGGTGGGCACCGCCTGACCTGCATCGGAAGCAGTGAGGAACTGCGCGCGGATCTCCTCTATCCGCGATCCAGTGGGTCTCACCGACACCTATGACTCCTTGCGTCACGCCTTCGACAGCAACCCGAATGCGATCTGGGTCACACAGTACATCCTGGGCCGTCTCCCCCGGGCGATCGCCAACTGTCTCAAAAAGACGCAGTCGTCGGTGGGGTCACATCGGCGTCTTAGCGTGATGTGAGACCGCGGTGGAGTAGCCCGCGGCAGCCACTTCCTCAATCCCTGAAAGACGGAGAACCATGACGACGACTCTGGTCAGCCCTTCCGACACCGCCGCCGTCCACGGTCGCCGGGTCCCCACGGGCTTGTTCATCGACGGACTCTGGCGGCGGGGGGAGACGACGTTCGCCGTGCTCGATCCCGCCACCGGCGCCGAGATCGCGGCGGTTTCCGACGGCACCGCCGACGACGCGCTGGCCGCCCTGGATGCGGCGGCGGCGGCCCAGTCGGCGTGGCGTCACGTGGCCCCACGGGACCGTGCTGAGCTGTTCACTGCCGCCCACCGGCTGCTGCTGTCGCGGGCCGAGGCGTTCGCCGACGTGATGACGGCCGAGAGCGGGAAGCCGCTGGCCGAGTCACGCGCAGAGTTCGCCCTGTCCGCGGAGTTCTTCCTCTGGTACACCGAACAGATCGCGCACCTGCACGGCACGTTCGCACCGGCGTCGCACGGCGGTTACCGCGTGATCACCACCCATCAGCCGGTGGGCCCCGCCCTGTTGATCACGCCGTGGAACTTCCCGATGCTGATGATCGCCCGCAAGGCCGGTGCAGCGCTGGCCGCGGGCTGCCCGGTCATCGTCAAGAGCGCCAAGGAAACTCCGCTGACATGCGCTCTGTTCGTCGAAACTCTGCGCGAGGCAGGGTTTCCCGACGGGGTGGTGAACCTCGTGCACACTTCGTCGTCAGCTGCGGTGTCAACGGCACTGATGGCCGATGACCGCCTGCGCAAAGTCAGCTTCACCGGATCGACCGGCGTCGGTGCCACCCTGCTGGAGCAGGCGGCTCCTGGCATCATCAACACCTCCATGGAACTCGGCGGTGACGGGCCGTTCATCGTGCTCGACGACGCCGACGTGGAACTCGCGGCACAGCAGGCCGTCGTCTGCAAGTTCCGCAATGCCGGGCAGGCGTGCGTGGCCGCCAACCGGATCATCGTGCACAGCTCCGTCGCGCAACGGTTCACCGACCGCTTCGTCGAACTCACCGAAGCGCTGAACGTCGGCAACGGCTTCGACGACGGCACCGATGTCGGACCGATCATCTCAGCGCGGCAACGTGATTCGGTGGTCGATTTGGTGCAGACCCTACGCGGGACCGGCGCCGAGCTGCTCACCGGCGGTGCGCCACTTCCCGGCGACGGCTACTTCTTCTCCCCCACCGTGTTCCGGGTGCCGGGCCGGCCCGCAGAGCTGTGCAGTCGCGAACTGTTCGCTCCTGTCGCCACCGTCTACGAAGTGGGGTCCACCGCCGAGGCCATCGCCTTCGCCAACGACACCAGCTACGGGCTGGCAGCGTACGTATTCACCAAGGACCTGTCGCGCGCGCTGGCCGTCGGGGAGCGACTGGACTTCGGCATGGTCGGCATCAACCGCGGCATCATGGCCGACCCGGCCGCCGCGTTCGGTGGCGTCAAGGCCTCCGGTCTGGGCCGCGAGGGTGGCCACGATGCCATCTATGACTACCTCGAACCCAAGTACCTCGCCGTGACCGTCAATGAGGAAGAAGGCCTGTCATGACCACCTTCGCCGCGCCGCCCGCGCTGCACACCGCCAACGAGCTCGGCCTCGGGTTGCTTCGTCAGCCGACGATGGTGCTCTTCGGAGCAGGCCAGCGTCGCCAGATCCCGCGCGTCGTGGCGGGAATCGCGACGCGGGTGCTGATGGTGACCGACGCCCGTATGGCCGCCAGCGCCGAATTCGGGTTGCTCGTCCAGGCTTTGGTGGACCACGGGTTGTCGGTGTCGGTTTATGACGGCACCGAACCCGACCTGCCGCGCCGCAATGTCGTCGATATCGTCGAGCGATTCGGCGCCTCGACACCTGAGGCGATCGTCGGGATCGGCGGCGGATCGTGCATGGACCTGGCCAAGGTGGCCTCGGTGGTGCTCACCCACGGCGGCGATGTGCGCGACTACTACGGTCAGTTCCTGGTCCCGGGACCCGGGATCCCGGTGATCACCGTGCCCACCACCGGCGGCACCGGCGCCGAAGTCACCTGCATCTCAGTGGTTTTCGACGAAGACCAGGGCATGAAGGTGGGCGTGGCGAGCCCGCATCTGGAAGCTCACGCCGCCGTCATCGACCCCGAACTGACGCTCACCTGCCCTCCCGGCTTGACCGCGGCCTCCGGCGCGGACGCCCTGTCGCATCTGATCGAGTCGTTCACCGGCCGAGCCAAAAATCCTGACGCCGACCAGCTGGCCACCACCTTGTACGCCGGTAAGAACGTACTGGCCGACGTGTACGCACGCACCGGGCTGGCACTGCTGAACCGGTCACTGCCGGCGGTCGCCGCCGACCCCGGCGACCTTTCGGCCCGGTCGGACACGCTGTTCGGCGCGTACTGCGCCGGGATGGCGATCAATACCGCCGGCACCGCGGGAGCGCATGCCATCCAGTCTCCGATCGGCGCGCTCACCCACACCCCACACGGTTTCGGCATCAGTGCCCTGCTGCCCTACGTCATGCGGTACAACCTGCCCGCCCGGGTGCCGGAATTCGCGGAGATCGGCCGTATCCTCGGGGTGGCCGAGCCGACGGATCCCGAAGAGAGGCAGGCACGGTCGGCGATCGACCGGATCGAGGAGATCCTGTCTGCTCTCGGCGCTCCGCTGGATCTGCGGACCTTGGGTCTGGATCCCGGCGACTTCACCTACGTCGCGCAACAGAGCATGCTGGCCACCCGGCTGACGGCCAACAATCCGCGCACGCTGACGCCGGAGTCGGTGATGTCGATTCTCGAGCACGGTTACGCCGGCGACCGGGGCTGGTGACGACGTGGCTATCGCGGTGCTGGGCGCCGGTTCCATCGGGGTGGCGTTCGCAGTCTTGTTCGCCCGGCAAGGCGTGGAGGTGTCGGTCTACGATCCCGTCGATGCCGCGCTGCCGCGGGCTGCCACGGAGCTGGCAAGTCGGCTGGAACAGTTGGGTGTTGTTTCGCCGCCCTCCGTGCGCTTCACCTCGGACCTCGCGTCTGCGCTCGACCGTGCCCAGTTCGTGCAGGAGTGCGCTCCCGAGCGTCTCGACGTCAAACAGGACTTGTTTCGCCGCGCCGCCGCACTGACGTCGGCTGACGTTCCCCTGGTGAGCTCGAGTTCGGCGATCGTGCCGAGCGCGTTGGCTGCGGGTCTCAGCGCGGACGTCGCCGCGCGGGTTCTTGTCGGGCATCCGGGCAATCCGCCGTATCTGCTGCCGGTGATCGAAGTGGTGCCCTCGCCCGTTTCTTCCGAAATCGTTGTGCAGCAGACGGTCTCGCTGTACCGAGCGGCCGGGATGCGACCGGTGCTGGTGCGCCGCGAGGTGGAGGGCTTCCTGTTCAATCGGCTGCAGGGCGCCTTGTTGCGCGAGGCCTACTGCCTGGTGCGCGACGGGGTGGCGACCGTCGACGACATCGATGAGGTGGTGCGCAGCGGGCTGGGCCGGCGCTGGAGTGTCATCGGCCCGTTCGAGACCGCTGACCTCAACACCCGTGGCGGCATCGAGTCACACGCCGCCAAGATGGGTCCTGCTTATGCCCGCATGGGGTCCGAACGCGGACAACATGATCCGTGGACCCCGCAACTCGTGGCCGAGGTGACCGCACAACGACGCGCAATCCTGGACCTCGACGATTGGGACGAGCGGGTGCGGTGGCGGGACCGGAAGCTGATGGAGTTGGCCGCGGTATTGGAGGAAGGTAGCACTGTCGGCGTAGTGTGACTGCCTTGTGAACAGGTGGCTACCCAGGCCGCTGCAGGCGGTCTCGCTGGTCGCCGGTCAGTGGATTTTCGGCACCGGCGAAGCCATGCTCGTCGCGGCTCACCTGGGTAACTCACCGTGGACGGTATTCGCGCAGGGGCTCGCGAGCCTGACTCCCCTGTCGGTCGGGGTGATGACCAACATCATCGGTGCGGCCGTGCTGCTCCTGTGGATACCGCTGCGCCAGCGACCCGGACTCGGGACCGTGGCCAATGTGATCCTGGTCGGCACCGCCCTGGATGTCTCCCTGAGGTGGTTGCCTCAGCCGGATGGCTTGGTGGCCCGGTTGGCGTTGTGCATCGGCGGCATCGCGGTGGTTGCTCTGGGAAGTGGCTTGTACCTGCGATGCGGGCTGGGGCCCGGCCCGCGCGACGGGCTCATGACGGGGCTGGCCCGCGTGACCGGGTGGCCGCTGGGAGCGGCGCGAACTGCAGTCGAGGCCACCGTGCTGGTCTGCGGATGGCTTCTCGGTGGCGTCGCCGGCCTCGGCACGCTGCTGTTCGCGGTTTTCATCGGTCCCGGCGTGCACGCCGCTGTTCGTTTGCTCAGCCGCATCCCGGACGACGAGCTGTAGGTGTGGAGCACACGTGACTGGCGCGTCCGGGACTTCGCTGCGCGTCATCGGCCCCGGGACAGTGCAGTCAGATCACCGCTCCACCGTTGGGACTGATTATCTGTCCGACCATATAAGTGCCTGCGTCGCCCGCCAGAGCTTCGGCGACTGCGGCGATCTCATCAGGTGTGCCGTAGCGTCCGATCGGCAGACGTTGCGCTTCCGCGCCGGACGCGTATTCATCGACTGCCATCAACATCGCGGTGGCAACCGGTCCGGGGGCAATCGAGTTCACGAGAATTCCAGCGTGGGCGTACTCGCGCGCGAGTGCCTTCGTCAAGCCGACGATTGCCCCCTTCGACGCGCAGTAGGCCGCGGATTCGGCGGCGCCGGTGATACCCAACTCACTGGCAATCGTGATGATTCTTCCCGCTCCCCTACCGAGCATCCCGGGCAACGCGGCCTTGATCACTGCGAAACACCCATTGAGGTTCGTGTCCAGGATGTTGTCCCACACCGACCATTCGACAGTTGCCGACGGCCCGTGTTGGTGAATACCGGCACAGGGCACGACGAGGTCTATTCCACCAAAGTGTTTCTCGACTTCTTCGACGAAGGAGGTGACCGAGTCACGTTGTCTCACATCCAACCTGCGCACCAAGACCCGTGGGGTCGGGTTCGAGGTGGTGTAGATGCCACCAAAACTGAACTCATCGGAAATATCGGCCACGGCGATCCGCCAGCCCGACTCGGCGAGGCGATGAGCTATCGCCGCGCCGATACCGGTCGCTCCGCCGGTGATCAACGCTGTCTTGTCCGAACCGAATGTGCCGTCAGCGTCCACGCCAGAAACCTCCACTCACGTTCAGGACCGTGCCCGACAACCAGTTCCCTCCGGGGCCGAGCAGATAATCCACTGCATGTGCAATGGGTTCCGGACCGCCGAACCCCAATGCCTGCGCGTCCCGATAGTGCTGCGCCTGCCCTTCCGTCATCGGCTCGCCTGTTGATCCCGTGGCTCCCGGCGCTATCGCGTTGACCAAGATGCCGTTGCCTTCCAGTTCGGTCGCCAAACTCATTGTCATGCCGATTATCCCGGCTTTGGCTGCGGCGTAGGCCACCGAGACGCCAGGTGTTGGCACCACGCCGCAAATCGACGAGATGTTGACGACGCGGCCGGAGCCAGCGGCAATCATGGCCGGAAGGCAGGCTCTGGTCATGTTCCACGTGCCCGTGAGATTCACGTCGATAATCCGACGCCAATGCTGGTCGTCGATAGAAGTGGGAGCGACGAACTGGGCGTCGATACCCGCCACGTTCACCAGGAAGTCGATACCACCCAAGTCGCGGATCGCTGCAGACACAGCTGCATCCACCGACTCCGTCGACGCGATGTCGACGGCGTAAGCCTTCTTGCCCAGAGCCTTCGCAACCTGACCCACCTTGTCGAACTGGATATCGGCCAATGCGACATCAGTGCCGCTGTTGGTCACGAGGTGTCTGGTCACGGCTTCGCCGATACCCTGGGCCGCGCCGGTCACCAAGCCTTTGAGAACCGGTCGTTTCATGGGCGATCACCGACACTCGTTGCTGCCCCGGGCCGAGAGGTCAGCGGCGCTCGAACACCGCCGCTGATCGGCGGCGCGACAACATCTTTTGTCGGGACCCATCGTGGCCCCTTCGGCCCGTGAACGTACCGGGGTTCAGGGGACACCACCAGCAGCGCGTAGTACACGATGCCGGTGACGATGAAGGTGAAGAAGAAGCTGACATCAACACCGGCAAATAGGGCGTTGAGTGGGCCGACGATCATCGGCGTGTTCGCAGTCAACAGCCCGAGCACACATCCGATGAACCAGGCAGTCAGGGCGCGGACATTGAAACCGGCCACTGACCAATAAATGCCACCCCGCTGCCGCCTGGCGAACACCTGCAGATCATCACTCTGGTAGTAGGCGCGCCGTGTGATGAACCCGACGAGCATGATGGCAATCCATGGGGCGGACAAGATCAGAATCAAACTCAAGAAGCTGTTGACCGTGTCGACGAGATCGAAGACGAACCGCCCCAGGAAGACGACCACAATGGAAATGGCCCCGATGATGAAGGTTCCCTGCACCCGACTCACCGTGTGCACCAGCGACGAGAAGTCCAGGCCGGTACCGTACAGAGAGGCCACCCCGCCGGAGACTCCGCCCACGAGCCCAATCATGACGATCGCCGGAACGAACCACGATGGTGCCACCGAGATCAGACCATTCATGTAGTCCGCTGCATCGGGGACAAGGGTGGCCGTCGCCGCGCCGAAGAAGAATGGCACAAGCGAGATGACGTGGGCGAGAAAAGTCAGCAGCGCGAGTCTGGCGCCGCTGGTCTCGGACGGTAGGTAACGAGACCAGTCCCCGAGAAATGGTCCGAAGGACAACGGATTTGCCATGGCCACCAACATCGCGGCCACCCACGTCGAAGTCGCTGACCCGAATGCGTAGCCAGCCGGGTGACCTGAGTACGTGAAATCTATTTGGCCCCAGAACGCGGCGACGCCTACGGCCAGCACAACGAAGAGCGCGGGTGCGATGAAGGCGTTGACCCGCAGCACGCTCCGGTACCCCGCAATACAGATCAGGTAGATCAAAGCGGCGGTGGCGGCGTAACAGATCGCGGTCAATGCGTCTCCGGCGGCCTGCGGCGCGATGCGTGAAATCGCCGCCGCCACGGAGTCCCCGCCGACCCACACGGAAACGGTGAAGAAGGTCATGGCGATCAGCAGTGACAGCGACGTTCCGACAATCCGCCCGCGGACGCCGAAGTGCGCGCCGGATGTCACGGCGTTGTTGGTGTGTGTCTTGGAACCGAATATCGAAAGAGGAGCGAGGAAGACCGCGCCGACGAGAGTGCCGACCGTGATCGCCGTTACCGCCTGCCACAGGCTCAGTCCCATTGCTATCGGCAATGTTCCGAGAATCACCGTGGTGGTGGCCAGCGCCGCACCGACAGCGATTCTGAAGAAATCCGAGGGTCTCGATGTCTGTTGATCGGGTGGGATCGGTTCGATCCCGATGACTTCGACCAGTCGCCGGCTGTGGCCATCCGCACCGGAATGCTGACCGGCGGCGGCGTTGTGTGCCCCGCGGGGGTCCTCCGGGGGAAGTAGATGCGTCATCGAACCTCCTCGGTGCACGAGACCCCAAGGAGCCTGTGCGCTATGCGCCCTAACGGGTGCCCATCGCACACCATTGAAGTCGCACGCGTTTCCACTGTCAATACCGCGATCGTTCAATCATTCACAGCGACAACGCAGTTGCCCGCCGTCCGACGACGCGGGCGGCGGGCAACAGGTGAACTGCCAGAGACCGAGCGGAGCGATCACATCGGACGGTCCGACTCACCGTCCGCGCAGTCGTCCCCCGCTGACGTTGAGGATGGCACCGCTGACCCAGTCTCCGGACGAATCGAGGAGATAATGGGTGGCATCAACCAGCGGCTGAGGACCCCCGAACCCCAGCGGGTGGTTCTTCAGATAGGCCGGCACGTCGCTGGGATCCATCGGTGTACCGGTGTTACCGGTCGGTCCTGGCATCAGGCAGTTCACCAGGATGTTGTGCTGTTCCATCTGAGTGGCCAGCGCCACGGTGAGACCGATCAATCCTGACTTGGCGGCGCAGTAGGCCGGTGAGATGTTCTGGCCACCGATGTACACCGACGACGAACTGACATAGACAATGCGGCCGAACTCGCGTTCCACCATGCCGGGCAGGACAGCCTGTGTGCACCACCACTGGCCCGTGAGATCGATGTCGATCAGTGTGTTCCAATGTGCCCCGTCTATTTTCAGTGCATGTCCGGGCTGGGCATCGAGACCGCCGTTGTTCACCAACGCGTCGATACTGCCGAAGTCGCGTGTCACGGCGTCGACGAGTTCGCTGACGCTGGCCTGATCCGCGACATCGACCCGGTAGGCGCGCACCTTGCCACCGTCGTCGGCCAGGGATTCGCCGACTTCACTCACCTTATCGAAGTCGATGTCCGCCAGAGCAACGGTGGCGCCGCGCATCGCCAGCGATTCAGCAATCGCCTTTCCGATGCCCTGGGCGGCACCGGTGACGAGCGCGACACGTTGGAAAGTGGTCATGAAATATCTCCTGAGGATTGGGACCCTGTGGCCTGAAAGTTGTTGATTGACAAACGCTTCACGCGGTGAATTCGACCAGTGGCTCGTATCCTGGTGCCATCAGCGGCCACGGGTGAGCACGCTCCCAGGCGTCGACTACATCAACAAGCCAGAGGTCACGGCCACGGGGACCGATGATCTGCATACCGAAGGGCATACCGTTGACGAAGCCGGCTGGAACGCTGAGCCCGGGGTGCCCGGTCAGGTTCAGCGCCGCCGTATTGAACAGATCCATCGGCACCGATTCACCTGGCGCGATGTCGATCCTGCCGTCGGCGGGCAACCCCACCGTGTTCAGCGTCGGTGACAGCAGGATGTTGTTCGACAGCAGGAGATCGTCGAGCGCACGCACGTATTCGCACCGCTCCCGGCGGGCCGAAAGATACTGCTCGAGCGTTGTCGCCATCCCCTTGTCCACCCACGGAGCGATACGCGGATCCAGTAGGCCGTAGTGTTCCCTGGCAACATCCCAGCCCAGCGCAAAGGAATCCTCGGCGGCATAGATCGTGGCCCACGTCTCGTCGACGCCGCCGTCGAGGACGCCTCCATCGAGGACCTCGACCTCACGACCCAGTATCGTTCCGAAATGCTCTGCCGCGGTGAGGAATGTCTCTTCGACCTCAGCGTCTACGCCTTGGTCCCCGGCGATCCGTCGCACCGCGAAGACTCTGCCCACCGGACGGTCCAGACCTTCAGTGTCTGGTCCACCGACACACGACGGGTCGCCGTGAGCAGGCTGCAAGGTCAGCCGGGCCAGCAGCCTCAGGTCGGCCACCGTGTGCGCCAGCGGGGCCGTCGAGGACAGATCGATCGGCAGCCGTGCGGCGGCGCTTCCTGCCACGCCACTGGTCGGCTTCAATCCCAGCAATCCGCACAGCGCGGCCGGGATCCTGGTGGAGCCGCCCCCGTCGGTTCCGGTGGCGATCGCTGCCAAGCCCGCGGACAACGCCGCGGCGGAGCCGCCACTGGACCCGCCGGGCGATCTCCCATGTCTCCACGGATTGTGGGTAGCGCCGAAAACGAGGTTGTCGGTGAAGGATTCCATCGCGAACTCGGGCAGATTGGTCTTCCCGACAATCACTGCACCGGCGGCTCGCAGCTGCGCGGTCACGGTGTCGTCGCGGTCCACCACCTCGCTCTCGGCGTGCAAGAGTGAGCCGTGGGTGGTCCGCAGACCGCGCACGTCGGTGTTGTCCTTGATCAACACCGGCACCCCGGCCAGGGCGGGTAGCTCAGCGCCGGACTTCCGAAGTGCATCGATTTCACCGGCGCGCTTCATTGCGCGCTCGGCGTCGACGGCGACCACGGCGTTCAGCTCGGCCGCCGCTGCGATCCGATCCAAAGATCGTCGCGCGAGTTGGGTGGCGGTGACCTCACCACGGTCCTGTGCGGAGGTCAGTGCGCCGAGCAACCCGTGGGTCCGGGTGACACTCACACCGAGTACCACGATGTCGCACCGCCGTCTACGCGCAGCACCGACCCGGTCATGAACGACGATTGGTCAGAGGCGAGAAAGGCTGCGACCGAGGCAATTTCACTCGGTTCGCCGTTGCGGCCCAGTAGGATCAAACGGTCCTGCGCCTCGGCCAGTCCCGGGTCCTCCTGGAACAACGCCAAGCCCCGCTCGGTGGCGATGGGACCCGGAACGATGCAATTGGCTCTGATGTTCTGACCGGCGTGATCCACGGCGAGCGCACGCGTCAGGTTGATGATCCCAGCCTTGGTGGCGCAGTAACCCACCGAACGTCTGGCCCCGAGCAGTCCGTACTCCGACGCCGTCGTGATGATCACTCCGCCGCCCACCCGGCGCAAAGCCGGGATACCGTACTTGGCGAGGTAGAACACGCCGCTCAGATTCACTGCCAGGCTGGCAGCCCAGTCGTCGAGTCCTGTTTCTGTTGCGTCGCCCCAGTGGTGGATTCCGGCGTTGGCATACAGAACGTCGATTCGCCCGAAATCGCTTTCCACATCGGCGATCAACCTCTCCACTTGGCTGGGGTCCCCCACATCGACCTTGTAGGCTCGCGCCATCGGCAGTCCTGTAGCCGCGATCTCCTCGACCACGGGGGTGGCATCGGTCAGGTCGGCGATGGCGGCGCGGGCACCCGCCGCGGCGAACTTCAGCGCTCCGGCGCGCCCGATCCCGGTGGCCCCTCCGGTGATGATGGCGACCTTGCCATCGAGGTCCGGAAGGTTTCCGACAACCGTGGCGGCCGGGGATGCGTTACTCACGTTGATTCCTTGCAGTGTGTTGTAGTGATGTGGGGTGTCGCAGTCGCATGGACTGCCTAGCGTGAACCCTCGGGTGGGCTCACCACGACGCCGGACTCGGCGGCGTCGACCGATGGCACTCGACCTTGTATCCGGTCGAGCGGTTGCAGCAGCACGTACGCAATTGCAGAGACAACGAGGCCCAGGGCCCACGAGATATCGGCTCCGTGAACGAATTTGGCGAGCGGCCCTTCATAGAACCCGTGCACCACGAGGAACGGCGCCATGGAAGCGATTCCGATGGCGTAGGCCGTGAGTCCCCGTGCAGACCACATCCCATAGGAGATGCTCGGCCTCAGTAGGTCGGAGATGATGAATCGCCCCCGCTTGAGCAGGAAGTAGTCGACGAGGTTGATGGCGGTCCAGGGAACCAGCACGGCGAGGTTCAGCGTCAGCGCGTTCCCGAGTGCGGTCAATACATCCCCGGTGATCGAAGTGCCGACGGCGCCGACGAACAAGCACACCAGGATGATCGTGACGATGCGCGATCGCCCGGTGAAGATAGGCCGGCCGAAGGAACTGCGGACCGTCACCGCTGACAGCATCGCGCTGTAGGCACTGGTGGCGTTGGCTGCGATGAGCGCCATGACCGAAGTCAGTGCGGCGAGGTCGCCGAGGTGAGGGACGACGCCGTTTCCGACGTTGCGTAACCCACTCAGCGCGTCGCCCACCCCCAGATACGAAGCGAGCCAGGACCCCACGCCCATCATCCACAGCCCCGACATGGCCGCTCCACCACCGACGGCCAGGACCATCTTCTTGGAGCTGGTGCTGGACCTCATGTACCGCGTGTAGTCGGATACGTAGGGAGCCAATGTGATGTTGTAACCCGCTGCGGCGGTGGCCTGGAAGATGAAGCCGACCAGTGTGAATCCCAGTGCCGACGACGCGCCGGCGTCGCTGTGCTGGAAGGGAAGTGCGACGGTGAAGATGATGATGAACGGAAGCGAGAGGTACAACACCGTTGTGTAGATGCGGTGCAGCCAGTCGTAGCCCGACAGCGCCATCACCATGGCGACGCCGGTGATGAGCCAACCGCCGGCGAACGCGGGGATGCCGAACACTTTTTCCATGCCGTCACTGGCGATGACAACCACCATGATGCTCGATGCGACGAAGACGAACACCGCAGACAGAATGGGAACGACGACGCCACGATGGCCGAATTGCGCTCGGGATTGGATCATCTGAGGTAAGCCGAGGTGCGGCCCCTGCGAACCGTGCAAGGCCATGAACGTCGTGCCGATCACCAGTCCACTGAGCGTCGCCAGGACAGACCAGCCGAAGCCCAACCCCATCGAGGGACCGATGAAGCCGATGGACATCGCGTAGAACTGGAAGTTGCTGAGAAACCAGAAGCGGAACTGCTGCGCGATGGTGCCGTGGCGTTCTTCGGCCGGCACGTACGACACGACGCGCTCGGGATCGTTGTCGATGGGCGCCTGCTCGTCAACGATGGTTCTGTCAGCCCCGGATGTCACGCGGTGCACTCGTTGCCTCGGGGGCGCGGCCGCTGGCCTCGCCGTTGGATGCCGATCATGGGGTCTCCTTCTGACGAAGAGAAGTTTTGTGCGCAGTGCGCGTATTTCCTCGTTATGCGCACAACCAGATTCCCACAGTGCCGCGCATCACGCAACGCCTGAACTGAGACACGCCCCGGGCGCGTTCTGTCGGAGGTGTTTCACCCGCCTCCGATCTGCGAGAGACACATACCGGTACCTTCATCAGCAGACCCGCGACACTGAAGTCACGGCATGGAACGGAAAGGGCAAGGGGTGGAAGAGGACCGCGAGCGCTATTTCGTTCAGTCGTTCGCGCGCGGTTTGGAGGTACTCCACACGTTCTCTCGGACACAGGATCGCCTGACTGTCGCCGAACTGGCGGAAATCACGGGATTGCACAGTGCCGCCGCACGTCGATTCGTCCTCACGCTCAATGATCTGGGCTACTTGCGACCTGAGGGCCGTCACTACACGCTGACCACCAAAGTGCTGGAACTCGGGCACGCCTACCTCGCCTCTGACCCGTTACACACGACGGTGAAGCCGTACCTCGACCATTTGGTCGAGACCATCATCACCACGACGTCACTGCGGGTGCTCGACGCCGGCGTGGCCGTCCGCGACCGGGATGCGGTGGTGTACGTCGCCTACGCCCGAGCGGAGTCCCTGTTCGTACTCAACGTGTCGGCCGGATCCAGCTATCCCGCGTGGGTGGCCTCGACCGGCCGGGTCCTTCTGAGCGCGGACAGTCCCGGAGTACTCGACACCTATCTCGACGAAGTCGAACTGGTCCGATACACGCGCAAGACGGTGGCAACCAAGTCGGCGCTGCGGCGCAGCATCACCGCAGTCGCGGAGCAGGGTTGGGCGATGGTCGACCAGGAATTCGATGAGCGCCTGTGTTCGTACGCGGTACCCATCCTCGATGAATCGAACAACGTCGTTGCCGCGCTGAACCTTTCAGTGATGCACAACGACGACTACGGCACTGAGCACCACTTCGCGGTGGTCACCGAACTCAAGCAGGCAGCGTCCTTGATTCGAGCCGAGGTCGGTCGACACAGCGGCGCGGACGCGGCCGGATGAGTCCGCGATTTCACCGTGAGAAACGTTCTGCCCGAGTGTGTTTGTCTGCGTCCGCGGCGTCAGCCGAGAAGTGACGAGGCTCCGACGGGTGAAGCCGAACTCGCGCCAGCAGAGCTCGAGTGGCGGGCTCATCGACGTTGCCTGCGTATCCGTCAAGCCAGCGACACAACGCCGAGACCAACGCAAGCGGGACGACGTGTTCTTCCCGTATTGCCACGGAGAGCATCCTCGTGATGACGTCCCAGTACTGGCCGCAGCCGAGTTCCAGAAAGACGGCTGCGCGCTCAGCGGCCGATAGGTCTCCGGCTAGATCGTCTGCCAACCGCCAGGCCAGGTCGTCGCTACGCAACGGCGATTCCATCTTCACTTACCCCTAGCCGGATCTGTACTGCAGTAGGGACGCTGATCCGCCAGCGCGCAGACCAGCGCCCCGCCCGCGCTTACGTGTTGATCTTGCGATCGGCGATGAGAGCGACGATCTCATGCATGACCGCTGCGGCCACCATTGCGGTGACCTTGCTGGGCAGGTCACGGGTGGGCATCAAGCACACCACGTCGCCTCCGACGACGTTCTTACCCCGCATGGCCCGGAGGATCTCGGTGACCTGGTCCACGTTGAAGCCCACTGTTCCCGCTTCGATGTTCGAGACGCCTGGCGCCACGGTGGCGTCTAGGCAGTCCAGATCGAAAGTGATGTACAGCGGGGTGTCTCCGATGCGCTTCTGGATCATGTCGATGACCGCTGCCGCACCTTCCTGCTGATAGCGCTTCATCGTGACCACGTCGTAGCCGAGTTCGTACGAGCGGTCCAACCAGCCTGGGCTACGGGGATTTCCGCGCATACCTATCTGAACGCTCTTGGACGCATCCACGTTGCCCTGATGAACAAGGTAGGCCGCCCAGTTGGCCGCTGACTTCTTGGCACCGAGCCAGTGGTCGAGACTGTCGTAGGCATCGGTGTGCGCATCGAAATGCAGCAGCGCAACCTTCTCCCCGAGCGCTGAGTTCTCATCACCGGCGATACCCTGCACGATGCCGCCGGTGATGCCGTGATCACCGCCGATGGACACCGTGCGGGCTCCCGCCCGAAATACTCGGTCGTAGAACGCCGAGATCCGTTCGATGCTCTTTTCGTTGTCGGCATACTCCGGTAGCGGCACATCGCCGAGGTCGGCGACGTTCACCGCGTCCCAGGCCATGAAACCGAATGCGTCGTGGTAACGACGGGCATTGGCAGAGATGTCACGGACAGCCCGCGGGCCATGATGCTGATCGCGCAAGGTGGTGTTGTTGCCGGACGAATGCGGAACACCGACCAGCGCTATGTCGACGCCTTCCGGACTCTTGACGTGAGGGGCGCGGAACAAGGTCGGGATGCCCCACCACTCCAGCATCTCCACCATCATCGTGTCGGCCTCGTCGTTATGACTCACGGTCGGACCCTCTCTCAGAAAGTGCGTAAAGCGCACGTTTGGTCGTTATACGCCCTTAGGTTGCTTGGTTCCGCCGGATTCGTCAAGGGCGAAAGCCGTGAAACCCCTTGGCATTACTGCGCACACGCCCACGCGCGCCCGCAAGCGACCGAAGGGCGGTGTCCATCCCAGCCGGTTAAAGCTGGGTAAATTCGCCGGATGTGTCGCTTGACACACCCACGCACCGGCGCCCACACTTGTGCACCACTAGAACGCACTTTTGTGCGCAGTGCGCACACTGAAGGGATCTGCGCGATATGACCGGCAATTCAGTGATCGACGACTCACCCATACTCGGGTTCCACCGCAAGTTGCGCTGGCAGTGTTCGGGCGGCACCTTCCTCGATGGGTACCTGCTCAGTTCGATGGCTGTCGCCATCCCCGGTGTGATCAACGAGTTTTCGTTGTCGTCAATGCTGCTGAGCGTCATGGCCGTTGCCGCCCTGGTGGGCATCTTCGGCGGGAGCTTGATCTTCGGCTGGCTCAGTGACCGGGTCGGTCGGCACACGTTGTTCACCATCGACCTGGTGGCCTTCGCTGTCGCAGCGTTGCTCACCTTCTTCGTCACCGAGGCCTGGCAACTGATAGCGCTGCGGTTGATCGTGGGCCTGGCTGTCGGCGCCGACTACCCCCTGGCGATGACCATGGTCACCGAATGGATGCCCACCAAACACCGGGCCGGCGGCATCGGTCTCCTGGTCATGTCGTGGTTTGGTGGCGCCGTCACCGCCTACGTCGTCGGCTATTTCATCGTTGCGGGGGCCGGCGACGGAGCGTGGCGGTGGGTCCTGGGCAGTGCTGTCATCCCCGCGGTGATCACGTTGATCCTGCGCGTCGGAATGCCGGAGTCGCCTCGGTGGCTGCTCTCGAGAGGTCGGCGCGACGAGGCATTGCAGATCATCCGCGACGTGTACGGACCCGACGCCACCCTCTCCGGTTTGACCTCTGTTGATTCCGGTGCACAAGGGCAAGGCCGGCTCCGCGAGCTCTTCTCCCGGCGATACCTCCGCCGAACCGCCTTCGCCACTGGCCCTTACACCGCACAGACCACCGCCTTCTTCGTGATCCTCACCTTCGAACCGACGATTCTGCTGTCATTCGGGCTCGACCACGGCAACGCGAGCTACCTGGGGTCCGCCCTGACCAGTCTGCTCTTCCTCTTGGGTTGCCTACCGGTGCTGCGCTGGGCAGAGACGGTGGGACGCCGGCGCCTCTACATCTGGTCATTCGCCCTCATGACCCTGCCCCTGCTGATCCTGGGGATGGTTCCCCTCGAGGCGGCAGCGCTGGTGGTGGCGTGTTTCTGCTTCTACGCTTTCGTCTCCGGACCCACGAACGTGTTGTCGTGGTCCTACCCGAACGAGTTGTTCCCCACCCACATCCGCGCGACCGCAGTAGGATTCGCCACCGCCATGACCCGCATCGGCGCCACCGCCGGCACCTTTTTGCTCCCGATCCTGCTGGAGTCCATCGGCACCCGCCCGACCATGCTGATCGGCGCCGCCGTCGTCGGATCCGGACTGCTGATGTGCATATTGTGGGCACCAGAAACCAGCGGACGCCCACTCGACGATGTCTCGAGTGAGGGAAGCGGTGCACTCGAGGGAGCCGCCCATCATGACTGATCTCACCGGCACGTGGCCACACCTGCACGAACAGCTGGGGTCCGGACGCCCCGCCGTCCTGGCGATCGGATCATTTGAAGCACACGGACCGCATCTGCCCGCAGATACCGACACCGTGATCGCTGCGGCCATGGCACACGAACTGGCCCGCCGCGCTTCCGGTATCGCGTTGCCCGTGCTCCCCTACGGCGCCACCTCGCGACCCCGCTCCGGCGGCGGCGACGTGTTTCCCCTGCCTGCCTTGCGCATTCCCACCCTTTTCAGTGCGGTCAGCGAGATCGTCGCAGGCGTCGTCGCGGCGGGCGCCCGGAAATTGGTGGTCCTCACCGGCCACTACGAGAACGCGTCCGTGCTGTGGGATGCCGTCTACGAGGCGACACGGGAAACACCGTGTCGTTCTGTGGTTTTCGATGCACCATGGGAACTGATCGACGCCGATATCCTGTCCGCGACGTTTCCGGGCGGGGTGAACTGGGCAGCTGACCACGGCGGTCTCCTCGAGACCGCCATCATGCGCCACCTGGCACCCGATCGAGTCGGCGACGCTCCCCCGCCGTGGGATCTCACTCCTCGCAATTACGACGTTCTGCCCACCCCGAAGGACGCTGTGCCGCCCAGCGGCATCGTCAACGACGCCCGATATGTCACCGCTGATGACGGCGCCGTGCTCTTCAACGCGATGCTCGACGGTCTCGAGGCCGCCCTGCGTCGCGAACAGTTCCTCACCTGACCCCTTCTCCTTCCGGAAAGCCACGATGCCCGAACCACATTCACCGTCTGCGCAGAAACCGCTCGTCGAGTCCTACGGCGTGGAACCGATCCCGCCCGAGGCTCGCACCTCGACTCCATGGGACTTCCTGCGGATCGCCACCGGCTCGGTGCTCACCACCGCCACGGTGCTGCTCGGAACACTGCCCATCGCGTTGGGGCTGAGCTTCGCCGCGGCCACCACCGCCATCGTGGTGGGCGTGGGGATCGGCGCCCTGCTACTGGCGCCGCTGGCCTCCATCGGTCAGCGATCCCATACCAACAACGCCGTGTCCTCGGGTGCACATTTTGGTGTCACCGGCCGGGTGGTTGGGTCCATACTGTCGTTGCTGGTCGCCATCACGTTCTTCACGCTGTCGGTGTGGGTGTGTGGCGATGCCGTGGTGGCCGCGATCGGGCTGGTGGATCCGGGCCTGGCCACCAACCTCACCGCGGCCATCGCCTACGGGTTGACAGCGTTGGCCACCTTTGCCATCTGCGTCGTCGGCTACCGTTGGCTGCTGGCCGCCAACAAGTTCCTGGCCCCGGCCATGCTGATCCTGATGGCCCTGGGTTTCGTGGCGCTGGGCGGACGAATGGACTTCGGGTACAGCGGAACCGGCGAGTATCTACTCGGCGGTTTCTGGACCACCTGGGTTGCAGCCCTGCTCATCGTCATGGCCAACCCCATCTCCTACGGCCCTTTCCTGGGTGACTGGTCTCGCTATGTGCCACAACGGTTTCCGGCTCGACACCTGCGCCTCGCCGTCATCGTGGCACAGATATCGTCATTGATCCCATTTATCTTCGGTGCCGCCACCGCATCGCTGGTGCCCGACGCCGCGGCGTACATCGCCGGCCTGGTCGAGATCTCCCCCGCGTGGTACGTGGCTCCGTTGATCGTCGTCCTCATCGGCGGGAGCCTCGGCGGCAGCACCTCCTCGCTGTACGGAACGGGCCTGGATTTTTCCTCGGTGATTCCCCGGCTGAACCGGATGCAAGCCACCGTCGCGGTCGGCGCCATCTCGATCGTGCTCGTGTTCCTCGGCAGGTTCGTCTTCAATCTCGTGGACACCGTCAATGCCTTCACCACATTGATCCTCGTACTCTCCGCACCGTGGGTGTCGATCCTGCTGGTCGGCTACCTGACCCGCCGGGGTCACTACCTCGTCGAGGACCTGCAGGTGTTCAACCGCGGCCAGGAAGGCGGCGCGTACTGGTTCACCCGTGGCTTCAACGTCCGCAGCATGGTCGCCTGGTTCATCGGGGCGGCACTGGGCCTGCTGACCGCGCACACGGCGCTGATCTCCGGGCCGTTGCAGAACATCGCCGGTGGGATCGACGTCAGCTTTTTCCTGTCCTTCCTCGTCAGCGGTTCGGTTTACTACGTGGCATTGTGGCTGTTCCCGGAGCCCAGGTACGTGTTCCCAGAAGCCGGCCCTCGCCTGGCACCAGCGAACCACGATGCCGTCACGGCCCCGGAAATCGTGACTGTCGACGCCAAACTGGCACGCCGACGGCTGCCCTCCGCTCAGGAGCTCGAGGAAGAACGCCGGCAGCGCCACGGCCGATCGGAAGCGACGAACATCGCGACTCCGACGCCGGACTGAACCGCCCCCGCTGTCACCAACGGCGCGCAGTGCTCGATGCCTGCGCGCCGTTGCTTAGTGTGCTGTGACGGACCGGATTTCGAGCCGTAGCACCACCGGCGGCGGGCCCACCCGGCCGTCTCGAGAGCCCGCCTACCGCACCAGGGCGGCAGCGCACCGATCGGTCGATAACTCTGTCCGAAGCCGAATGTCGTCGGCCTTCGAAACGTCAAACCCAGCTCGGTCGACTCGTGGTTCAGCTGGATCAGCGCATCCGGGGGCCGCACACGCCGATCACGATGTCACCGATGGCCGCGACCTGCTCGTCGGTCATGGCCGTCGACAAGGCCAACAGACCGTTGGTGCCTGCCAGCACACCAGCGCGGTAGAGCTCCCACCACGCGGCACCGGGGTGATCGACGATCAGCCGGATCAATGAGCCGCTGCCGTTCGCGGTGACCCCGTGCTGATTGAGCCTGCCGCGCAGAGCATCTCCGCGCGCGTTGAGGTTGTTGATGCTCTCGGCCGTGAGTCGGCGCAGAGCCACCATGCCCGCGGCCATGGTGACGGGATTGGCGCTGAAAGTGCCTCCCCATGCCACCGGCCCGTCGGCCAACGGGCTGAAGGAGGACAAGACCTCGGCGCTACCGCCGACGGCCCCGACGGGGAATCCGCCGCCGATGACCTTTCCCAGCGAGACCAGGTCGGGCTGCAGACCATAGCGGGCATGCAGGCCACCGGGTTCGAGACGGAAGGTGATGACCTCGTCCACTGCGAGCAGGACGTCGTGCGCACGGGTGAGTTCGACCAGCCGGGCGACGTCGCGCGCATCGGCGGGGTTGAGGCCGGCGCGGTTGGGCATCAGGTCGATGAGTACGGCAGCGACGCGGCCTCGGTGATGATCCAAGGCACGCTCAACGGCATCGATGTCCGCTTGTGGCACTTCGATCACCGAGTCCCCCAGGCTGGCGGGAACCCCTTTGGCGGTGGACGAGACGGCGGCGTCGTAGGTGCCGTGGTAGCTGCCTTCGAAGCGGATGATGATGTCGCGTCCCGTATGGGCCCGTGCGGCGCGGATGAGCATCATCACCGCCTCGGTGCCGGAGTTACAGAACCGCCATTGCGCGATGCCGCCGGTCCGTTCCCGCAGCAGTTCCGCCATTTCGACCTCGTAACGGGTCGGCAGACCGAATGCAGTTCCAGCAGTCGCGACTTCACGCGCGGTGTGCAGGATCTCGGGGTCGGCGTGACCGTGGATCAACGCGGTGTAGTTGTTGTTGCAATCGATGACCACGTGCCCGTCGGCGTCGGTGACCTCCGCCCCCTCGCCGCGCACCGCATACGGTGGGTGTGGGGCGACGAACAACGTGGAGCGGGTGTTCCCGCCGGGCATGACCTCGAGTGCGCGCTGATACAGCCGTTCATCGGTGCGTGGCATAGTGCGAGTCTCTCCATGAGTGAAGGTGGTTCTTTTCAGAGCGTTGACGGACCCGCGCTACTGGTGCCGGGACCGCGCTCCAGGGGCACGCGATCCCGGCACCCGCTCAGGTCAGGCGAGTTCGCCATCTCCCGCGCCACTCAGCTCAGCCATGCACTCTTGGCTGCTCAGCACGTCACAGACGATCATCTGGCAGTTGCGCAGTGAGGCGAAGTGCATCTCTTCGGCGGTGACGTGATGCTCTTCCTTGGTGATCGGGTGCAACGTGGTGCCGCCGATCGTTCCGAGGCAGTCATGCACCATCACCGCGTTGAAATTGCGGAAGTTGGCGTCACGAGCCGTTGATTCGCAACACGATCCCGTGGCCACTCCGGTGATCAGCACCGTGTCGCGGCCGAGATCGCGAAGGAGTTGCTCGAGCCCGGTCTGGTAGAAACCGCTCATCCTCTTGCGCTCGATGAACCAGTCGCCGTACTTCTCTGCGGACAGGGGCAGCTCCGGGATCACCTTCACCCCGAATGTGCCCTCCCGCAGCCCTTTACCACCGTCGTCACGCAGCGCCGGCCGCTTGTCGAAGACCGGCCCGCCGTCGATCCGGCCCCGGCATACATACGTCAGACAGATGACCGGGATGTCATGCTCGTGGCAGAAGTCGACGAGCTCGACGGTGGGTTCGACCGTCCGTGTCATGTGTGAGATGTCGAATCCGGTGCGGGCGTATGCACCTTCGGGGTGAAACCACTCGTTCTGGAAGTCGATCAGGATCAGAGCCGTCCGCTCGGGCGACAACGTGGGTGAGATCCGAGCGATGCTGGCGGCCCCGGCGGGTGTGTTCGCCGGCCGAGGCGCATTCGCGCGTGTCTGGGTCATGGTGGTCTACAGACCGGTCTTCGCGATGACGCGGCCACGCTTGCGAAGCTCCTGGTGCAGCCACTCGTAGTGGTCGAGCACCGGGAACGGTTCGGCGTCGGAGTCTTCGAAGATCTCGACCTTGACCGGCGTGCAGTTGCCCGCATTGCAGGCGGTCGTGATGTCTTCGGGGCAGTTGGCGAAGGCGACCAACACGTCCATCTCGGCACGGAACTCGATGTAGTCGCCTGCCTTGGTGATGGGCTCGTTGATGAAAAACCCGTCACGCTCGACGTCGTAGGGGTAATTCATGAAGACGTTCATGGGATCGGGCACCTCGGAGTAGTCGACGCCGAACGGCGCGATGGCCTTGCCGATGATCTCGTGGCAGCCGTCCACATCCACCCCACCCAAGACATTCATCATGAAGCGGTTACACATCCGGTGATGCAGATCGTGCACACCCTTGCGCTCGGCCGTTTCCTTGAGGATCGTCATCAGCGGACGGCAGCTGGTCGACATCACCCAGTCACCTTCGCCGATGGTGTTGCGCGGCAGATACTCCGATCCCTGCGGCGCGAAGTAACGGGAGCGTGAGTAGCTTGCCGACAGCTTCTCTCGCCGATCGTTGTTGTTCCAGACGACGAAATCGATGACCTGCTTGCCTTCGACGTCGGTGAGGCGAATGATCTGACCCTGCTTGACGATACCGGCGTAGCCCTGTTTGGCCCCGACGACCTGCTCTTCGATCTTGGTCAGTGACATGCGATTCTCCTAGGTGATAACGGTTGTTTGAGTTACTTGCCGACCGGGAGGGTGCGGCTCTGCTCGCGCGCGAAGCCCTGCAGGTACCACGGGCCGAGGCCGCCCTTGCCCGAAGAACCGCTGGATTTCCATCCGCAGAACGTCTGGATGCCGGGCCAGGCGCCGGTGGTGGCCCCGGTGCGGCGGTTGACGTAGAGCACGCCGGCCTCGATGCGGTCTAGGAAGTCCTCGACCTCGTTCTCATCGGCGCTGAAAACCCCGGCGGCCAAGCCGTAATCAACCGCGTTGGCCTCGTCGATGGCGGCGTCGAACGAATCCACTTTGGTGACCGTGACGAACGGCAGGAACAGCTCTTTGCGGGTGAGTTCGTGCCCGACGGGCAGTTCGGAAACCACGGTGGGATTGACGAAGTAGCCTTCCCGGTCGGGCCGGTCTCCCCCCACGATGGTGGCTCCGGCGGCGCGCGCGGACGCCACCGCGTCCTCGAAACGGTCCACGGCAGCCTGGTCGATGACGGGGCCCATGAAGGCATTTGCGTCTTCGGGCGCTGATACGGTCAGCGCCCGCACTCGCTCGGCCAGCTTCGCCACGAAGTCGTCGTGCACGTCGGCCTGTACCACCACACGGGAGCAGGCCGAGCACTTCTGCCCCGACAGCCCATACGCCGACCGGGCCACCCCTTCGGCCGCGGCGTCGATGTCGGCGTTGCTCGAGACCACCGTGACGTTCTTGCCGCCCATCTCGGCCAGCACCGGCCGGCCGAACGGGCCGTCGTTGAGCGCCCGGACCATGTTCCACCCGATGTCGGCCGACCCGGTGAAGGCGATACCGTCGACCGGCGCGGCAGTCAGCGCCTTACCGGTGGCCGCGCCCCCATGGATGAGGTTGACCACGCCGGCAGGGGTGTGCCGGGCCAGGATCTCGGTCACGATCGCGCCGGAGCGCGGCGCCTTGTCGCTGGGCTTTATCACCACGGTGTTGCCCATCAAGAGTGCAGCCGTTGCCATCCCGATGTTGAGAGCGGCCGGGAAGTTGAACGGACCGATCACGGCGAACACCCCATAGGGACGCAGCAGGTCGGTGTTCTCCTCGTTGGGGTCGGCGGTGTTCATCCGCGTGCGGAAGTCACCCGACTTCTCGAACTGCGTGGTGTACGTGTCGACCAGATCGACGACTTCCTGAGCTTCCCCGAGCGCCTCCAGCCTCGACTTCCCTGTCTCGGCTGACAGGATGCCGGCGATCTCGATCAAGCGGTCCTCGAAGTCTTGCTGTGCGGCGCGCAGTGCAGCGGCGCGCTTGATCGTCGAGGTCCGGCGCCAATCCTTCTGCGCCTCCTTGGCTGCGGCCACTGCATCGGCAACCAGCGCCTCGTCGGCCGCGTGGGCCCGCGTGACAACCTCGCCGGGATGCGCCGGATTGACGCGGGTGAACACCTCGCCGGAGTCGATCGCGCGGCCGCCGATCAGATGCGCCAGTGTGCCGCCGGTGGTGCGGCCCTTCTCCAGCGCGGCTTCGAAAGCCGCCCCTGTGTCCGCGTCGGTATGCGTGCTGGCGTAATTCACGCGTGCATTCACTGTTGTGCTCCTTGCAGGTTGGCTCCGGCGACTGCCGGATCGGATGATGCGAGACGGGCGGGATCCCACTTGGATCCGGGACCCGCCAATGTCGGCGTGAGACCTTGCAGGTACTCGGTCACCGTCAGGCCGATGGCCGGGGACAGCTGAATACCGTTGCCGCCGGCACCGATTGCGCAGATCACCCGCGGGTTGGCCGGGTGCGGCCCCACGACAGGCTGCTGATCGAACGACATGGGGTACATGCCGGCCCAGCCGCGGCCGATCCCTGCGCCGTCGAGTTTCGGCAGGCGCTCTGCGAGTGCCTCGGCGATCTGCTCGGTGAACGGCTCATCGGCGTTGTAGGAGACGCTATCGGGGTCGCTGGCGTCCTGAATGGTCTCCTCGGTATGCAAACCAGCGAACAGGGAGAACTCGTTCTCGTGCCGGAAGTACAGACCGGCGCGCCCGCTACCGGGCACATAGTCCATCACCGAGGTCATGACGTACCCCAGCGGCTTGCTCAACGTCACCGTGATTGCTTGGTGACGTTGCGGATTCAGCGTCACCGGCGCACCGAGGAGGTTTCCGACCTTGCCGGCCCATCCCCCGGCGGCATTGACGACGATGTCGGCGACGACCTCGCCGCGGGTGGTCTGCAGTAGGAATTCTCCACCGCTGCCCGAGGTGGCTCCCAGCAGCTTGGCCTTCTGGAGAATCGTCGCTCCGTTGCGACGCGCGATGTCGCCCATTGCATTGGAGAACAGATGTCCGTCGACGTAACCGTCGCTGGGACCGTACAGGCCTCCGATCCGGTCGCCCATCTCCAAGTGTGGGATGAGCTTGGCGATCTCGGCTTTGTCCAGCACGCGGGCGTCATCGACCCCGTGTTTCCTCTGTAGGTCGACACTGCGGGCGTAGCTTTCGAGCGCCTGTTCCGAATCCCCCAGCCGCAGATAACCGTTGGTGTTGAAGTGCAGACCGTCGGTGACAGCCAACTTCTTGGCGAATCGAAGCCCGAACGCGCGCACCGCGATGTCGAATTCGTTCACGTACTGGGTTTCGATGATCCCTATCGACCGGCTCGACGACCCTTCGGCGATGTGTTCAGCCTCCACTACGGTCACCTCGAACTGCCCCGCCTCGGCCAGGTGCAACGCCGTCGACAGGCCAAGCGCACCGGCACCCACAATCGCCACGCGCGTCCTACTCATCTGATCCTCCATTCCCCGAGCGGTACAGGGATTTGTTCGCAATGCGCCCGTTACGTCGTTATGCGCCCGCCCTAGTGTGCCTACCGACGTTGCGGTCGTCAATAGGGGCCTGAGCTCGTGCGATCAGATAGCCATCTGCACGCAGAGCGAACACCAGCGCAGAGCGCACGTCAGCGGGCTGTCGGCCCGGTATGTTCTAAGTGGCCGACTCACACGTGGCGAGACACAGAGAAGAGAATCCGATGGAAGACGAGCGCGAACGCCACTACGTGCAATCGCTCGAACGCGGACTGGCTGTCATCCAGTCCTTCAGTGAGTCCCGGGATCGGCAGACCATCGCGGACGTCGCCGAGGCCACCGGATTGACCCGTGCCGCGGCCCGTCGATTCATCCTCACCTTGGTGGACCTGGGGTACCTGCGCGCCGATGGGCGCTACTTCGCCATGACTCCCAAGATTCTCGAGCTGGGGTACTCCTATTTGACGTCAGCTCCGCTGTCAGCGACCGTACTGCCACATCTGACCGACCTCATTTCGAAGGTGGGGGCCGACACCCCGCTTTCGATCCTCGACGCCGGCCTCACGGTGTTGCACGGTTCCGAGATCGTCTACGTCGCACACGCGCGCGCGGAGAACCTGTTCATGCTCAACGTCTCGACCGGCACCCGTTTTCCCGCCTGGATCACCTCGACCGGTCGCGTGCTCTTGAGTGCGCTGACCGACCACGAACTCGACGAATACCTCAAGGGTGTCGAGATCGCCAAGTACACCGATATGACCGTCACCTCGAAGTCACTGTTACGCAAAAGTATTCGCGAGATCAGCGCCCGTGGGTGGGCTGTGCTCGACCAGGAGTTCGACGAACGCCTCTGCGCCTACGCAGTTCCGGTATACGATCGCTCACAGCACCCGGTAGCTGCACTGAACCTCTCGGTGATGCACACATCTTCGCGTCCCGAGGAGTACGAGTCGGCGTTGATCAGCGCGATGACCAATACCGCCGCCCGTATCGAGGCCGACCTACGTTTGCGCCGCGGGCCCGCAGACCTGACCCAATCCATCTAGCGAGAAGGTTCCGGGGTGCCTACCGCCGTATGACGATGGCGATAGACCCCTCCCTCATCTCTCGTCCCGGGCCAACCTGCAAGCACGCCATGATCGCTTGGTGGTAGTCAGCTGCGACACAATCTTTTTCGTTACTCAACTCTCCCTGCACCGGGAACACCACCGGAATGTTGGCCGCTTCCCAGACGTTGACACCAGTCGTACGGAAACTCGATACGGAGGCGGCTCATGAAGATCGGAATCATCGGAGCGGGTCATATCGGCGGCACACTGGTGCGCCGACTGAGCGCACTCGGACACGACGTAGCCGTGGCGAACTCGCGCTCACCCGAGACGCTCTCCGACCTGGCGAGCGAAACCGGAGCGACGGCGGTGTGGGCCAAGGACGCCGCATCCGACGCCGACCTGGTGATCGTGAGCATCCCGCAGAAGAATGTGCCCGACCTCGCCGACGGCATCGTCGCTGCGCGCAAGCCGGGTGCCCCGGTTATCGAGACCAACAACTACTACCCGCAGCAGCGCGACGGTGAGATCGCGGCGATCGAGGACGGTCAGACCGAGAGCGCCTGGGTGGCAGAGCAGATCGGGGCGCCGGTGTACAAGGTGTTCAACGGAATCTTCTGGAAGCACCTGCTCGAACGCGGCACTCCCAGCGGGACACCCAACCGCATCGCGTTGCCGATCGCCGGTGAAGACGGAGCTGGCCGCGAATTGGTCCACGGCGTCGTCGACCAACTCGGATTCGACCCCGTCGACGCCGGGCCGATCTCGGAATCATGGCGCCAGCAACCCGGAACACCGGTGTACGGCAAGGACTTCGATGCGGATCGCACTCGCAAAGCACTTGCCGAGGCGACGCCTGAGCGAACCGCCGAATGGAGTGCGCGGACGGTATGAGTCAAAGCTAGGACCTCACGTGTCGGCGCCTGGACCCACGGTCGATTGAAGTTCGGCTTGCTCCCTCGAGAAACAGACCTACTGACCTGGGCCGTGGTCGCCTCGACCTTTTTCTGTTGCGAATAGCAGCACCAGTTCGGCGTCCATGCCTGAATCACGCGCTCGGGCCAGCGTCCGCCACCAGGATGTGGTGACCGCGGCGATCAGGGCGGCCAGTGCGCACCACATGATGAATGCCGTGATCGAGGCGTCGATGAGTGCCTGCCGCGCCGGATCCGAAGTGCGCAGATACTGGCCTTGGCGGTCGATCCAGATCGGCACCTGCTCGCCTGGGGTGACCGGGTGGTGGAGGTCGATGGTGTCGCAGCGCTGCCGGCCAAGAGCCAGCCAACAAGCATGAACATGATGGGTCGATTGATGGGTGTCCACCGGCATCGCACTGAACTCAGTTGCCTTGGCCCACACGAGAGTCCACGACGTCTTCTCGGCCCGGTAGTGCTCGACACGAGCCGAGTACACCGCAGCGCCGACGCCCGCGCTGAGCACCGCGGCGACCACGAGAAGCAGCACCGATGCGACGACCACCCAGGCCTCATACCGGTGCTGGCGACCGATCAGCGGATTGCGGCTGACCGCCACTGCGAGCCACGACCGAGCGCCCCATCCGCTGCGCGCGGCCCGTAGCCGACGTACTTGGTGTCCCAGATCGCTCATGAGGGTTCTCGCCCGAGCATGAGACTGCGGCGGTGAAACTCGTAGAGTCCGGTGAAGATCGCCGTAGCGACGGTCAGCGTGTCCTCGTCGGTGCCGGTCATCGAGAGTCCGCGCAGCACGGTGTCCAAGCCGGGGGCTTCGGGCGCGTCGTAGCGGCCGTCGTCCAGGTCGGCTTCGTGCACGATCTCGCCGATGCGCCACAGCACCGGGTCGGTCAATTCATAACGGCGCAGGATGGTCTCGAACGAACAGTCGCCGTGATGGTGGGAAAGTTCAACGCCGCGCATGTCGAAGGCGATGGCGTCGTCGGGAACCTCGGAAGGGTCACTGACGAACAGAAACTCCGCTTCAGGGTCGATGTATCGGCGGATCAACCAAGCACAAGCGGCGCGGTCGATGTGGATGCCGGCGCGGGTAGCCCATTTCATCGCCGCGCCTCCTGCTCATCGCCGCGCGGCAGCGCCTCTTCCGTCAGCGTGCGCAAGGCTTGCCGCGCCTGCTCACGCTCCGGAGGCGGAAAGAAGTCGCGGCGGGTGATCTCCCGCCAGCGCGTGCGCAGGCGCTTCACCGCGGCCGCGCCGCCGCCATCCGAGTGCGCAGCGATTGCGGCCTCGGTCAAGCTTCGGTATTCGTCCGCCCGGGCCTCGGCCATCTCAGCGGCCAGCTGTCGCTGCTGCGCCGCAGTCGTGGGGCGGGCCACCCACACCCCGGCCTGACCACCCGATTCAGTGACCTCTTCGGCAAGCCACTCGAACTGCTCACGAGTGCGGGCATCCGCCGGCAGCGCCACCACGCCGTCGGAAAGCTGTGCCACACCCAGCTTCTTGAGCTTGCGCCACACGGTGATTCGCGGCGTCGACGGCTCGCGGGGCAACCGGTAACTCAGCAGCACCCACTCACCGACCTCACCGTCCGTGCCCATGCCAGTATGTAACCACGGTTACAAACGCTCGTCCAGAGGGATTTGGGGCCGGCTAGGGCGATGGTCGGACGGCGACAGTCGAGATGATGTCTCGGAGCGTGGTATCTGCTCTGCCAAGGCGGGCCAGGTCGTCGGACCGCCTGGACCGGAGATTCAGTGAACTCGATCTGTCGCTCGTCGTCATCGTCGCGAGGATAAACAACGTAGAACGGTGGGATCCCCACGGTGGCGCTTCTACCACGCTGGGACATCCGTCGTTGTAGATGTCAGATCGATGCTGAGCGTTAGCAACGTTTGCCTCAGGCGCTGCACGTATTCCGCCGAAAGCGAGGTGTGTTGCTCTCGCGCGGTGTCACCGACCTTGGTGTACCTCAATTGAATCTCGCTAGCCATCTCAGTGACCGCCAGCGCGAGGAAGATGTCGCGCATTTCGCGGTCCGCCTTGTGCGCGAGTGCTCGATTCACATCGAAGCGTAGTGTCACTTCGGGGCGCGGGCTCGGCCGCGAACCAAGTTGAGCCACCACCTCGTGGGCTGCACGACACTGCTGCCATTCTGCCTTGGAAGTCAACAACGACAATCGCTCTCTGCGCCTCAGCCCAGCTTCCGCAGCCTCGGTTCCAGATCCCGCTGGAACAGTTCCAGGAAACGACGCTGATCGTGCCCCGGGGCGTGGAACACCAGGTGGTTGAGGCCCCAGTCCACGTAATCCTTGACCTTGGCGACGGCCTCGTCGGGATC
>NZ_JBDGJH010000036.1:0-42261 GCF_057656995.1 Mycobacterium sp. Soil_C_30 | reverse complement strand
CCATGGCGCACCTCGTCGAAGCCCAGTGTCGCATCGCTGACGGCGCCGAGTGCTTCACCGCCGGCGCCACCGTTACCGCCGGCCCCGCCGGCGCTGCTGGTGTCGCCGCCGTCGCCGCCGACGCCACCGTTACCGCCCTTGCCGCCGCCTCCGAACAGGCCGCCGCTACCGCCGGCGCCACCCGCACCACCGGCGGTGCCATCCTCGGCGTCCACACCGGCGTTACCGTCGGCGCCTGTGCCGCCGTTACCACCTACCGCGGGGATCCCGACAGCACCGATACCGGCACCGCCGACACCACCAGCGCCGCCCGCACCACCGGGGGTCAGGCTGGGATTGCCCGTGCCACCCGGGCCGGCGCCGATAACACCAGGCACCTGCGGGGTGCCGGGCGCCCCGGGCAGCCCTGGGAGCGGGATGTTGATCGGGGCGTTGGAGCCATCGACACCGTCGCCGCCATTGCCGCCGTTACCGCCCTGGCCGAACAGGCCGAAGAATCCGGCGTTGCCGGCGTTGCCGCCGTTGCCGCCGGCGGTGTTCGGGCCGAGCGGGTTGGCGACGCCGTTGCCGCCGTTGCCACCGTTACCGCCGTTGCCGAAGAACGAGAAGAAGCCGGCGTTACCGCCATTGCCGCCGTTGCGGCCGAAGGCGCTGTCACCGCCGTCACCGCCGTCGCCGTAGAACAGGCCGCCGTTACCGCCGTTGCCACCCGCCTGGATGCCGGTCGGGTCGGTCCAGCCGTCGCCGCCGCTGCCCAGGAAGATGCCGCCGTTGAAGCCGTCGACGTGGAAGGCATTGCCGTCCGCACCGTTGCCGATGAAGAAGTTCAGCCCGGGAATCGTGCCCGCGAAGTCGAGGAAGTCTTCGATCGGGTCGGCGAAGGGGTCCGGGGCGAGCGCAGCACCGAACAGCGAGTTCGGGGTCGGAGTGGAGGCGGCGGCGCTGAACACCGAACTGGTGTCGGTGTCGCAGCCGAAGAGCTGGACGCAGGCCTCTTCCACCGGAGCGGCCTGTGCCGCGCCTGCGGTGGCCAGCATGGCGACCGCGGGTGCGCCGAGGATCAGCCCGGCGCCCGCGACGGCAGCGCCAGTCGCCCGCAACGAGGGCTTACGACCGCCGGGTTTCTGTGAGTGCTTTGACATGTATGGATCCCCTCCACGACAGGTGCGACATACCCCACAACTGGAGCATGTCGCAGCAACGTATCACCCGAACGCTCGCGGCGGAACCAAAATCTGAATTCGTCATTTGCACAACGCGTGAATTCATGTAACTGGGCCTAAGACGTTCACCTGAATGCTGAGAGAAGCTGAGAGAGCTAGCTATGCCGCGGTCGAGCTCAGAGCTATGTAACGACCTCGCAAAACAGCACCCAGTACCGCACTAACTGAGCTTTCTGGCGAACCTGAGGACTGGCCCCTCACAGGCCCTGCGAGCGTGCGTGAACTCGTTTCTCTCAGCTGAGACTCAGGAGCGAGTGAGTCGCTGGGCCCGTCACAGCACATTGCTGTGAGCACCCGAATTTCTGTCGGGGTCGTAAATAACTCCGCCGAATACCCCGCCCGAGCAAACTCAAACCAGCACGTCCACACCGCACTGTTGACGGCCACTGAACGCGCGTTTAGAATACTGAACATGCGTTCAACGGACATGACCGCACCGGCCCGGATACGCGACGCCGCCATCGCCCAGTTCGGCGAGCACGGGTTCAGGGTGGGCGTGCGGGCCATCGCCGAAGCAGCGGGTGTGAGTCCGGGGCTGGTGATCCACCATTTCGGCTCCAAGGACGGTTTGCGCGCCGCCTGTGACCAACACATCGCCGCGTTGATTCGCGATACGAAGTCGGAGTCCTTGAAGACGCACGAACCGGCCGCCTGGTTCGCCCAGCTTGCCGAGATCGAAGACTTCGCGCCCGCGATGTCCTACCTGGTCCGCAGCATGCAGTCCGGCAGCGACCTGGCGAAAGGCTTGTGGCGCAGCATGATCGACAACGCCGAGGCCTATATCGACGAGGGCGTGCGCGCCGGGACCATCAAACCCTCCCGGAACCCCCGAGCCCGCGCACGCTTCCTGGCCATGTCCGGCGGGGGCGCATTCCTGCTGTACCTACAGCTGCACGAGCATCCCGAGGACATGCGCAAGGTGCTGCACGACTACGCACAGGACATGGTGCTGCCCGCCTTGGAGGTCTACACCCAGGGCCTGATGACGGACTCGACCATGTACGACGCCTTTACAGCGCAGCAGGAGCAGGGACTGACCATTCCGACATCCACCGAAAGGATCTCCGATGACAGCGAACCAACAGTCTGACGCCACGGCGCCGGCGATCGACATTCGAGGCCTGGTCAAGAAATTCGGAAGCATGACCGCACTGGACGGTTTGAACCTGACAGTGCAACAAGGCGAAGTGCACGGCTTCCTCGGCCCCAACGGCGCCGGCAAGTCCACCACCATCCGGATTCTGCTCGGCCTGATCAAAGCCGACAGCGGCCACGCCGTCCTGCTGGGCGGCGATCCGTGGACGGACGCCGTAGAACTTCACCGCCAAATCGCCTATGTACCCGGCGATGTCACGCTGTGGCCCTCGCTGACCGGCGGTGAGACCATCGATCTGCTGGCCCGCATGCGCGGTGGCATCGATGACACCCGCCGCAAGGAACTGCTCGAACGATTCGCACTCGACCCCCACAAGAAAGCCCGCACCTACTCGAAGGGCAATCGACAGAAAGTCTCACTGGTATCGGCGTTCTCGTCCCACGCGCGGTTGCTTCTGCTCGACGAGCCGAGCACCGGGCTGGACCCGTTGATGGAGAACGTTTTTCAGCAATGTGTCGCAGAAGCACGAGACCGTGGCGTCACCGTGCTGCTCTCCAGCCACATCCTGGCCGAGACCGAGGCCCTCTGCGACCGCGTGACGATCATCCGTGCGGGCAAGACAGTGGAGAGCGGCACGCTCGAGTCGCTGCGGCACCTGAGCCGCACGGCGATCAAGGCCGAGATGATCGGCGATCCCGGTGATGTCCGCCGAATCAGCGGTGTCGAGGATGTGAGCGTCGACGGACACACCCTGCACGCCCAGGTGGACAGCGCCGGCCTCGGCGAGTTGATCCGCGTCCTGGGTGAAGCCGGTGTCAAGAGTCTGATCAGCCAACCACCGACTCTGGAAGACCTTTTCCTGCGGCACTACGGGATCGACGCGGAAGAGTCCGGCAACCAACACAATTCGCACCGGGTGCACGCATGACCACCGCAACCGTCGACCGCCCGAACCAGCACCGCGCAGTCCCCCGCACCTCCGGCTTCACCGGCACCGCCGGCCTGCTGCGGTTGTATCTGCGCCGGGACCGGATCGTGGCCCCGGCGTGGATCCTGTTGCTGTCGGTCCCATTGGCCACCGTCTACGTCGGCAGCACCGAAGCGGTGTACCCGAATGCCGCCGACCGCGCGGCCTTCGCGGCGTCGATCATGGCGAGCCCGGCGCAACGCGCGCTGTACGGCAATGTGTACGGCGACAGCCTGGGTGCCGTCGGTATCTGGAAAGCCGGCATGTTCCACCTGCTGATCGCGGTGGCGGTGATTCTCACGGTCATCCGGCACACCCGTGCAGACGAGGAGAGCGGACGCACGGAGCTCCTCGAATCGACGGTGGTCGGCCGGTTCGCGGGGTTGACCGCGGCGCTGACACTGACTTTCGGCGCGGTGGTGTTGACGGGCGCCGTGGGATTCGCCGGGCTGCTCACCCTGGACATCCCGGCCGCCGGGTCGCTGGCGTTCTGCGTGGCGCTGACGGGTTCCGGCCTGGTGTTCGCAGCGGTGGCGGCGGTGGCCGCGCAGGTGTCGCCGAGCGCACGCTTCGCCCGGGGCGCCGCCTTCTCGGTGCTCGCCGCAGCATTCACCTTGCGCGCCGTCGGTGACGCCGGTGCGGAGTGGATGTCCTGGCTCTCGCCGCTGGGCTGGTCTCTGCAGGTGCGCCCCTTCGCCGGCGACCGGTGGTGGGTGCTGGTGTTGCACCTTGTCACCGCGGCGGCGCTGACCGCCGTGGCCTACGTGCTGTTGAGCCGTCGCGATGTCGGCGCCGGGCTGATAGCCGAGCGCCCGGGGCGTGGATCGGCCTCCAAGGGGTTACGCGGAAGTGTCAGCCTGGCGTGGCGCCTCGACCGCGGTGCCATCGTGCTGTGGACCGTCGGCCTGATCCTGTACGGATTGTTGATCGGAAGTGTGGTGCACGGTATCGGCGACGAGATCGGCAACAGCCAACTGGCACAGGACATCGTGACGCGGTTGGGCGGCACCTCGGCGATGGAGCAGGCTTTCATCGCCGTCGCTTTCACCATGCTGGCCATGGTGGCCGGGGCCTTCGCCGTGTCACTGACACTGCGACTGCACCAGGAGGAAACCAGCCAGCACGCCGAAACGGTGCTGGCCGGCGCTGTCAGCAGAACCCGTTGGCTGGCAGGTCATCTCATGATGGCATTGCTTGGTTCGGGCGCGGCGATCCTGATCGCCGGTCTGGGCGCGGGCCTGTCCTACGGAGTGGCCGCAGGTGATGTGGCAGGCATCCTGCCGACGGTTCTGGGGACCGCTGCGGTGCAGCTTCCGGCGGTATGGCTGTTGGCCGGCGTCGCGCTTGCCCTGTTCGGCGCACTCCCCCGGTTCGCTCCGGTCGCCTGGGGTGTGCTGGTCGCCGTGATCGCGGTCTACCTGCTCGGCTCCCTGTCGGGTGCCCCGCAGTGGCTCATCGACCTCGAGCCGTTCACCCATGTTCCGCACGTCGGGACCGGCACGTTCACCGCCGTGCCGCTGCTGTGGCTACTGCTGATCGACGCCGCACTCATCGCGGTGGGCGTGCTGACGTTTCGCCGGCGTGACGTGCGCTGAGGGGGTGCCGCATGAAACTCGTCGCGCAGGTACTGGTCTCGACTGTCGTCGGCGTGATCTTCTTCGGCGTCACCCTGTTCGTCCCCGCATCGACGTTGGACTATTGGCAGGCCTGGCTTTTCATCGCGGTGTTCACCGTCTGCACCCTGGTTCCCAGCGCGTATCTGGCGTACAGCGATCCGGCGACATTGGGACGGAGGATGCACGCCGGGCCGGTCGCCGAGGAACGGCCGATACAGCGGGTGGCGGTCACCGCGACGGTGGTCTCGGTGGTGGCACTGTTGGTGGTCAGCGCCCTCGATCACCGGTTCGGCTGGTCGCACGTGCCGCTGAGTGTGATCGTGGCGGGCAATGTCCTGGTGGCCGCCGGTTTGATCGTCGCCCAGTGGGTGGTGTTCCAGAACCGGTACGCCGCCGCCACCATCACCGTCGAAGCCGGACAGAGCCTGGTCTCGACGGGACTGTACGGCGTGGTGCGCCATCCCATGTATCTCGGAGCGCTGGTGATGCTGATCGGCACGCCGCCGGCGTTGGACTCCTTTTGGGGGACAGTGGTGTTGATCCCCGGCCTCCTGGCCTTGGCGATGCGCATCGTCGACGAAGAGAAGATGCTGTCCGCCGAGCTGGACGGCTACCGCGAATACACCAGGCGGGTGCCCTACCGCCTGGTCCCCCACATCTGGTGACCGCCGATCCGGCCGGCTGACCGCCGAGCCGTCGCATACTGAATCCGTGGAGCAGCTGCTGACGGGCCTGGGACTGGCGACCGCCGCCGGCCTCAACGCCTACATCCCGATGCTGATGCTCGGACTGCTCGCGCGGTTCACCGATATCGTGTCGCTGCCCGGTAACTGGGCGTGGATGGAGAACGGCTGGGTGTTGACGATCGTCGCCGTGCTGCTGGTGGTGGAGATCGTCGCTGACAAGGTGCCCGCGCTGGATTCGGTGAACGACACCGTGCAGACGTTGGTGCGGCCCACCGCCGGCGGCATCGTCTTCGGCTCGGGCACCACGGCCCAGACGGTTGCGGTGGCCGACCCCGCGGAGTTCGCCCGGTCGGGCCAGTGGATCCCCGTCGCGATCGGGGTGGTGATCGCTCTGGTGGTCCACCTGGTCAAGACCGCGGTGCGTCCGGCGGCCAACGTCGCCACCGCCGGGGTGGCCGCTCCCGTGTTGTCGACGGTCGAAGACGGTGTCAGCGTCTCGCTGGTCCTGGTGGCCCTGCTCATCCCGGTGCTGGTGCTGGTGATAGTGGTGATCCTGGCGTGGGCGGGTGCTGCACTGCTGCGTCGGCGTCGCCGACGCCGGCGAGCGCAGCAACCCGAGACTCAGTGGGGCAACACCGGCTGAGACGGGGTATCCGCAGGGCATGCAGACGTTCCTGCCGTGTCCCGGCTTCGCGGAGTCGGCGCGTCTCCTGGACCTGCGACGGCTCGGCAAGCAGCGGGTGGAGACCATCCAGGTGCTGCGTGCTCTGACGGTTCCGGGGTACGGCTGGCGGCACCACCCCGCGGCCGCGATGTGGGCGGGTTACGAAGAGGGTTTGGTGCGCTACGGACTCGACATCTGCGACGTGTGGTCAGCGCTGGGCAAGGCGGACACGTGTGCCACCACGCTCGTGGTGGATCTCACCGCCGCCACGGGGCTGAGTCGCGTACGCACGCAGACGGAGTTGGCCGGCGCCGGGGAATTGCCGCCCTGGCTGGGCGATCCGGCTTTCCACCGCAGCCATCAGGCCGCGCTGGTGAAGAAGGATCCGGCGCACTACCGGCCACTGTTCCCCGACGTACCCGAGGACCTGCCCTACGTGTGGCCGTCGTCGGATCGCGAGCGTCGGGTGCCGGTCAGCAGCTGAGCGTCAGATCCAGACACCCTTGCCGACGGCGACGATGCCGCCCTGACTGACTGCGAAGCGCTCCCGATCCTTTTGGAGGTCGACGCCGACCATCTCCCCCGGCCCGACGACGACGTTCTTGTCGAGGATCGCCCGGCGCACCACGGCCCCGCGCCCGACGCGTACGCCAGGATGCAGCACGCTTCCTTCGACGATCGCGCCGTCATCGATCACGACGTTGGACGACAACACCGAATTGCGCACGGACGCTGCCGAGATGATGCTGCCCGCGCCGACGACGGACTCCTGCGCGGAGCCGCCGTTGACGAATTTGGCGGGCGCCAGGTTCTCCGAGCCACCGCGGATGGGCCAGCGCTTGTTGTAGAGGTTGAAGATCGGGTGCACCGACACCAGGTCCATGTGGGCGTCGTAGAAGGCGTCCAGGGTTCCGACGTCGCGCCAATACCCGTGGTCGCGTTCGGTGGCGCCGGGAACTTCGTTGTTGCTGAAGTCGTACACCGCGGCCATTCCGTCGGCCACGAGACGCGGGATGATGTCGCCGCCCATGTCGTGGTCCGAATGGTCTTCGTCGGCATCGGCCCGGATCGCGTCGATGAGCACCTTGGTGGTGAAGATGTAATTGCCCATGGACGCGAACGTCATCTCGGGATCGTCCGGGGTCCCCGGCGGGTCGGCAGGTTTCTCCACCCAACCGCGGATACGTCCCGAGTCGTCGGCATCGATGCAGCCGAACGCGGAGGCTTCTGCCCGCGGGACGCGTATCCCAGCGACGGTGGCGCCGGCGCCGCTCTCGATGTGCGCCTGCAGCATCTGCTCGGGATCCATCCGGTACACGTGGTCGGCGCCGAAGATCACGATGTAGTCCGGATCTTCGTCGTAGATCAGGTTCAGCGACTGGTAGATGGCGTCCGCCGAACCCGTGTACCAGCGCGGCCCGAGGCGTTGCTGTGCCGGCACCGGCGTGATGTATTCGCCCGCCAGACCCGACAACCGCCAGTTCTGCGAGATGTGCCGGTCCAGCGAGTGCGACTTGTACTGCGTGAGCACACAGATCCGCAGGAACCGTGCGTTGACGAGATTCGACAGGACGAAATCGATCAAACGGTAACCACCACCGAAGGGAACCGCGGGCTTCGCCCGATCCGCTGTCAGCGGGTACAGCCGCTTGCCCTCCCCGCCGGCCAGGACGATTCCCAGCACATGTGGCGCTTCCCTCATGAGACAAACCTATCCGCACCATCAAGCCGCGGCTAGGGCAATCGCCGAGTTTTGTGGCGGTTCTTACGTGGTATGGACGCTTGCCCGTCAAGGTATTTGGAGTTAGCGCCCCAAAGAATGCCCGTCAGGTTGACCCAATGCCTGCGCTCGCGCGCGCGGACTACTACGGTCGGGCGTATGCGGGTGGCGATGATGACTCGGGAGTATCCACCTGAGGTGTACGGGGGCGCTGGCGTCCACGTCACCGAACTGGTCAATCAGCTTCGCCATCTGTGCGAGGTCGACGTGCACTGCATGGGCGCGCCCCGGCCGAACGCGATAGTGCATCAACCCGACCCGCGATTGGCGGGCGCCAACGCCGCGCTGTCGATGTTGTCGACCGACCTGGTGATGACCAATGCCGCGGGGCAGGCCGATGTGGCGCACTCGCACACCTGGTACACCGGCATGGCGGGCCACCTGGCCGGCTTGCTGTACGGCATCCCGCACGTGGTGACGGCGCACTCACTGGAGCCGTTGCGCCCGTGGAAGGCAGAGCAGCTCGGCGGTGGCTACCGGCTGTCGTCGTGGGTGGAGAAGACGGCCATGGAAGCCGCCGACGCCGTGATCGCGGTGAGCGCGGGGATGCGCGAGGACGTGCTCAAGGTGTATCCGGCGCTGGACCCGAACCGGGTGCACGTGGTCAAGAACGGCATCGACACAGAAGTCTGGTACCCGGCGCCGCCCACCTCCTCGGATCCAGCCGAGTCCGTGCTCGCCGAGCTGGGAGTCGACCCGTCGCGTCCGGTGGTCGCGTTCGTCGGACGTATCACCCGGCAGAAGGGGGTGGCGCACCTAGTGGCCGCAGCGCACCGGTTCGCCCCCGAGATCCAGCTGGTGTTGTGCGCCGGCGCACCCGACACTCCGGAGATCGCCGCCGAGGTGGCGAGTGCCGTCGAACAGCTGTCGGCGTCTCGCACCGGCGTGTACTGGGTCCGGGACATGCTGCCCATCGGCAAGATCCGGGAGATCCTCTCGGCGGCAACGGTTTTCGTCTGCCCGTCGGTGTACGAGCCGCTGGGCATCGTGAACCTCGAAGCCATGGCCTGTTCGACGGCGGTGGTGGCCTCTGACGTGGGCGGCATCCCGGAGGTGGTGGCGCACGGAATCACCGGTTTGTTGGTGCATTACGACGCGACGGATGCGCCGGGATTCGAAGCCGGCATCGCCGAGGCCGTCAACGCCCTGGTGGCCGACCCGCAACGCGCTGCTCAGTACGGCATCGCCGGACGCCAGCGTTGCATCGACGAATTCTCCTGGGCGCACATCGCCGAGCAGACGGTGGAGATCTACCGCAAGGTGTCGGCGTAAATCGAACCCCGCGCCTCTGCGCGGGGTTCGATCATCTTCGAGTGGACCCGCCTCAGCTGGTGACGTTCTTCAGTTCGTCGCCCAGCGCGGCGGCCTCATCGGGTGTCAGTTCTACGACGAGACGGCCACCGCCCTCGAGCGGCACCCGCATCACGATGCCACGCCCCTCTTTGGTTGCTTCCAGTGGACCGTCACCGGTCCGGGGCTTCATGGCCGCCATCGAGTGCTCCCTCCAAGTTGGACTACTCGTCCCCGTCGTGGACCATCGGCGCGCCGGGTGCTCACCCGTGTAACCAGCCGCGCCGAAAGGCCAGTTCACGAATCCATTGTTCCTTATCGGCCCCGCTACGTGTGCAAGACCCGGCCGTTAACGGTCCGCCAAGACCGGAACCCAACACGACTGCACGTGGTCGTCCACCATGCCGGTGGCCTGCATCAAGGCGTAAGCCGTGGTGGGACCGACGAATTTGAACCCCCGCTTCTTGAGGTCTCGGGCCATGGCGGTGGACTCCGGCGTGATCGCCGGGACATCAGCCATTGTCACCGGGCGGGGGCGCGCCGCCGGGGCGTAGGACCACAGCAGGTCCGACAGATCGGTGTCGAGGGCGGCCACCGCTCGGGCGTTGGCGATCGTCGCCTCGATTTTCGCGCGGTTGCGGACGATGCCGGTGTCGGCCAGCAGCCGGTCGATGTCACGCTCGCCGTATCCGGCCACCGCATCGACGTCGAAGCCGTCGAACGCCGCCCGGAAGTTGTCCCGCTTGCGCAGTATCACCAGCCAGGACAACCCGCTCTGGAACGCCTCGAGACTGATCCGTTCGAACAGCGCGGTGGTGCCCCGGAGCGGACGTCCCCACTCGTTGTCGTGATAGTCGCGGTAGAGCTGCGAGTCGCCGCTGGCCCAACCGCAGCGGGTCCGGCCGTCCTCAGCGAGCGGCATCGTCAACGGCCTCGGCGTCGAGAGCCGAGGAGTCGAGTGTGTCCCCGCGCAGCGTCGCCACTTCGGCCCGCAGCGAGTCCAGTTCCTGGCCCAGCCGGTCGAGCACCCAGTCGACCTCGCTGGTCTTGTAACCGCGAAGCGTCTGGCTGAACTTCACCGCCTCCACGTCGGCCCCGGTGACGCCGGACGCCGGCAGCACCGTCGCCGTGGTGCCGCGCGGCAGGGGCGGCAGCTGCTCGCCGCGGCCGAACACCACACTGGCCACCCCGAACAGCACGGTGGCGATCAGGATGAGTACGACCAGGTACAGCAGAACCATTGTCACGTCACCGATACTGCCTTACCGGTACGACAAGCCTGGACTACCTCATGGGGCGCAGGGTGTTCATCGGCGGTCGGTCCTCCAACGACACCCGTGACACCCGCGGCGAGAAGCCGTCACCGTCGGCGAAGAACTGTGTCAACCCGACGCCTGAGTCGGTGATCCCGCAGCGTGACAGCAGCGTCGCGATGACCTGCCTGCTCATGTCGCCGAGCGCGGTCAACGGCTGATTGCGGTGCTCGCGCACGCCGAGGTTCACCTGGGCGATGGCGTTGATCCCCAACTTGTCGTAGGTGTCGACCAGCAGGCCGATCTCCACGCCGTAGGCGGGTGCGAAGGGCACCGACATCAGCAGCTCGCGGGTGCCGGCGTACTCCCCGCCCAGCGGCTGGAACACGCCGCCGAGTTCCGGGCGCAGCGCAGCCAGCATCGGGCGCGCGACCAGTTGGGTCACCCGTCCGCCGCCGTTGGCATCCTCACTGCCGCTGACTTTCAGGGGGCGCCGGTAGAAACCTTTGACCAAGTGCACCCCGTCGCGCACGAGCAGCGGTCCGACGAGGTTCGGGACGAACATCGGCGAGGGGTTGATCAGGTCGGAGTCGACGAAGACGATGATGTCGCCGGTGGTGGCGGCCAGCGACCGCCACAGCACCTCACCCTTGCCGGGGTTGGGTGGAAGTTCGGGAAGTGCCTGTTCACGGCTGACGACTTTGGCCCCTGCGGCGATGGCCCGGATCTCGGTGTCGTCGGTGGACCCGGAGTCGAGCACGATGAGTTCGTCGACCAGGCCACCGAGCATGGGTGAGATCGTGTCGATCACCGAGGCGACGGTCTCTTCCTCGTTGAGGGCGGGCAGGACCACCGAGATGGTCCGGCCTTTCTTGGCGGCGATCAGTTCGTCGACGGTCCAGGTGGGGCGGTTCCAACTGTTCTCGGCGAGCCAGGTCTCGGTGCGCATTCTGCTCTCGATGGCCAGGTCAGGTGTAGTCGTCATGCCAGTCCCCTCACCGTGCGCGTCGGTGGACGCACTCCTTGGATCGACGCGACCATTTCGAGAACGCGCCGAGTGGGTCCGACCTCGTGTACCCGAAACATTCGCGCCCCGTCGGCGGCTGCCAGGGCAGTCGCCGCCAGGGTCCCGTCCAGTCGTTCGGTCAGGCCCACCCCTAGAGTCTCCCCGACAAAATCCTTGTTACTCAGGGCCATCAGGACCGGCCATCCGGTCTTAACAAGATCTTTTACATGCCGCAACAAACTAAGACTGTGGTAAGTGTTCTTGCCGAAATCGTGTGTCGGATCGATGAGAATCCGTTCACGGTCCACACCTTTGCTCACGGCGTTCTCCGCCGCCGCCGTGACATCGGCGATCACGGCGTCCACCACACCGCGGGTGCTGGTGCCGTAGTTGACCCGGAACGGCCGGGTCCGCGGGGTGGCGCCACCGGTGTGTGAGCACACCAGGCCGGCGCTGAATTCCGCTGCCACTTCCGGCAGGCCTGGATCTGCGCCGGCCCACGTGTCGTTGATCAGATCGGCGCCGGCGGCGCAGGCCAGTTTGGCCACCGACGCACGCCAGGTGTCGACGCTGATCAACTGATCGGGGTAGGTGGCCCTGAGCCACTCGATGAACGGGACGACGCGCGCGATCTCCTCATCGGCGTCGACCACCTGCCCGGGGCCGGCCTTCACGCCGCCGATGTCGATGACGTCGGCCCCTTCCTCGACGACGCGGTGCGTGGCAGCCTTGGCGGCCTCGTCGGTGAAGGTGGCACCCCGGTCATAAAAGGAATCCGGGGTGCGGTTGACGATCGCCATGATGAGAGCACGATCAGCGGCCACCGGACGGCCCAGAAACGTCGCCTGCACGTTACCCAGGCTAACCGCGCGGGATTTGGCGTGTTCACGCTCGCTCACGGGCGTTGTCACTCCCGAAACGCACGTCAGACCGCTACCGTCACCCCGGGGGCACACTTCGCCTGCAGGAGGGCTTGGTGGAGCTGGTCGGTCGGCGCGAGGAATGCCGCGCGGTGGAGGGCGTGCTGCACGCCGTGCGCGCGGGTAGCAGCCATGCGCTGGTGGTCAGTGGCGAGCCGGGCATCGGGAAGACGGCGCTGCTGGACGCGCTGGCGGGTCACGCCGCAGACTGCGGCCTGCTCCGAGTCGCCGGCGTCGAGTCCGAGATGGAATTTGCCTTCGCGACACTGCACCAGGTCTGCGCGCCGTTGACAGGATTGCGCGACCACATCTCCGGGCCAACTCATCTAGCGGGCGCTGACAGCTACGCCAAAACCCCTGTGTCACTTCAGTATCAGTAGTCACACGGCGTGCCGTTTTGTCGGCGCTTCGAACTAGTGTTCGAAGCATGAGTTCATCCGCCATCGCCGACAAGGAGGCGATGCTGGCTGCCCAGGCGCAGATCGAAGCCTTGACCGCGCAGATGAACTCGTTGTCGATCGATGCGTTCACTCCGCTGGAGTTGTTGGCGCTGATGCAGCGCCGTGAAACCGTCACCTGGATGCAGCCGGCCCTGGATCACAAGGTGTATCAACGGCTGAGGGCGGAATGCGCGCCGAAACAGTTGGGGGCGAGTAGCTTCAAGAAGGTCTTGGCGGCCCGGTTGCGGATCAGTGAAGGCGAGGCCGGCCGACGCCTCACGTCGGCCTCACTTTTGGGCCCGCGGACCGCGCTGACCGGGGAACCGTTGGAGCCGGCGTTGCCGAACATCGCCGCCGCCCAGGCCCACGGCCTGATCGGTCCGGAACATGTGGCGAAGGTCAAGGCGTTCTTCAAAAAACTGCCGGCATCGGTGGACTTCTCGGCCCGTGAAGCCGCCGAAGCCGACCTGGCCCGCCACGCCTCGACCCTGGATGTCGACGGCTTCACCGAAGTCGCCGACCGACTGAAGTATCTCCTCAACCAGGACGGTGAGTACAGCGATGTCGATCGTCAGGCCGGCCGGTACTTCACCATCGGTAAGCAGGACGCCGACGGTAACGTGCCGGTGCACGGCAGGCTCACCCCGGAATGCGCGGCCACCCTGCACGCCGCGCACGCGAAACTGGCCGCCCCGGGTATGTGCAACCCCGCCGATGAGGCCCCGCAGGTCGACGGGGAACCGGATCCGGAGCGCGCCCGCACCGATGCCCGCACTCAAGGCCAACGCAATCATGATGCGTTGCTGGCGATGGGTCGGGCGTTGTTGGCCTCCGGTGACCTCGGCCAGCACAACGGCCTGCCCGTCACCGTCATCGTCAAAGCCAACCTCACCGACCTGGAAAAAGGCGTCGGGCACGGCCTGACCGCCGACGGCACGTTGATCCCGATGCCCGAGGTCATCCGGATGGCTTCTCACGCGTTTCATTACCTGGCGTTGTTCGACGGCAAAGGGGTGCCGTTGCACCTGGGTCGGGCCCGCCGGACCGCTTCCCGGGGGCAGCGGATCATGCTGTTGGCCCAACACGGTGGCTGCACCATGCCCGGATGCACCGCCTGCGGGTACCGCTGCCAAGTCCACCACGCCAACAAAGACTGGAAAGACGGCGGCCAGACCAACATCGAAGACCTCACCCTGGCCTGCGGGCCGGACAACCGGATGGTCGAAACCACCGGTTGGACCACCCGCAACCGACCCGAGGACGGCATCACCGAATGGATCCCACCCCCGGAACTGGACTGCGGACAAACCCGCATCAACGTCTATCACCACCCCGACCGGATCCTCGCCCCCGACGATCCCTAACCCGAGGGCGACCTCAAAGCCGGCCGCCGGCAACACAAGTCACTGGCCGGCTCAAGGCTGCCCGCAGGTCAGGGCTTCGCAAGCTCAGCCCTTCGGACGCTTCCGCGTCCATGGGTCAGCGCTCCTTCAGGGCTTCGCAAGCTCAGCCCTTCGGACGCTTCCGCGTCACCAGGTCAGCGCTCCTTCAGGGCTTCGCAAGCTCAGCCCTTCGGACGCTGCCCGGCCGCCACCTCGTTCGGGTACTCCTCGTAGAACTCCACGTAGCCCTCGTCGCGGCCGGCGAGTACATACAGCGGATCCTCGATGTCGGGTCCATAGGCTTCTTTACGTAGATCCACCTTGCGGCTCTTGAACGTCGAGGTGTGCTCGAGTGACTCCACCACCCGCACGAACAACGGCACCGCGTACGCAGGCAGCTTGCCGTAGACCGCCGCGGCCAGGGCCTTGCCATCAAAGCTCGAACCGTCGCGCAGTTTTATGGCCGCCATACCGGCCCGGCCGCCGGTGTCAGGCACCTCGACGCCGTAGACCGTGCATTCCTCGATGTCATGCAGATCGACCAGGGCGCCTTCGACCTGAGTGGTGGCGACGTTTTCACCCTTCCACCGGAAGGTGTCGCCCAGTCGGTCGGCGAACGCGGCGTGCCCCATGCCCTGCGGGTTCATCACGTCGCCGGTGTTGAACCACACGTCGCCGTCCTTGAAGGCGTTGCGCACCAACTTCTTCTCGCTGGCTTCCTTGTCGGTGTAGCCGTCGAACGGCGACAGTTTGTTCACCGGGCTGATCAACAAGCCGGGCTCACCGGCAGGCACCTTGCGCACCCGGCCGGAATCGTCACGCTTGGGTTCGCCGGTCTCGGCGTCGTATTCGACGTAGGCCAACGGCATCGGGCTGATCCCGGTGCTCCTGGGGACATTGAAGACGTTGATGAAGGCGGTGTTGCCCTCGCTGGCGGCATAGAACTCGGCGACGCGCTTGATACCGAACCGGGTGGTGAACTCATCCCAGATCTCCGGGCGCAGACCGTTACCGGCGATCACGCGCACCTTGTGCTGACGGTCGGTCGGTTTCTCCGGCTGATTCAACAGATAACGGCACAACTCGCCGATGTAGACGAAAGCTGTTGCGTCGTACCGGATCACTTCGTCCCAGAACTTCGACGCCGAGAACGACTTACCCAATGCCAGCGTCGCACCCGAGGTGAGCACCGACGACAGCGCGACCGTCAGTGCGTTGTTGTGGTAGAGCGGCAGGCAGGAATACAGCGTGTCGTCACTGCGCAGCCGCAGGCCGAGACCGCCGAAACCGGCCAGCGCGCGCAGCCACCGGAAGTGGGTCATCACACTGGCTTTGGGATGCCCGGTGGTTCCGGAGGTGAAGATGTAGAAGGCGACATCCTTGGCCAGCACCGCCGACGCCGACGCCGGGTTGGTGTTCGGCGCGGTCTCGGCGATCCGGTGCAACTCGTCGATCGTGGTGGGCTCGGGCGCACCGTCAGACACCGCTCCGCACTCGACGATCGGCTCGACGAACTCCGCCTCGGCGATGATCACCGTCGCCTTCAACAGGCCGATGCTGTGCGCCAGCACCTCCCCGCGCTGGTGGTAATTGAGCATGCCTGCCACTGCGCCGCACTTGACGGCCGCGAGCATGGTGAGAACCGCGTCCGGCGAGTTGCGCAGCATGATGCCGACGACATCGCCGTGGCCCACACCACGCGCAGCCAGCACCGCGGCGTACCGATTGGCGGCGGCATTGGCCTCGGCGTAAGTCAGCGACTGATCCTCGAACCGGAGGAAGGTGCGGTTACCGTACTTCTCGGCCCGCTCCTGGAACACCTTGCCGATCGATGTCTTGGAGGTGGGCCTTGCCAGGAACCCCGTCGTAACCCCCCGCAGGATCTGCGGAACGTCGACCAGCACCCCCGGCACCTGGCTGACGATGTCGGTCAGACCGACAGAGGATCGGGAACCGTTCTGCTCGGACATGCGCGTGCGCCCCTCGTCTTCAGCTGCATCGATTCGCAGGCCAGCCTAACTGCGAGGGGCAATCGTTGTTGTCATCTGGGTGCGCAGAGGTCGAGCGCCGCCTCGACATCGCGTACTACCAGCAACCGGTCCAACGCCACCGTGCTGACGTAACGGGTCTCCACCAGTCCCGCCAGCCACTCGCGGAGCCCGTCGTAATGCCCGCTGGGGTCAAGCATCACGACAGGCTTTGCGTGCATACCCAGATAGCCCGCGGTCCATGTCTCGAACAGTTCCTCGAGGGTGCCGATCCCGCCGGGCAACGTGATGAATGCGTCGGCCCGGTCTTCCATGATCTGCTTGCGCTGCCGCATGGTGTCGGTGACGATCAGCTCTTCGGCGTCGACGTCAGCGAGTTCGCGGTGCACCAGAGCTTTCGGGATGACGCCGACGGTCCGGCCGCCGTGGGCGCGTGCCCCGGAGGCGACGGCCCCCATGGCGGAGACGTTGCCTCCCCCGGACACCAACGTCCAGCCCCGGTCGGCGATCGCCTCTCCCAGGGTGGTGGCCAATTTCAGCAGGTCAGAGTGTGTCGGCCCGGAGGCGCAGTACACGCAGACCGCCCACTGCCGGTCGGGTTCTCGATCAGACTGCACCGGAGAAAACGTAGTCGGTTTGGGCCTCGAAACGCCAACGCCGCCCATAGACTCCGGCGGTGTCCATAACCGCGGCCGCTGAGGCACTGCGCACCGGTGACATGGTGCTGGCCGAGCAGCTGGCACGCGAGGCCGCGGAGCACAACGACGATCCCGAGTGCCGGTTGGTGCTGGCCCAGGCCGTCGCGTGGCAGGGCCGCGGGCGCGACGCCGAGACCGTGCTGGCAACCCTCGAGACCGATGGCCTCTCCGAAACCGAGTTGATGGCCGTGGCGCTGCCGCGGGCGGCCAATCAGTTCTGGATGCTCGGCGAACCCGAACGGGCCACCGCCTACTTGCGCAACGTCCGTAACCGCGTCACCGAAAGCACCGCCCACACCGTCGACGCGTTGTTGGCGACGTTCGCGATGAACACCGGTGCGCCGGTGCGCGCGCTGAACATCGCCGCCCACGTACTCGAGGCACCCGACGCCGCCGATATGGCGGTGGCGTGGGCGGCCAGCACTTCCACGTTGAGCGCCGCCCGCACCGGCCGGCTCGATCAGGTCGACGCGTTCGCCGAGCGCGCCATCGCCGCCGAACATCCTGGGCTGCTGCGCTACACCATCGGTTTGGGCCGGATCACGGCCGCGCTGCTGGCGGACGACGTGGACGCCGCCACGCGCGTCGCCCGCGAACTGCGCGACGCTCACCAACAGCAACCGGGTCGCTCCATCGCCGACGTTCTGATGGCGGTGGTGGCCATGGCCGGCGGCGACGATGACGCGGCGGCCGAACTCCTGATTCCGGCGGCGCCCAGGCTGGAACGCACCGGCTACTCATGGGGCCCGCTGGCACTGATGCTGCTGGCCACCGCGCTCGCGCGCCGTGGGCAGCTGCCCGATGCAGCAAAAGCGTTGTCGGGCGCAGAGTCTCGTCATGGCACCAAGTCGGGGTTGTTCGCCCCGGAGCTCGAGTTGGCCCGCGCGTGGCGTCTGGCCGCCGCACACCAACCTCACGACGCCATCGCCGCGGCACGGCAGGCCGCACAGACCGCGGAACGGACCGGTCAGACGGCGGTGGCGATCTTGGTGTGGCGGGATGCGGCGCGGCTCGGCGATGCCCGCGCCGCCGACGCGCTGGAGCGGCTAGCTGCTGAGATATCCGCGTAGCATGTCGACCGCCTCGGTGATCTGTCCGACGTGCACCCGCTCGTCGCGCCGATGGGCCAGGTTCGGATCGCCGGGTCCGTAGTTGACGGCGGGGATGCCGAGTGCGGCGAAGCGGGACACATCGGTCCAGCCGTACTTGGCTCGCGCCTGCCCGCCGGCGGCGTTCACCAGCGCCGCGGCGGCGGGTTGACGCAACCCGGGTAGCGCCCCGGCCGCCGAGTCGGTCTGTTCGATGGTGACGTCGAGCCCGTCGAACACCTCGCGCACATGCGCCAGCGCCTGGGCCGGGGTTCGGTCGGGCGCAAAGCGGAAGTTCACCGTCACCGACGCGGCATCGGGAATGACGTTGCCCGCCACTCCCCCGTCCACGCGTACCGCCGACAGGCCTTCGCGGTACACACAGCCGTCGATGTCCACGCTGCGCGCCTGGTACCCGGAAAGCCGGCCCAGCACGTCGGAGAGTTTGTGAATAGCGTTGTCGCCCAGCCACGATCGCGCCGAATGCGCTCGCATGCCGGTGGCGCTGATCACCACCCGCAGCGTGCCCTGGCAGCCTGCCTCGATGAAACCGTCCGTCGGTTCACCCAGCACCGCAACGTCGGCCTGCAGCCACTCGGGGAGGTCACGCTCGATGCGGCCCAGCCCGTTGGCGGCCGACTCGATCTCCTCGCAGTCGTAGAACACCAGCGTCAGTTCATGCGCGGGGTCGGTGATGGTGGCCGCCAGGTGCAAGAAGACGGCGTCGCCGGATTTCATGTCCACGGTGCCGCAGCCGTGCAGGATCTCCCCCTCGCGGCGCGACGGCACGTTGTCGGCGGCGGGCACCGTGTCCAGGTGCCCGGCCAGCATCACCCTGGTGGGCAGTCCACGGTGGGTCCGGGCCAACACCGCGTTGCCGTTGCGCACAATCTCGAAGCCGGAGGTCTGATCACGCAGGGCCGCTTCCACGGCATCGGCGATCCGGCTCTCGTGGCGCGATTCGCTCGGGATGTCGACCAGCGCTGCGGTCAAGGCGATGGGATCCCCGCGTAAGTCCAGCACAATGGACCAGGCTAGTTCTCTTGCCGGGCCCTCTCTCCCCGGGCTCGTTCCTCACCCGCATCGTCGGCCCGGCTAGCTCTCTAGCCGCCCTGTCAGATCCAGTAGCCTGGTGCACCGTGACTGGAGCCTCGGGTATTGGTTTGGCAACGCTGGCCGCGGACGGAACGGTGCTCGACGCCTGGTTCCCGGCGCCGGAACTCGGAGATGTCGATACCGCGGGCACCACGCGCCTGTCGGTGGCCGAAGCCACCGAGGATCTGGCGGCGCTGACGGGCCGCGACGAGGATCGTGATGTCGAAACCGTGCTGGTGCGCACCTCGATCGCCTCCCTGGACGACGCGCCCACCGACGCCTACGACGTCTACCTTCGTCTCCACCTCCTGTCCCACCGGCTGGTGGCACCGCACGGCCTGAACGCCGGCGGGTTCTTCGGTCTGCTGGCCAATGTGGTGTGGACGAACCACGGCCCGTGCGCAGTCGAGGGCTTCGAGCTGGTCCGCGCCCGCCTCCGCAAGCGCGGCCCGGTGACCGTGTTCGGCGTCGACAAGTTCCCCCGGATGGTCGACTACGTGGTGCCCACGGGCGTGCGCGTGGCCGACGCCGATCGGGTGCGCCTGGGTGCGCACCTGGCCTCGGGGACGACCGTGATGCACGAGGGCTTCGTGAACTTCAATGCCGGCACGCTCGGCTCGTCGATGGTCGAGGGCCGCATCTCCGCGGGTGTCGTGGTGGACGACGGCTCCGATATCGGCGGCGGCGCGTCCATCATGGGCACCCTGTCCGGCGGCGGCAGCGAGGTGATCTCGGTGGGCAAGCGCTGCCTGCTGGGCGCCAACGCCGGGCTGGGCATCTCGCTGGGCGACGACTGCGTGATCGAGGCCGGTCTCTACGTCACCGCGGGCACCAAGGTGACGCTCTCGGACGGCAAGACAGTCAAGGCCCGCGAGCTCTCCGGTGCGAACAACCTTCTGTTCCGGCGCAATTCGCTGACCGGCGCCGTCGAGGTCGTCACCCGCGAAGGCAAGGGCATCACACTCAACGAGGCCCTGCACGCCAACTGACAGTCCTGCGCGAGCGCGCGTGTCTGTACGCCCCGACACGGAGTGTCGCGTACAGACACGCGCGCTCGCGCAGGGGACCAGGCAGTCAGGCAGTCAGTCAGTCCCCAGCCAGCACGCAAAATTCGTTGCCCTCGGGATCGGCCAGCACCACCCAGGACTGCTCGCCCTGACCGATGTCGACATGCCGGGCGCCGAGGCCGATCAGCCGGGCCACTTCGGCGTCCTGATCATCCGGGGTGAAGTCGACGTGCAGCCGGTTCTTGACGGCCTTGCCCTCGGGAACCGGGAGGAACAGCCACACCGGCCCGCCGTCGGGTGGACGCAACAGGACGTCGCCGTCCTCGGTGACCTCCGAGGGCCAGCCCAGCGCCTCGGCCCACCAGTGCCCCAGGCTGTGCACGTCGGTGGCGTCGATGCACATCTCGGTGAACCGCAGAGTCATTGCATCAGCTCCTTCTTGAGCACCTTGCCCATCGCGTTGCGTGGCAACGCCTCCACGAAACGCACCTCGCGTGGCCGCTTGTGCGCCGAGAGCTGTTCTCCCACAAACGCGATGAGCTCGTCGGCACCGGCATCGCCGACCACGTAGGCGACGATCCGCTGCCCCAGGTCGTCGTCGGGCACACCCACCACCGCGGCTTCGCTGACACCGGGGTGCCCCAGCAGGGCGGTCTCGATCTCACCGGCGCCGATGCGGAAGCCTCCGGACTTGATCAGGTCCACCGATTCCCTGCCGACGATGCGGTGCATACCGTCGGCGTCGATGACGGCCACATCTCCGGTGCGGTACCAGCCATCGGCGTCGAGCACTTCGGCGGTGGCCTCGGGCCGGTTCAGGTACTTGTCGAACAGCATCGGCCCTCGAACCACCAACTGCCCCACGGTTTCTCCGTCGTGCGGAACCTCAGCACCGGCGTCGTCGACCAGCCTGGTCTGCACACCGGCCACCGGCAAACCCACCCAGCCGGGCCGGCGTTCCCCGCCGGCGAGTGTGCTGATGGTGATCAACGACTCGGTGCTGCCGTACCGCTCGATGGGCGCACGGCCGGTCAGTTCGGTCAGGCCGTTGAACACCGGCACCGGCAAGGCCGCACTGCCGGACACCAGCAGTCGCGCCGACGACAACGCCCGCGCCGAGGCCGGGTCGGCGACCACCCGCGACCACACGGTGGGCACCCCGAAATACAGCGTGCCACCGGCCTGGGCATAGAGCTCCGGTTTCGGTTTTCCAGTGTGTACGAACGGGTTTCCGATGCGCAGCGAGCCCAGCAGCCCCAGCACCAGCCCGTGCACGTGGAACATCGGCAGCCCGTGCACCAGCACGTCGTCCGGACTCCACTGCCACGCCGCAGCCAAGGCGTCGATGTCGGCGGCCACCGCGCGCCGAGAGGTCTGCACTCCCTTGGGCAGTCCGGTGGTGCCCGAGGTGTACATGACGTAGGCGGCCCGGTCGGGGTGCGGTTCGGCGTAACGGTGCCAGGACCGCGCGTGCAGCCGCACCGGGATGTGCGCCAGCCCGCCGGTGTACTCGGGCAGTTCCCCGAGCCAGGCCTGGGCACCGGAGTCGGTCAGCATGTGCGCACGTTCGGCGACGCCCACATCCGGCGGCACCGGGACGAACGGCACCCCGGCGATCAGGCAGCCCGTCACGGCGAGCACGGTTGTCATCGTGGGAGTCGCCAGCACCGCCACGCGCGATGCTCCGCCGACCCGTTCGGCGACCGACGTCGCAGCTCCCAGCAGGTCGCTTCGGCTCAGCGTGGTACCGCCGACGGTCACGGCGTTCGGGATATCGGCACCCGCGGCCACCGCCGCAGGGTTCAGAGAGGCCAACAGCACGCAGGTGACGCTACCCCGCGATAATGGCCGGATGAATCACATCCAGCGGACAGGGTCCCGCGAGGTGTACCGGAATCCGTGGATGACGTTGCGGGAAGACAGCATTCGCCGCCCCGACGGCTCAGACGGCATCTACGGCGTCGTGGACAAGCCGACGTATGCCCTGGTGATCGCGACCAAGGACGATCAATACCGCCTGGTGGAGCAGTACCGGTATCCCCTCGGCCTGCGGCGTTGGGAGTTCCCGCAGGGCACGGCTCCCGGCATGGCGGAGTTGGAACCGGCGGAGCTGGCGGCCCGTGAGCTGCGGGAGGAAACAGGCCTGCGCGCCGACACCATGACCCCGCTCGGACTGCTCGACGTCGCCCCCGGGATGAGCAGCCAGCGCGGCCGGGTCTTCCTGGCGACGGGGCTGCGCGAGGGTGAACCGGATCTCGAACACGAGGAGCAGGACCTGCGCAGCGCGTGGTTCGGCCGCGAGCAGGTCGAGGCGATGATCCGGTCCGGTGAGATCACCGATGCCCAGTCACTGGCCGCGTGGACGCTGTTGTTGCTGCACGAACGCGCCGTGGGCTAGAAGCCGGTTGCCCTGCCCACCGGGGCCCAGGCATCCAGTTCCTCGATCTGGGCACTGAGCGCCCCGTAGATCCCGTCGACCGCGTCCTCGCCCAAGACCAGCCGCAACGGAGGCGTCTGAGCGGTCACCGCCTGCAGGATCGCCTGGGCGGCTTTGGCCGGATCACCCGGCTGTTTCCCGTCGTCCTCGGGAAACCCGGTGCGCAACGGCGCGATCAGCTCGTCGTAGGCCGCGAGGGGTCGGGACATCAGCAGTGCGCCCGGTCCGTTGAACGACGTCCGGAACGCGCCCGGCTCGACGATGATGACCCGGATACCGAACCGGTCGACCTCTTTGGCCAGCGCTTCCGACCAGCCCTCCAGCGCGAACTTGGTGGCCGAGTAGGCGCCGACACCGGGGAAGGTGAACCGCCCGCCCATACTGCTCATCTGGACGATCGCCCCGCTGCCGCGCTCACGCATCTGCGGCAGCACCGCCCTGGTGAGCGCCGCCGGCCCGAAGAAGTGCAGATCCATCAAGGCGCGCAGTTCGGCGTCCGTGGTCTCCTCGGCGGCGCCGATCGCGCCGCGGCCGGCATTGTTGACCAGTACGTCGACCCGGCCGTGCTGCTGCAACACCTCGTCGACAGCTTCGGCGATCCGCGCCTGGTCGGTGAGGTCGAGGCGCAGTGGCCGCACTTGCTGTGGTGCGCGCGCCACCAGATCGTCGAGCGTCTCGGGACGGCGGGCGGCCGCCACCACGGTGTCACCGGCGCCCAGCGCAGCTTCGGCCAGAGCGCGTCCGAAGCCGGAATTGGCACCGGTGATGAGCCAGATGCGTGCGTCGTCGGTCATGACCCCTCCTTACCCCCGCGGCCCCCGTAATGCTGCGGTCACCGCAGCGAGAACACCGCGAAACGCGGTGCCCCAAAGATTGGCCGATGACCCTGGCCAGAATTGTCACCCAGGGCCGGCCCGCGCCGCGGCCGGTCGACGACATCCCCCCGCTCAAGCGCCTGCTGCCGTTGGCGGTACAGCACGTGCTGGCGATGTACGCCGGTGCGGTGGCGGTGCCCCTGATCGTGGGTGGCGCGATGGTCAGCGCCGGTCAGCTGCAGCAGTCCGACATCGTGCACCTGATCATGGCCGACCTGTTCGTCGCCGGCATCGCGACCATCATCCAGGCGGTCGGGTTCTGGCGGTTCGGGGTGCGGTTGCCGCTGATGCAGGGCGTGACGTTCGCCGCGGTGGGCCCCATGATCACCATCGGCGCCAACCACGGGGTGACGGCGATCTACGGGTCGGTGATCGCCTGCGGGCTGTTCATGATCGTGCTGGCGCCGGTGTTCGGCCGGTTGATCCGGTTCTTCCCACCGTTGGTGACGGGCACCATCATCCTGATCATCGGCGTGTCGCTGATGCGGGTGGCCGCCGGCTGGTTCGGCGGCGGTACCGGGCCGGACTTCGGTGATCCCGCCGCGATCGGCATGGGCTTCTTCACACTGGCGGTCATCATCGCCATCGAACGGTTCGCCCCGGAAAACCTGCGCCGGGTGTCGATTCTGCTGGGGCTGATCATCGGCACCGTGGTCGCAGTGCCGCTGGGCATGACCGACTGGAGCCACATGGGTGAGTACAACTGGATCGGATTCGTGACGCCGTTCCAGTTCGGCTTGCCGACGTTCCAGGTCAGCTCCATCATCGCGCTGCTGATCGTGGCGATCGTGATCATGACCGAGACCACCGGCGACATCGTGGCCGTGGGCGAGATCGTCGACGAGAAGATCACCCCGCAACGGCTGGCCGACGGGCTGCGCGCCGACGGGTTGGGAACCATGCTGGGCGGCGTGTTCAACACCTTCCCCTACACGGCGTTCGCGCAGAACGTGGGGCTGGTGGCCATCACCGGCGTGCGGACCCGCCACGTCGCCACCGTCGCCGGGCTGATCCTGGTGCTGCTCGGATTGCTGCCGAAGATGGCGGCTGTCGTCGAAGGCATCCCGCTTCCGGTGCTCGGCGGCGCTGGGGTGGCTCTGTTCGGCATGGTGGCCGCCAGCGGCATCCGCACGCTGACGAAGGTGAAGTTCGACAACACCAACATCCTGGTGGTGGCCATCTCCATCGGTGTCGCGATGCTCACGGAAGCCAAGCTGTACTACACCAACCGCTCATTGGGGGACGCGCCGGTCAACGTGGCATTGGACCTGTACGCGAAGTTCCCCGACTGGTTCCAGACCATCTTCCACTCGGGTATCTCGGCCGGTGCCATCACCGCGATCGTGCTGAATCTGCTGTTGAGCAGGAAAAGCGATGAGCCCGAAAAAGATTCGGATCTGGCCGCGTTCGACGCTCCGCGTGGAGCGCTGCCCGACCCGCTGGACGCGCTGCGCGCCGCAGATCCCTCGACCCCACCGGAACGGCTGCGGACGCTGGCCGAGCAGCGGCCCGAACTGCACACCATCATCGTCACCAATCCATCGACGGACCTGCAGACCTGCGAATGGATTCGCCGGCAGGGCAACCCGCAGGTCGCCACCGTCTACCAGAAGTGGGACGACGTGACCGAGGGCCGGTTCTCCAGACGCAGCCGCGAGTAACATGGCGCCATGTCACTCGACACCGAGGGGGCTTCGGGCAAACAGAAGCCGTTGCTGGTCCTCGGCAAGATCACCGAGATCCTCGACGCCTTCTCATTGGCGAAACCGTCGATGACTCTGGGTGAGCTGCAACAGGCCACCGGGCTGCCCACGTCGACGGTGCAACGGCTGGTCACCAACATGGCGGCGCAGGGGTTCCTGGACCGGGCCGGTGATCAGGTGCGCGTCGGCACCCGGATGGCGTACTGGGCGGCCTCGGCCATGAAAGATCTCGACATCCTGACGATCCTCAAACCGGTACTGACCGAAATGCGTGACATCACCGGCGAAACGGCGTGTTTCTTCCGGGTGGAGCAGACCTACCGGGTGTGTGTGGCCATCGCCGAGACACACCATGCCCTGCGTCGGGAGATGCACGTCGGCAAGATCATCCCGTTGCACGCCGGGTCGGCCGGCCGTGTCCTGCTGGCGTGGAATCCGGTGCTGGCCGAGAAGATCCTGTCCGGTCCCCTGGAACCGATGACCGACGGCACGGTCACCGATGCCACCGAGTTGCGTGAGCTGATCGCCCGGGCCAAGGCCGACGGATACGCCATCAGTACCGGTGAACGCGAAGACTCGGCTTCCGGGCTGTCGGCGCCCGTGTTCGACGCCTCCGGTGAAGTGGTGGGCGCGTTGATGATCAGCGGTCCCACCCTGCGTCTGCCCCGGCAGAAATGTGAGGAATGGGTCGATCTGCTGGTGGGGTATGCCGAGCAGGTGACCCGGACCATCGGCGGTCGAATCGTCGCGTGAGACCGGCGATCTCGGTGCCCGCGCGCGTCATCGCCGCGGCGTCCGAGGCCACCATCACACTCTGGAAATCCTCCCCCTCGTAGTCGCCGACGGACCCCACCACCGCGTACACCGGGCAGTCGCCCCGACGCCGCAGGATCGCCGAGATGATCTTGCCTGCAAGGGTTTGCGAATCCAGGCGGCCTTCGCCCACGACGACGGCCGTCGCGCCGCGAACTGCTTCGTCGAACCCGCAGTGGTCGAGCACGAAGTCGGCGCCCGGAACGATCTGGGCGGCGTGCTGCGCCCACATACCGCCGGCGAATCCACCGGCGGCACCACTGCCGGGGACATCGTTGGGATCACGAGAATAGCCGGCGGCCAATCCGATCAGCCGCTGGGTGAGCTGGTGGACGAGCGCAGGGTCGGCGCCCTTCTGCGGCCCGAAAATTCGTGCGGCGTCATTGAACACCGTTGTGACGTCGGTCAGCACGCTCATCCTCGCGGGGACGACGCCGGCGTCGTGTAACGCGGTGAGCGCACCCAGGCCACCGTCGGTGGTGGCGGATCCCCCGGCGGCCACGATGATGTGGTGGGCCCCGCGCCGCACCGCGTCGGCGATCAGCATGCCGGTGCCGAAGGTGTCGGCGGTGACGGGGTCGCGGAACCCTCTGTGCGCGGTGGTAATTCCGCTTGCCTCGGCGAGTTCGATCAGCGCCGCACTCTCCGAGAGCCCATAACGCCCGGTCATCGGCGCACCCCACGGGTTGCGGCACTCGGCGGTGACCACGGCCAAGCCGAGCGGCTGGCGCAGACAGTCGAGCGTTCCTTCGCCGCCGTCGGCAACAGGCATCGTGATCGCCTGGCCACCAGCGGATTCCACACCGTCCGCGATGGCCCGTGCCACCTCGGCGGCGCTGTAGGTGCCCTTGAAGCTGTCAGGGGCGATCAGGACCGTCACCGGTTCCAGGCCTCCGGGTTGACAGGGTGAGGTGGGATCTCGCCGCGAGCCATCGCCACCGCATTACCGGCACACAGCCGGGCCATCTCCGCGCGCACCGCGACGGTGGCGCTGCCGACATGCGGCAGCAGCACGGTGTTGGACAGTTGCGCCAGTCCTGGTGCCAGATGCGGTTCCGCCTCGTAGACATCGAGCCCCGCGCCGGCGATCTGGCCGGCGTCGAGGGCCCGCACCAGGGCGTGCTCGTCGACCACCGGGCCTCGAGCGGTGTTGATGAGGATGGCCGACGGTTTCATCCGGCTCAGCACGTCGGCGTTCACCAGATGACGGGTCTGATGGGTCAAAGGCACGTGCAGCGAGAGGAAATCACTGGTCTGCACCAACTCCGGCCAACTGAGGTGACGCACCCGGCCGGCGAACTCACCCAGCTCGTCATCGGTGACGGGCCGGTCGCCGGGCGGGCGGGGGCAGAACGCCACCTGCATGCCGAACGCCATCGCGCGGCGCGCGGTGGCCCGGGCGATCCGGCCGAAACCCGCCAGCCCCAAGACCTTTCCACTGATATCTGAACCCAGCAGCAGCTCGGGTTGCCAGCCGGTGAACTTGCCGGCGCGCAAGAACTGATCAGCCTCCACACACCTTCGGGCCACGGCCAGCAGCAGCAGGATCGCGATGTCGGCGGTGGCATCGGTGAGAACACCGGGGGTGTTGCCCACCATGATGGACCGGCGGGTGGCGGCCGCGATGTCGATGTTGTTGACGCCCACCGCGAAATTGCTGATACCCACGATATCGGCATGATCCAGCAGCGGCTTGTCGAAGATATCGCCCAGTTGCGCCACCACCACCCGGAACTCACCTGACTGACATGCCGAGGCGAGCTCGTCGTTGTCGAGTCGCGTGTCGGGGACGACGACGCTGCCGGCTTGTTCCAGCAGCGTCATCCCAGGCTCGGGCAACGCGGTGGTGACCAGGAAATCGGTGGGCATCAGGTGATCACCCAGGGGAAGGCGTGTGCTTCGGAGCGCGCGCCCTGGGCGGTCTTGGACCGGTTGGGCTCTCCCAGTTCGGCCAACATCTTGTCGGTGAGGCCGACCATGGACTCCAGGGTGTCGGGGGTGAACCACGACGGTTGAGTGGCGAACAGCAGGTCCTCGGTGGAGGTGTTGCCGCTGGCGCCCGGCGCGAACGGGCAGCCACCGAGACCGCCCAGTGAGCCGTCGACCATCTGCGCTCCGGCACCGATGGCCGCCAGGGTGTTGGCCACCCCCAGTCCCCAGGTATCGTGGCCATGAAACACCAAGCGGCGCTTCGGGGTACGCCTGCGGGCCGCATCGAACAGCCGGGCCACCTGGACGGGCACGGCTTGACCGAGGGTGTCGCACAGCACCAGGTCGGCAGCGCCCTCGGTGCGGGGATCATCGGCGATCGCGATCACCCGTTCTACCGGCACCTCGCCTTCGAAGGGACAGGTCAAGGCGGTGGCGATGCACAGTTCGATGGTGCCGCCCACGTCTTTCGAGATGCGTTCGGCGTCAGGGAATGCCGCCAGGCTCGCCTCGGTGGTACGCCCGATGTTGGCCCGGTTGTGGGCATCGGAGGCCGACAGGCAGTACTGGAACTTCCTGGCACCGGCCGCGGCTGCCTTCTCGATGTGGCGCGGGGTGGCCACCCACACCCAGCACCGCTGGAGTTCCTCGGCCGTCAGCTCACTGATCACCTCGAGCGTGTTGGCCATCGGCGGCACCAGGTCACCGCGGGCCATCGAGCCGATCTCGAGTTCCGGCACCCCAAGAGCCAGCAGTTGCCTGGCGATCTCGAGTTTGCGCCCGGTGGACAGCAGCTTGCCGGTGAGTTGCAGTCCGTCCCGCAGGGTGACGTCGCGCAGGACCGCGTGCGGTTGGTACGAATAGTTCATCGGTTGACTCCCAACAGTTCTGCGAGCACGTCGTCGGTGTGTTCACCGAGATCGGGTCCGACGGTGCGGATGGGTAGCGAGGCGCCGCCGATCACCGGGACGATGCCGGGGAAGCCCACCGACGCCGGCCGTTCCCCGCCGGTGTCGACGTCGAAGTCCTGGATCATGTTCCGGGCGGCGTACTGTTCGTCGGCGCAGATGTCGGCCGCGGTGTAGATCGGCCCCGACGGAACCCCGGCCTCGTCCAGCAGGGTCAGCGCTTCGTCGCGGCTGTGCCGCATGGTCCAGTCAGCGATCGCACCGTCGAGTTCGTCACGGCGTAACCACCGTCCGGCGTTGGTCTGCAGATCGGGATCGGCTCCGAGGTCCGGCCGTCCGATCAGCTGCATGTAACGGCCGAAGATGGCGTCGCCGTTGCCGGCGATGATGATGCTGGACCCGTCATTACAGGGATAGGCGTTGGTGGGGGCGATACCCTCCATCCTCCCGCCCACACGTTCGCGCTTGACACCGTAGGCCAGGTAGTCCGGCACCAGCGACTCCATCACCGACAGAATCGACTCGTTGAGCGCGACGTCGATGATGCGCTGCTGCAGCGGAACCGGGGTTCCGGACCGGTTGACCTCACGCTGGAACAGTGCCATGACCGTGCCGAACGCGGCATGGATGCCGGCGATCGAATCGCCGATCGACACCCCCACCCGCACCGGCGGGCGGTCGGGGTCGCCGACGAGTTCCCGCAGCCCGCCGACGGCTTCGGCCACCGCGGCGAAACCCGGCCGGGCCGACAGCGGCCCGGTCTGCCCGAACGCGGAGATGCGGGTGATCACCAGTTCGGGGTTGGCCTCGTTGAGCACGTCCGGGCCCAGGCCCCACTTCTCGAGGGTGCCGGGCCGGAAGTTCTCCAACAGCACGTCGCAGTGCGCGACGAGTTCGAGGACCAGTTCGCGGCCGCGTTCGGTCTTCAGGTCGAGCACGATCGACTTCTTGTTCCGGTTGATGGTGCGGAACAGCATGGAGGTGGTGCCGGCGTACAGCCGCCAGTTGCGGAGTTCGTCGCCGGTCTCGGGCCGCTCCACCTTGATGACTTCGGCGCCGAAGTCGGCGAGCATCCGGCCCGCTGTGGGGGCGGCGATGTAGTTGCCGAGTTCGAGGACGCGCACACCCTCGAGCGGGCGAATTGCGCTGTGACTCATCAGTTTTCTCCGGTATCGATATCGGTCAGATCAGGGCGCTCATCGGCAGGATGAGCAGGATTGCCACCACCGAGGCCACCGAGACACCCACGGTGCAGGTCTTCAAGGTGCCCCGGGAGGTCTGGCCGAGCAGCGACTGCAGCAGCCAGAAGGTGTTACTCGTGACGTGCACGGCGAACAGCGAACCGGCGCCGGCGGCCAGTGCGAGCATCACCGGGTCGATACCCAGGATCGGCGCCACCGGGGCCAGGATCCCCGCTGCGGTGATGGCCGAGATGGTCACCGAGCCCACGGCGATGTGCAGCACCGCGGCGACGGCCCACACCATCAGCAGCGGCGCCGCGTGACTGGCGGTGAAGTACTGGCCCAGGATGTCGCCCAAGCCGGTGGCTTTGATGGTCGCGGCCAGGGAACCGCCCACACCCGTGAGGATGAGGATCTGTCCGCTCTCCTTGAAGCCGGTGGCGATGGCCCGTTCGACGTGCTGCGCGCCGAACGCGAACCGGCCGATCAAGCTGGTGCCGATCAGCCCCAGCAGCAGCGCGACCACCGGCTGTGAGAGGAAGGTGATGACCGGTGTGTGCACGCCGGCGACGTCGAGGATCGCTCCGGTGGCGATCAGGATCAGCGAGACCAGCAGCGGCCCGAGCAGCACGAGCAACGGCGTGTGGGCCCGCACCCGGGATTTGGTGGCCACGGCGACGCCACCGCCTGTGCCGGGCTCAGGGCTGTCCTCGGGTGCCGGCTCGCCGCCCAGGAATTCCTGCTCGTCCTTCTCCGGATCCCACCAGCCCCGGTTGAACAGGAACGACATGATGGCCACCGAGATGGCCACCGTCGGGATCACCAGGGCCACACCGAACAGCAGCATCTTGCCCAGCGGGACACCGAGCACGCCGGCCAGCGCCAGCGCCGCCACGCCGGGAACGGTCAGGACGATGCCGCACTCCAAGCCGATCGCCATTGCGGTCGCCATCCGGGCGGTGCCGTTCTTGCCGATCTTCTTGGCGAGGTCACGCGCCAGCGGAGCCGACATCACCAGCAGCACGTCCAGGAAGATCGACTGCAGGAAGGTGGCGATGGTCAGTGACATCGCGTACGGCATGCGTTTGGGGCCGAACCACCGCAGCAGGGTGCCGACCAGCCGTTGAATGGCGCCCATCTCCTGCAGCATCGCGCCCATCAGGACACCGAAGGCGATCAGCAGGCCCACCTCGGCCATGATCTCGCCGAAACCGCCGGTGACGGCTTCGATGGTCTTCTCGATGCCCAGCTTGGTGGACAGTCCGAGGTACAGCGATCCGAGGACCAGCGAGACCACGGGGTTGAACTTGAACCTGACGATCAGCACCACCACGGCCAGGATGGCCACGGCGGTGTTGATCATGATCGCGATGTCTGACATGCGCTTTCTCCATCAATTCGCACCGCGTCGGTGCGGATGCATGATCCCCGCTTCACGGTACGCGGGGTGTGACGCGAACCACGTCACGCTTACAATATGAGCACACACCCACAATATAAGCAAGAGACGTCGACACGGGTTTGCGCCAACGCAGCGCCCCGCTCCCCGGGGTTGAGACTGCGCTCACGCCCGCATTCGGGCCGAAAAGACGGCGTCACCGCAGTCTCAAACAGCAGCGCCCCGCGAAAGGGCTCTTGGGTGTCAGCGCCGAGGGCGACGGTGAGCAGGACAACCCCGAAAAGCCCTGCGTTGCACCAGGTATCACGCTGCTACCGCACGATATCGACCAACTGGGCTGGGCCACCCCGTGGTCGTCGCCGAGAACGAGCCGGGGTTCCCCGCGGCGACAACGTGTCGGACACCGTCCTGCATCGACTCCATAACGACTGACGCCGGCGTCGATTCGAGGGCACAACTTGTCAGATCCGCGCATTACGGTGAGGTTCGAGCAAACAGATTTTCGCAGAGGAAGGGCGCAAGAAACATGGCCGTCCGTCGTCTGCGCACTCGCCGGCGGGTGATGTTCGCGGTGCTGGCAATCGTGGTCGGCATGTGCGGATCGGTGGTCAGCGCCCACGCCGCAGGACAGAACTGGTCGGGCCGGTACACGGTGGTCACCTACGCCTCGCAGAAGGCGGGCACCAGCGCCGCGGCGCGGCAGTCGGAGCCGGATTTCAGTGCCCAGTACACCTTCCTCACACAGTGCTCGTCGCGCTGTGTCGCCACCGCCGTCGACGGCCCCGCCCCGAGCAATCCGACGATCCCGCAACCGCAGCGCTACCTGTGGGACGGCACGAAGTGGTCGTTCACGTACGACTGGCAATGGGAGTGCTATCACGGCGAGAATGCGCCGCGCCTGTTCAGCCCCGCCCAGTCCTGGGTCTTCTACACCCCACAGCCGGATGGCTCCCTGCAGGGAACCTGGCACACCGATATCCTCGGTGGAGCCTGCCGCGGCAACGTCATCATGCCGGTGGCGGCCTACCCGGCCTGAGGAAGACCCGTCAGCTCCCGGATGTGCCGCGCCACCAGCGCAGCACGCGACCGCTTGCCGAACCTGGAGACAGTCACCACCTCACGGTCGCGACTCCGTGCGCTACCGCCGTCGCTCGGCCAGCGCCCGCAGGAAGAACGTCAGGTTCGCCGGGCGTTCGGCGAGACGGCGCACGAAGTACCCGTACCATTCTGTGCCGAACGGGACGTAGACGCGGACGTGGTTGCCTTCACCCACCAGGCGTCGCTGTTCGGCGTCGCGGATGCCGTACAACATCTGGTACTCGAAATCGGTTACGCCGCGCCCGGATTCACGTACCAGACCCGGTACGCGCCGGATGATCTCCGGATCATGCGAGGCCACCATCGGGTAGCCACGGCCCTGCATCAGGATCTGCAGGCATGTGAGATAGGAATCGGTGACGTCATCGGGGTCACGGAACGCCACCGACGCGGGTTCGTCGTAGGCGCCCTTGCACAGCCGGATCCGTGCGCCGGACGCGGCGAATTCCGCGCAGTCGGCGCGGGTGCGGCGCAGGTATGCCTGCAGAACCGTGCCCAGCCAGTCGAATTCGACACGGAGGTCCCGCACGATGTCCAGGGTGGAATCTGTGGTGGTGTGATCCTCGGCGTCCACGGTCACCCAGGCCCCGACCTCGCGCGCCCTGGCGCAGATGGTGTGCGCATTCTCCAGGGCGATCTTGGCGCCGTCACGGGGCAGCGCCTGGCCGAGTGCCGACAGCTTCAGCGACACCTCCAGGGGTTTCGGGTCTGTCGAGGCGTCCCCGCGGCCACCCAACCCGTCGAGCAGGTGCAGGTAGGCCGCGACGGTGGCGTCGGCGGCCTCGGAGTCGGTGACGTCCTCGCCGAGGTAGTCGATGGTGACGAAGCGATCCGAATCCCGCAGCACGGCAACAGAATCCAGCGCCTCGGCGGTGGTCTCCCCCGGCACAAACCGCTGCACCACGCGCCGGGTCGCCGGCACCCGCTCAGCCGTGCGGCGTAAGCCCTCGGACTTCGCCGCGGCGAGGATGACGGGCCGGGCCACCCGGGTGAACAGTTCGGACATCGGTCAGCCCTCCATGTGGGGGTAGGTGTGGTGCGTGGGCGCCACGAACGTCTCCTTGATGGATCGGGCGGAGGTCCAGCGCAGCAGGTTCAACGAGGACCCGGCCTTGTCGTTGGTGCCGGAAGCGCGGGAGCCTCCGAACGGCTGCTGCCCCACCACCGCCCCGGTCGGCTTGTCGTTGACGTAGAAGTTGCCTGCGGCATAACGCAATCGCTGCTCGGCGGTCAACACCGCGGCCCGGTCGTCGGCCACCACCGCGCCGGTCAGCCCGTACTTCGAGCCGCGATCCACCACGTCGAGAATGTCGGCGTACTTGTCGTCGGCGTACACGTGGACAGCCAGGATGGGGCCGAAGTACTCGGCCGAGAACGCCTCGTCGGTCGGGTCGTCGGACAGCAGCACGGTGGGACGCACGAAATAGCCTTCGGTGTCGTCGTATTCACCTCCGGCGGCGATCGTCACCCCCGGAGCACCCTTCGCCCGCTCGATGGCCTTGACGTTCTTGGCGAACGCCCGGTCGTCGATCAGCGCACCGCCGTAGTTGGACAGGTCGGTCACGTCACCGTAGGTCAGCGCCTCGGTGGCGCCCAGGAACTCGTCACCCATCTTCTGCCAAACCGATCTCGGCACGAACGCACGGGAGGCGGCCGAGCATTTCTGCCCCTGGTAGTCGAATGCGCCACGAATCAGGGCGGTGCGCAACACATCTGGTTGAGCGCTGGCATGAGCCACCACAAAATCCTTGCCACCGGTCTCACCGACCAGCCTCGGATAGGTGTGGTACCGGTCGATGTTGGCGCCCACCTCGCGCCACAGATGCTGGAACGTGGGGGTGGACCCGGTGAAATGGATGCCGGCCAACCGGGGGTCGGACAGCACCACCTCCGACACCGCGTAGCCGTCGCCGGTGACGAGGTTGATCACGCCGGGAGGCAGTCCGGCGGCTTCGAGCAACTGCATGGTCAGGTACGCCGACAGGGTCTGGGTGATGGACGGTTTCCACACCACCGTGTTGCCCATCAACGCCGGGGCGGTCGGGAGGTTGCCGGCGATGGCGGTGAAGTTGAAGGGGGTGATGGCGTAGACGAAGCCTTCCAGCGGCCGGTAGTCGGTGCGGTTCCACACCCCCGGGCCGCTGACGGGCTGCTGTTGCAGGATCTGGCGGGCGAACGCCACGTTGAAGCGCCAGAAATCGATGAGCTCGCAGGGCGCGTCGATCTCGGCCTGATAGGCGGTCTTGGACTGCCCCAACATGGTGGCGGCGGCGATCTTCTCGCGCCACGGCCCCGACAGCAGATCCGCTGCGCGCAGGAACACCGCGGCACGCTCGTCGAACGGGGTGTCGGCCCAGGCGGCTTTCGCCTCGATTGCCGCCTCGACCGCGGCCGTCGCCTCGGCGTGCCCGCCGTTGGTCAGCGTGCCGAGCACCGAGCGGTGGCGGTGGGGTTGCACGACGTCGATGCGCTGGCCGTCGCCCATCTGATGGCGGCCGCCGATGACGTGCGGCAGGTCGCGCGGTTGCGCGGACAGGTCGGCCAGGGCCGTGGTGAGGCGCCCGCGCTCGGCGGATCGCGGTGCGTAATCGTGGATCGGTTCGTTGGTCGGCGGCGGCACAGCGGTGATGGCGTCCATGGATAAAGGGTCCCGCGGCGACACCCGCAGGCTCTTAGCCGATCCGACAAAGACACTTCAACGCGGTAGTACGATCAGCCAAATGAAGTTGGGCCTGAGCCTCGGTCAGCTGCTGTTGGCGCTCGACGCGACGATGGTCAGCCTGGTGGAGGCGCCCCGCGGCCTGGACACCACGGTGGCGTCGGCGGCGCTGATCGACACCGACGACGTACGGCTCGGCCTGGCCCGCGCTGCCGGTTCTGCCGATGTGTTCCTGCTACTGGGCCTCAGCGATGACGACGCCGCGGGCTGGTTGCAGCGCCAGATCGCCGACCGGCCGCCCATCGCGGTGTTCGCCAAGGAGCCGTCGGAGGCGTTGGTGGCGGCCGCCGTCAGCGCTGGGACCGCCGTCGTCGCCGTCGACCCCCGAGCCCGCTGGGAACGGTTGTACCGCTTGGTCAACCACGTGTTCGACCACCACGGTGATCACACCGACCCGTTACACGATTCCGGCACCGATCTGTTCGGGCTGGCGCAGTCCATCGCCGACCGCACCCATGGCATGGTCAGCATCGAAGACCAGACTTCGCACGTGCTGGCGTATTCGGCGTCCAACGACGAGGCCGACGAACTCCGTCGACTGTCCATCCTCGGTCGAGCCGGGCCCCCGGAACACCTGGAATGGATCGGCCAGTGGGGCATCTTCGATGCGCTGCGCTCCAGCGACGAGGTGGTGCGGGTAGCTGAACGGCCCGAACTCGGGTTGCGTCCGCGGCTGGCCGTCGGCATCCGGCAACCGAACGCCGACAGCCGCCGCGCCCCGCAGTTCGCCGGGACCATCTGGGTACAGCAGGGAACACGTCCGCTCGCCGAGGATGCCGAGCAGATATTGCGGGGGGCGGCGGTGTTGGCCGCCCGTGTCATGGCGCGGCTGGCGGCGGCGCCGTCGACGCACACCGTGCAGGTGCAGGAACTGCTGGGTTTGCGCGACACCGAGATGGACTCCGCCCAGCTCGGCGCGCTGGCCCGCGAACTCGGCATCGTCGAGGACGGCCGTGCGGCCCTGATCGGGTTCGACACCGCTGCCGCGACGCCCCGGCTTGCCGACGTCCTGGCGTTGAGCGCCAGCGCTTTTCGCGCCGACGCGCAGGTGGCGGCACACGGCTCGCGGGTGTACGTGCTGTTTCCCAGCACCACGCGGATCGCGTCGGTGACCTCGTGGATCCGTGGCACCATCACCGCGCTGCACAACGAACTCGGACTGCAGTTGTGGTCGGTCATCGCCGCGCCGGTGCCGGGGCTGACGGCGGTGGCTGCCGCCCGAGTCGAGGTGGACCGGGTGCTCGACAGTGCCAAACGCCATCCCGGGATGCTGGGTACCGTCACCTCACTGGCCGAGGCACGCACCACGGTGCTGCTCGACGAGATGGTGACCTTCCTGACCGGCAACGACCATCTGATCGATCCGCGGGTGCAGCTGCTGCGGGACAGCGACCCGGCGCTGGCCGAAACCCTGGGGGCCTACCTGGACAGTTTCGGCGACGTCGCGGCGGCAGCGCGCACGCTGCACGTCCACCCCAATACGGTGCGCTACCGGGTACGGCGCATCGAGGACGTGCTCACCACGTCACTGTCGGATCCCGATGTGCGCCTTGTGCTCTCACTGAGCCTGCGGGCGCTGGCGTCGGCGCCGCGAACCTAGGCGGTCCGGGTCACCGGTCGGTGAGCCGTTGCGCGGCGGCGGCGATGCGTTCGTCGGTGGCGGTCAGCGCGATGCGCACGTGGCGAGAGCCGCGCGCGCCGTAGAACTCCCCGGGCGCGACGAGGATGCCACGCTCGGCGAACCAGGCCACCGTGTCACGGCACGGCTCGTCGCGGGTGGCCCACAGATACAGGCCGGCTTCGGAGTGGTCGACGGTGAAGCCGGCGGCGCGGACCGCGGGTAATAAGGTGTCCCGCCGCTGCGCGTACCGCTCGCGCTGTTCCTTCTCGTGCGCGTCGTCGTCGAGCGCGGCCACCATCGCCGACTGCACCGGCGTCGGCATCATCATCCCGGCGTGTTTGCGCACGGCGAGCAATTCGGACACCAGAGCCGGATCACCGGTCACGAAACCCGCGCGGTATCCGGCCAGCGACGACGTCTTCGACAGCGAGTGGATGGCCAGCAGGCCGGTGTGGTCACCCTCGCAGACGTCGGGATGCAGTACCGATGCCGGTTCGGCGTCCCACGCGAGCCCGAGGTAGCACTCGTCGGAGGCGACGATGACGCCGCGCTCCCTGGCCCAGCCGACCACTTTGCGCAGGTGGTCGACACCGAGCACCCGCCCGGTCGGATTGCTGGGCGAGTTCAGGAACACCAGCGCCGGCGACTGCGGGCCGATCTGGGTCAGCGAGTCGGCGGCCAGCACCGAGGCACCCGCCAGCCGTGCGCCCACGTCATAGGTGGGATACGCCAGCTCCGGCACCACCACCAGATCGCCGGCACCCAGCCCGAGCAGCGTCGGCAACCACGCGATCAGCTCCTTGGTGCCGATCACCGGCAGTACCGCGCTCTCGGCCAGACCTGTGATGCCGTACCGACGTTGCAGCGCATTGACCGCAGAGGTCCGCAACGCGGGCGTTCCCGCGGTGGTCGGATAGCCGGGCGACGAGCCGGCCGCAGCCAGCGCCTCCCGGATCACCGGCGCCACCGGATCGACCGGCGTACCGACCGACAGATCGACGATGCCCCCCGCGTGCGAGCGGGCTTTCGCCGTGACATCGGCCAGCGTGTCCCAGGGGAAGACCGGCAGCGACGCCGACACCCTCCGTCGGGTCATGCCGTCGCTCAGCCCTCGCTCTGGGGCGGCAATTCTTTGATCGCCGCGGGATCGTTGTCGGTCTGCCCGACCTTCGACGCGCCACCCGGGGAGCCGAGTTCGTCGAAGAAGTCGGCGTTCGACTGTGCGTAGCTGCTCCACTCGTCGGGCACATCGTCTTCGTAGAAGATGGCTTCGACGGGGCAAACGGGCTCACAAGCGCCGCAGTCCACGCATTCGTCGGGGTGGATGTACAGCATGCGTGCGCCCTCGTAGATGCAGTCGACCGGGCATTCCTCGATGCACGCCTTGTCTTTGACGTCGACGCAGGGTTGAGCGATCACGTATGTCACGGGGGCTCCTCGTGCTCCTGTCAGTGGTTACTGGGCGGGCTGCTGTCGTTCTCGTTCTAGGTGGGTCTGACCAGTATCCGGAGGCTGAAACCGGACATCTGTGCCAGTGTGCCCTAACTTGCGTGCCCCGATGGACGAGACACGCGTTTACTGATACTAGACGTTGCATATACAAGTTGCGCAACCGACATTCCCGACCGCACGGCACGGCAACTCATTGCTGGGACCAGCGGTACCGCATAGCCTGCGCTGGTGGCTGTCAACCACATCTTTTCCAGTGAGCAGGCCGGATCGAGTCACGAGCCGGCCCGCCGCTTGAGCGACGCGGCGCCGGGAGATTGACGTGCATCCGTACCCCACGTTGTCGTCCCCGTTGGATCTCGGCTTCACCACGTTGCGCAACCGCGTGGTGATGGGCTCCATGCACACCGGCCTGGAGGATCGCGCTCGTGATACCGACCGGCTGGCCGCCTACTTCGCCGAACGCGCCCGCGGCGGCGTCGGCCTGATCATCACCGGCGGGTACGCGCCGAACCGCACCGGCTGGCTGTTGCCCTTCGCCGCGCAACTGGTGTCCTCGGCGGAAGCCCGCAGGCACCAGACGATCACCGCGGCCGTGCACGATGCCGGCGCCAAGATCCTGCTGCAAGTGCTGCACGCGGGACGTTATGCCTACCACCCGTTCTCGGTCAGCGCCTCCTCGATCAAGGCCCCGATCAATCCGTTCCGCCCGCGCGCGCTGCGCGACGTCGACGGCACCATCGACGATTTCGTCCGGTGTGCACTGCTGGCCCGGGCGGCCGGGTATGACGGGGTGGAGATCATGGGCAGTGAGGGCTACCTGCTCAACCAGTTCCTGGCTCCGCGCACCAACAAGCGCACCGACGCCTGGGGCGGTACACCGCGGAACCGGCGCCGCTTCCCGGTGGAGATCGTGCGGCGCACCCGCGCAGCCGTCGGGCCGGATTTCATCCTGTGCTACCGCATGTCCATGGCCGATTATGTGGAGGACGGCCAGAGCTGGGATGAGATCGTCGCGCTGGCAACCGAAGTCGAGTCGGCGGGTGCGACGATCATCAACACCGGAATCGGCTGGCACGAGGCGCGAGTGCCCACCATCGTCACCTCGGTGCCCAACAATGCGTTCGTCGACATCACCCATTCGGTGGCCGCGCACGTGAGCATCCCGGTGATGGCGTCGAACCGCATCAACATGCCCGAGGCCGCCGAACAGATCCTGGTCGACACCGACGTCGCCCTGATCTCGATGGCCCGGCCGCTGCTGTCGGACCCGGACTGGGTGAACAAAGCGATCGCCGGTGCCGCCGATGAGATCAACACCTGCATCGCGTGCAATCAGGCCTGCCTGGATCACGCCTTTGTGCACAAAACGGTGTCCTGCCTGGTGAACCCGCGCGCCGGGCACGAAACCGAACTGACATTGGGGCCGACGCAGCGCGCCCGCTCGATCGCTGTGGTGGGCGCCGGACCCGCCGGGCTGGCCACGGCGGTGGCCGCCGCACAACGTGGGCACCGGGTGACGTTGTTCGACGCCAACGAGTTCCTGGGCGGCCAGTTCGACCTGGCCCGGCGCATTCCCGGCAAGGAGGAGTTCGACCAGACGATTCGCTACTACTCGACCATGCTCGACAAGCACGGCGTCACCACGCGGTTGAGCACCCGGGCCACGGCCGGGGACCTGTCGGGATTCGATGAGGTGGTGCTGGCCACCGGTGTGGCGCCACGGCTTCCGGACATCCCGGGTATCGATCACCCGATGGTGCTCACCTACCCCGAGGCCATCCACGGTGTGCGGCCGATCGGCAACCGTGTCGCGGTGATCGGCGCGGGCGGAATCGGTTTTGACGTCAGCGAATTGCTGACGACGGACCAGTCCCCCACCTTGAACCTCAAGGAATGGAAAGCTGAATGGGGCGCCGGCGATCCCCAGGACGGCCGCGGGGCGTTGGTACCGCCACTGCCCGCTCCGGCGGTCCGCCAGGTGTATCTGCTGCAGCGCACCAAGGGTTCTCAAGGCAAGCGGCTGGGCAAGACCAGCGGCTGGGTTCACCGCGCCTCACTGAAAGCCAAAGGCGTGGAGCAGATTTCCGGAGTGAGCTATGAGCGCATCGACGACGCCGGCCTACACATCAGGATCGGGGGGCAGTCCCGGCTGCTCGCCGTCGACAATGTGGTGGTGTGTGCCGGCCAGGAGTCGGTGCGTGACCTCGACGAGGCCTTGCGCGCCAACGGAATAACCCCGCATGTCATCGGGGGTGCGTCGATGGCGGCCGAGCTCGACGCCAAGCGGGCCATCCGGCAGGGCACCGAACTCGCCGCCCGCCTCTGACCCCAGACCAAACACTCCCCCGCGAGCGCGCGTGTTTGTACGCGAAACGCCGGGCATTTCTGTACCAACACGCGCGCTCGCCGAGGGGATCTCGCGTGGATCAGGCTTGCTTGAGGGCCTCGATCTCGAGGGTGACGGTCACCTTGTCACCGACGACGGCACCGCCGGTCTCCAGCGGCATGTCGATGTCGATGCCGAACTCCTTGCGGTTCAACACCACTGAGGCCTCGAAGCCGGCCACCTCGCCGTGGCCCATCCCGGGGTTCACGCCGTTGAACTCGAGTGCCAGGCTGATCGGCTTGGTGATGCCCTTGAGCGTGAACTCGCCGTCGAGTACGTAGTCGTCGCCCTTGGCCTGTACGCCGGTGGACCGGAAGCTGGCGGTGGGGAACTTCTCGACATCGAAGAAATCGGCGGACTTGAGGTGGGCTTCGCGCTGCTCGTTGCCGGTGTGCAGCGAGTCGACGTCGATTTCGGCGGTCACTGCGGGGGTGCCGTCCTCGGCGATGGTGATGGCACCGCTGAACGCACCGAAGGTGCCGCGGACCTTGCTGACCACGAGGTGGCGGACAGAAAAGCTGATGGACGAGTGCACCGGGTCGATGGCCCAGGTTCCGGCGGTCAGGCCGGTGGCTGCTGCGGTGGTCATGTGGTTCTCCTTCGGCAGGTGGGTGTCGGTCCGTCCGGCGCCCTCGTCGAGTCCAACCGGACCCAGGTCCGAATCTATTCCGGACTATGGTCCACTTTCAAGCCACAGGCCGGCTCACAGGTCTCAGCGGAGCGCGAACGCACGCTTTTGTACGGAAACCGCCGGCGTGTCGCGGGCAGACACGCTCGCTCGCAGGAGTGAGTGATCAGGCGGCGCGTTCGGCGTAGGTGGTGGTGCGTTGGCGGGCCGGGCGGCCGATGCCCGCGGCGATGGCGACGAGTTCTTCCACCGACTTGGCCGACCCGTTCTCCGAGCCCGCCATCCGCGAGATGGTCTCCTCCATCAACGTGCCGCCCAGATCGTTGGCACCGCCGTTGAGCATCACCTGCGTGCGCTCGACGCCGAGCTTGACCCAGCTGGTCTGGATCGACGGGATCCTGCCGTGCAACATGATCCGAGCCAGCGCGTGCACAGCACGGTTGTCCCGGTGCGTCGGACCCGGGCGGGCGGCACCGGCCAGATACAGCGGAGAGCTCTGGTGCACGAACGGCAACGGCACGAACTCGGTGAACCCACCGGTCTCATCCTGGATCTTGCGCAGGATGTTCAGATGCCCCACCCAGTGCCGCGGGGTGTCGACGTGGCCGTACATCATCGTCGACGACGACTTGAGCCCCACCTGATGCGCGGTGGTCACCACGTCGATCCACATCGACGTCGGCAGCTTGCCCTTGGTGAGCACCCAGCGCACCTCGTCGTCGAGGATCTCGGCGGCGGTACCCGGAATCGAGTCCAGCCCGGCTTCACGCAACTGCGTCAGCCAATCCCGGATCGACGACCCGGCCCGCGTCACACCGTTGGCGATCTCCATCGGCGAGAACGCATGCACGTGCATCGACGGCACCCGCGCCTTGACCGCCCGCACCAGATCGGCGTACCCGGTGACGGGCAA
>NZ_JBDGJH010000035.1:0-44252 GCF_057656995.1 Mycobacterium sp. Soil_C_30 | reverse complement strand
TAGTGCAGGGCGTGCAGGGTGGCCGCGGTGGGGGAGGGCACCCAGGCCGTGGTCGCACCGGACTTGGGCTGGCCGATCTTCTGCTCGAGCATGTCGGCCATCAGATCCGGCATGGCCCACATGCCTTTGCCGATTTGGGCTTTGCCGGACAGGCCGGCGGCCAGGCCGGTGTCGACGTTGGCGTCTTCGTAGGCTTTGATCCAGGGCTGGGCCTTCATGGTGCCTTTGCGGACCATGGGGCCGGCTTCCATGGAGGTGTGGATTTCGTCGCCGGTGCGGTCGAGGAAGCCGGTGTTGATGAACACCACGCGGTCGGCGGCGGCTTTGATGCAGGCTTTGAGGTTGGCGCTGGTGCGGCGTTCTTCGTCCATGATGCCGACCTTGAGGGTGCCTTGGGGCAGGTTGAGGACGTCTTCGACGCGGGAGAACAGTTCGCAGGTGAACGCCACTTCGTCGGGGCCGTGCATTTTGGGTTTGACGATGTAGATCGAGCCGGTGCGGGAGTTGAGCAGGGGGCCGTTGGCTTCGGTGTTCTTCAGGCCGTGGATGGCAATCAAGCTGGTGAGCAGCGCATCCAGAATGCCTTCGGGGACCTCGAGGTCTTCGTCGGCGCTGCCGCGGAAGGTGATGGCGTCGTTGGTCATCAGGTGGCCGACGTTGCGGACGAACAGCAGGCTGCGCCCGGGCAGGGTGAGTTCTTCGCCGTCGGGTCGGGTGTAGACCCGGTCCTGGTTGAGCACGCGGGTGAAGGTGGTGCCGGCTTTGGTGACGTCTTCGGCCAGGTCGCCGCGGTTGAGGCCCAGCCAGTTGCGGTAGCCGAGCACCTTGTCCTCGGCGTCGACGGCGGCGACCGAGTCTTCGAAGTCCATGATGGTGGTGACCGCCGATTCCAGCACCACGTCTTTGATGCCGGCGGTGTCGGTGGCACCGATGGGGGAGTCGGCGTCGATGAGGATTTCGATGTGCAGTCCATGATTGACCAGCAACACCGAGGTCGGCGCATCGGGTTCGCCCAGATACCCGGCGAACTGGTCGGCGGTGATGAGCTCGGTGTCGAGATCGTCACCCAACGCGACCACCAGTTTGCCGTCCTCGACGGTCAGTGCGGTGGCTTCGGTCCAGGATCCGGCGTCCAGTGGGGTGGTGTCGTCGAGGAACTTGCGGGCGTAGGCGATGACCTTGTCGCCGCGCACCTTGTTGTAGGAGGTTCCCTTTTCGGCGCCGTCGTCTTCGGGGATCACGTCGGTGCCGTAGAGGGCGTCATACAGGGAACCCCAGCGGGCGTTGGAGGCGTTCAGGGCGAAGCGGGCGTTGAGCACCGGCACCACCAGCTGCGGGCCGGCGGTGGAGGTGATCTCCGGGTCCACCCCCGAGGTGGTGATGGTGAAATCGTCGGGAACCGGTAGCAGATAACCGATTTCACGCAGGAAGGCCTGGTAGGCCGCCGCGTCGTGGGGCTCCAGGACATGGTGGCGATGCCATTCGTCGATCTGGGCCTGCAGTTCATCGCGGCGGGCCAACAACTCCGCGTTGCGCGGGGCCAGGTCGGTGACCACCTTGTCGGCCCCGGCCCAGAAACTGTCCGGATCCAGATCAGTGCCCGGCAACGCCTCGTTGTTCACGAAGTCATGCAGCACCTTGGCGACCCGCAAGTTACCCACGGTCACACGCTCAGTCATTGGTCCTCCTCGGCCGGCAATCGAATCATCCTACCCGTCGGTAACCGGCGGCTTGGTCAGTTATGGCCATCAACAGCAGGTCACAGCGTTCTCGCAATGCAGAGCGCAGAGCGGCCGCGCGTAGCGACAGCTCACGCTGGCAACGCACATACTCGGCGCGGCCCGTCGCGTCCTCGATCCGAATCGGTGCGAAACCGTACTCGGTCAGGTCATACGGGCTGGCCCGCATGTCCAGCTCACGGGCGTCGGCGGCCAGATCAAGACAATCCAGCAGCAAAGTCGACTCGATGAGCGGGCCGAGTTTGCCTGCGAACTTGTACAGGTCCATCCCCGCGTGCAAACAGCCAGGTTGTTCCCGGTCCACTTGCGTTTCCCGGCGGAGTGCGACGGTGTTGCGAGGCGCGGCGGCGTCGGTGAAGAAGCGGAACGCGTCGTAGTGAGTGCACCGCAGCGGCATCGATTCCACCACGGCATCGGTGCCCGCCGCGCCGAGCCGCAACGGAACCGCGCCGTGGCGGACCTCGGAACTGCGGTACACCATGGCCCATTCGTGCAACCCGAAACAGTTCCACTGGGCCGGGCGTGCCTCGGTCGCGGACAGCAGGTCGGCGATGAACTGCACCGTATCCTGACGGCCCTGCAGGTAATCGGTTCCGACGGTCACCCCACAGGGGTGTTGGACGTATCCGGTGCGGCCCAGATACTCCGTGCCCTGGGTCAGGATCAGGCCGTACCCGGGGTGCCAGCGCACCAACTGCCGGGGCCGCAAGCTGTAGTAGGTGAACAGGAAATCCCACACCGGATGCGGCACGCCGGCCGCAGCCCGGCGCCGATGTGGGGCCAGGAACGCCTCGGCCCGGTCGCGGTGCGCCGCGGCGCGTGCCCGCCAAGCCGATTCGGGGAGCACCTCGACCTGGTCAGACACGGTGCGTCCCGTCGCGCACGGTGCCCACCAAGTCCTCCACCAGGTCCTCGAGCGCCACCATCGCCACCACCGGTACCGTCGGCCCGCCCTCGCCCTGGGTGACCAACGCCAAGTGGCTGTTGCTGCGCCGTAGCCGCGACAGCGCGTCGGGCAGGGGCAACCGCTCGGGGACGTGAGGCAGCGGCCGGATCACCGACAGATCGACCACGGCGTCGGGATCATCGCCCAGGGCCAGGACGTCCTTGATGTGCAGGTAGCCGATGTAGATCCCGTCGACCCCGGTGACCGGGAACCGGGAGTAGCCGGTTTCGACCAGGGCTTGCTCCACCGCCGCGATGGTGGGGCCGGAGCCGGCGGCTGCCACGGGCACGGCGCGGATCTCCGGCAGGCGCACCGCAACATCGGAGACGACCCGGTTGCGGATCTGCAGGGCCCGGGTCAGCCGGGTGTGCTCTTCCGGGTCCAACAGGCCTTCGGATACCGATTCGGCGATCATCTCCGAAAGCTCGACGGTGGACACGGTGACATCGAGTTCGTCCCTGGGTTCCACCCGCACCGCGCGCAGCGTGATGTTGGCGCACCAGTTGTAGAACGCGATGAACGGCTTGGCCGCCCGCACGTACACCAGGTACGCCGGAATGAGCAGCATGGCCGTGGATTCCGGCCCGGCGATCGCGATGTTCTTCGGCACCATCTCGCCCAGCAGCACGTGCAGCGTCACCACGACCGCGAGCGCGATGATGAACGACACGGTGTGCAGCACCGCATCGGGAATGCCCAGCAGTCCGAACGGACCCTCCAGCAGGTGCGCCACCGCCGGCTCACCGACGCGGCCCAACAGGATCGAGCAGATCGTGATGCCCAGCTGCGCACCTGCCAGCATCAAGGACAATTGCTCGCCGGCCCGGATCACCGTCACGGCGCTCTTCTTGCCCTGTTCGGCCAGTGCCTCGAGCCGGTCGCGGCGGGCGGAGATCAGGGCGAATTCCGAACCCACGAAGAAGGCGTTGGCGCCGAGCAGCACCACGGTGAGCAGCACGCCGAATATGTCGCTACCCATCAGTGGTCCTCGTCCTCGTCGTCCCGCGGATCCAGCTGGGTGAGCTCGAGCTGGTCGATGCGTCGGCCGTCCATGGCCACGACGGTGGCTTGCCAGCGCACCGGCTCGTCGAGCGGAGTGTCGGGGTCGAATGCCCGCAGCTCCACCGATTCGCCGTTCTCGGGGATGTGGCCGAGTTCCTGCAGCACCAGGCCGCCGATGGTGTCGTATTCGCCTTCGGGAGCCCGGTAGCCGGTGGCCGAGGCCACTTCGTCGATACGCAGCAGGCCGGAGACCTGCCACCCGCCGCCGGCCTTGACCACGTCGGGTGTGGCGTCGTCGTGCTCGTCTCGCACATCGCCGACGATCTCTTCGATCAGATCTTCGACTGTGACCATGCCCGCGGTGCCGCCGTATTCGTCGACCACCAGCGCGGTCTGCAGGCCGTTGCCGCGGATCTGGGCGAACACCGCGTCGCCGTCGAGGGTGGACGGCACCACGGCCACCGGCTGGACCAGCGTGGAGAGCTTGGTGGTGTCCCGCTGCTCCCGCGGGATCTCGAAGACCTGCTTGATGTGGACGATGCCGACGGTCTCGTCGAGGTCGCCGTCGATGATGGGGAAGCGGGAGTAGCCGCTCTCGGCGGCCGTGGCCACCAGGTCGGCGACGGTGTCTTCGGCCTCCAGCGCGACGATCTTCTGGCGCGGTGTCATCAGTTCCTCGGCGGTGAGCTCGCCGAACTGCAGCGACCGGTCCACGAGCGTGGCGGTGACCGCGTCGAGGGAGCCGCTACGGGCGGAGTTGCGCACCAGCGCCACCAACTCCTGGGGCGAGCGCGCCGAGGCCAGCTCGTCGGCGGGTTCGATGCCCATCCGGCGCAGGATCCAGTTGGCGCTGCCGTTGGTGGCGATGATGGCCGGCTTCAGCAGCATGGAGAACACCAGCTGCGGGCCCGCCGCTGCGCGCGCGGTCGGAAGGGGCCGCGCCACAGCCAGGTTCTTCGGTACCAGCTCGCCGAACACCATCGAGATCGAGGTGGCGATCAGCAGCGACAACCCCAACGCCACGCCGCCGATACTGCCCTCGGGCAGGCCGACAGCTTCCAGACCGGGTGCGATCAGCCGAGCCACCACCGGCTCGGCGAGGTAACCCGTGGCCAGTGTGGTGATCGAGATCCCCAATTGGGCACCGGACAGCTGGAACGACAGGGTGCGGTGCGCGCGCTGGACGAACTTGTCGCGCCGGTGACCGCTGCGGGCGTTGGCCTCGACCGTGCTGCGTTCCAGCGCGGTGAGGGAGAATTCCGCCGCGACGAACAGTGCGGTGCCTGCGGTGAGCACCAGGATCGCGAGCAGGGACAAGACGGTGAACCACCCGCTCATGGGCGCGTCACCGCCGTAGGTGAGCCGGGCCTGATGCCCGGCTGACTAGAGGATGGCTCGGCGTCCTGCGCCTCGGGGTCTTGCATGACGACCGCTGGCGCGGCATCACTGGGTGCCTGGGGCACTGAGTCTCTTTCTTTCGGCCCTGATTTCATCATGGCGGGATTACCCACTCAGGGATCACATATTAACGGCAGACTGCTCACCAGCCAGCGGGCAACGGATGTCCTTCCGCGAAACCCGCCGCCGACTGCACTCCCAGCACCGCCTTCTCGTACAACTCCGGCACGGTGGCCGCACCGACGTAGGTGCAGGTGCTGCGCACTCCCGAGGTGATGTGGTCCAGCAGGTCCTCGACGCCGCCGCGCTGCGGGTCCACTGCCATCCGGGAGGTGGAGATCCCTTCCTCGAACAGCGCTTTGCGGGCGCGGTCGAAGGCACCGTCGGCAGCGGTCCTGGCGGCGACGGCGCGTTTGGACGCCATGCCGTAGCTCTCCTTGTACGGACGGTCGTCACGGTCGCGCAGCAGGTCGCCGGGGGACTCGTACGTGCCCGCGAACCACGAGCCGATCATCACGTTGGAGGCACCCGCCGCCAGCGCCAGTGCCACGTCGCGGGGGTGCCGCACACCGCCGTCAGCCCATACATGGCCGCCGAGTTCCCTTGCCGCCGTAGCGCATTCGAGTACCGCGGAGAACTGAGGACGCCCCACGCCGGTCATCATCCGGGTGGTGCACATGGCACCGGGCCCGACACCGACCTTCACGATGGTGGCGCCTGCGTTCAGCAGGTCGCGGGTGCCGGCGGCGGAGACCACGTTGCCCGCTGCCAGCGGCAGGCCCAGATCCAGCTTCGCCACCGCGGTGATGGCGTCGATCATCTTCTGCTGGTGGCCGTGCGCGGTGTCGACCACCAGGACGTCGGCACCGGCTTCGGCCAGTGCGGTGGCCTTCGCCGACACGTCACCGTTGATGCCGACCGCCGCGGCGATGCGCAACCGGCCTGCGCTGTCGACCGCCGGCGTATAGATCCCCGCGCGGATGGCGCCGGTGCGGGTCAGTACACCGGCCAGGGTGCCGTCGGCGTTGGTCAGCACCGCCACAGCGATCGGAGCGTGCTCCAACAGATCGAACACCTTGCGTGGATCGGTGCCCACCGGCGCGGTGACGAAGTCTGCTGCCGCCACGTCGCGGACCCGGGCGAAGCGGTCGACGCCGACGCACGCCGACTCGGTTACCAGGCCGACGGGGCGGCCTTCTTCGACGACGACCGCCGCGCCGTGGGCTCGTTTGTGGATCAGCGCGACGGCATCCGACACCGAATCCTCGGGTGCCAGCATCACCGGGGTGTCGGCGATCAGGTCACGGCTCTTGACGAAGTCGACGGACTCCTTGACCGCCGAGATCGGCAGATCCTGGGGTAACACCACGATGCCGCCGCGGCGCGCCACCGTTTCGGCCATCCGGCGGCCCGCGACCGCAGTCATGTTCGCGACCACCACCGGAATCGTGGTGCCGGTGCCGTCCGCGGTGGACAGGTCGACGTCGAACCGCGACGCGACCTCACTGCGGTTGGGCACGACGAACACGTCGTCGTAGGTCAGGTCATACGGGGGCTTGTGGCCTTCGAGAAACTGCACGTACCTCAGGGTACTTCGTGCCGAGCAGCCACAAGTCCGAGCGCCGCGGGCCCGCAAGCTCGACTTCGTGACTGCTCGCGGCGGAAATCAGGCCTCGACCTCGCTGCGGTCACCGCTCCACAGCGTATGGAATCGCTTGGTGTGGTCGGTGTCGATCCGGCCGTAGGTGTGGGCGCCGAAGAAGTCGCGCAGACCCTGGGTCAGGGCGGCGGGCAGCCGCTCGGTGCGCAGGCCGTCGTAGTAGGACAGCGCCGAGCTGAAACCGGGGATCGGGATGCCCAACTCGGTGGCCTTGACCACCACCCGGCGCCAGCTGTCGATCGCGGCCTCGATGGCATCGCGGAAATACGGGTCGACGATCAGCGTGGGCAGATCGGGATCGTTGTCGAACGCGTCCTTGATCCGGTTGAGGAACTTGGCCCGGATGATGCAGCCGCCGCGCCAGATGGTGGCCATGTCGCCGGGGGTGATGCCCCAGTTGTACTCGTTGGAGCCGGCCTGGATCTGGTTGAAGCCCTGGGCGTAGGCGATGATCTTCGACGCGTACAGCGCCTGCCGGATGTCCTCGGTGAATTGTGCTGCGTCAGTGGGCTTTTCGCCCAGATCGCCCGATGCCAGGCCCGTGGTTGCCTTGCGCTGGGCCACCGAACCGGACAGGGCGCGGGCGAACACCGCCTCGGCGATACCGGTGACGGGCACCCCGAGGTCGAGGGCAGACTTCACCGTCCAGCGTCCGGTGCCCTTCTGCTCGGCCTCGTCGAGGATCAGGTCCACCAGCGGTTTGCCGGTCTTGGCGTCGGTCTGGCGCAGCACCTGGGCGGTGATCTCCACCAGGAAGCTGTCCAGGTCGCCCTTGTTCCACTCTTCGAACACGTCGGCGATCTCGGGTGCGGACTTGCCCAGCCCGTCGCGCAGCAGCTGGTAGGCCTCGCCGATGAGCTGCATATCGGAGTATTCGATGCCGTTGTGCACCATCTTGACGAAGTGGCCGGCGCCGTCGGGGCCGATGTGGGTGCAGCACGGCACCCCGTCGACGTGGGCAGAGATCTCCTCGAGCAGCGGGCCCAGCGACTCGTAGGACTCCTTCGGGCCGCCGGGCATGATCGACGGGCCGTTCAGCGCGCCTTCCTCACCGCCGGAGATGCCGGCGCCGACGAAGTGCAGGCCACGCTCGCGGATGGCCTTCTCCCGCCGGATCGTGTCCGTGTAGAGGGCGTTGCCGCCATCGATGATGATGTCGCCTTCTTCCATGGCGTCGGCGAGCTCGTTGATCACGGCGTCGGTGGGCTCACCGGCCTTGACCATGATGATGACGCGGCGCGGCTTCTCCAGCGCATCCAGGAATTCCTCGATGGTCTCGCTGCGGACGAAGTTGCCGTCGGAACCGTGCTCGGCCAGCAGCGCGTCCGTCTTGGCGATCGACCGGTTGTGCAGGGCGACGGTGTAGCCGTGCCGGGCGAAGTTACGGGCCAGGTTGGAGCCCATCACGGCCAGACCGGTGACGCCGATCTGAGCGGTACCGGTGGTGGAAGAGTCGGTCATGGGGGCCCTTTCGGTTCTGATTCCGGCACAGCATCGAGCTCAAGTCTGGATCGAGGAAGAGCCTAGTCGTACCCACCCGTCCCCGGCCGTGCGTCCCCGGCTCCTTCGTCGCCGCCTCGGCGACCGGCCTAGCCGGAGAAGAGGCGCTGCAGCTCGTGCAGCCACGGCACCGCGACGGCGATGGTGGGCACCACCAGGATCGCGACCGCGCTCAGGTATGCCGCGGCGGCCAGTGGTGCGCTGTTGGGGCGTCCCGCCAACCGCCGCACCCGGATGACGGTGGTGGGCCCGCCGGCGGCGAGCGCCCCCTTCGGTGCGCGGCCCGCGGCACACGCGACGAGCGCCCGGGCCAGGGGAGTGGGACCGGCGGCGCGTACGGCGGCATCGTCGGCGAGCAGCTCGATCAGCAGGCGCACGGCGTCGAGGGCGCTGCGGCTGCGGACGAACCGCGGGAATGCCACGTACACCGCGATGAAGGCTTCGAGGACCAGGTCATGGCGGGCTCGCAGATGCGCACGCTCATGGGTCAGGATCGCGGTCACCTCGTCGTCGGCGAGGGCGCTCAAGGCCCCCTCGCTGACCACGACGCGTCCGCGCACGCCGGGCAGGCAGTAGGCCAGCGGCTGCTGGACGTCGAGGATCCGCAGCTCGCTGGCTCGGGTACAGGCCTGTGCGGCGGCGCGCTCGTGGCTGACGCCGAGGATGTCGACGAGTGTGCGGTGGTAGGAGCGGCGCCGACGGGTCGAGATGAACACCTGCGCACCGGCCACCATCAGGCGGGCGCCGATCAGCAGCGTCAGTCCGAAGACGGTGATCGATCCCAGCCACAGCGGCCAGCCGAGCTGGTCGATCTCACCGAGCAAGGTGGTGGGACGCCCGTCGGGGCCGGGCACGAAAAGCCGGCTGGCGATCGCGATTCCGGCGCTGAAAGCGGACAGGACGGCCGCGACGGCGATGGACTGCCACAGCACCACGGCGGCCCGCGGCGCGCGCAGTGGCCAGGTGGCCCGCGCCAGCAGGGCCGGTACGGGACCGACCAGCAGCAGCGCGAGAACAGAGAAGGCCAGCGCGGACACGCTGACAGTATCCGTCAGTCGGTGACGACGTCGCCAGCCGAGGTGGTCACACCGTGTTTTGCTTCCAACTCGGCGAGCGCGCGGCGCAACGCTTCCGCCTCGTCCGCACCCACCCGTTCCACGAAATGCACCAGTGCCGCCTGGCGGCTACCGGTATCGGCGGCCTGATCCAACGCGTCGACCATCAGGCCGGCCACCAGTTCGTCGCGGCCGTGCATGGGGGCGTATCGATGGGCGCGGTCGTCGCGGTGCTGCACCACGAGGTGCTTCTTGGCCAGCCGCTGCAGAACCGTCATCACCGTCGTATACGCCAGATCGCGGCGCTCTGAGAGCGCCTCGTGCACCTGGCGCACGGTTTGGGGTTCCGGCGCCGACCACAGACGGTCCATCACCGCCTGTTCGAGTTCTCCTAAACGAGCCACCTTGGCCATGTTCCGTTCTTCTCTGAAAACGATGTCGACAGACTACTCGCGTTTACTACCGGCCGTCGTATCTACCGCCGTCCTCTGTAACCAATGCCACCCGCCGATAGTTCCGCTGCCGGCGGCTGTGAAAGCAGTCACAAGCAGTCACAGGTATTCCCCCGTAGCTCTCATGCTTTTATGGTTAGGCTTACCTAAGCATACTAGGAGGTGCCATGACTGCCCTGATCGACGATCCGCTCATCGCGGGTATGACGATCCGCCGGGTTCTGCCGCTGCACGAATCGAGTCGACGGCTGCGGGTGCTCTATCCGGAGTGTCCTCGGGTGTATGGCGTGGCGGTCATGGGCGACGTGTCCAAACGCAGGTGGTGGCCGCTCACGGCCGCCTTGACCGGCGACCGTCTCGAGGTCATGTTCGCCGCGGCCGCCGAGGAGATGGACAGCAGGACCGCGGCGGCCCAGCAGTTGGCGGCCACGCTGGCGCACGCCGTCATCGGCCGGGTGGTGGCGCTGGTGGTGCTCGAAGGCCGCGCCTGGGACACCGGGCTGGAAAACCTCTGGGTGCACGTCGACTCCGAGGGCGCCATCGATTGGCTCGGCGTGGTCGATCCGACGGTGCGTGTGCTGCCCGACGATCCGTGTGCGCGCCACGGCCGGCCCGCCGAAGGTGTGGTGGAGCTGCCCAGCGAAGCGGCGCTGGCGACTTGGATCGCCCACCGCTGCCACCGGTCGTTGTCTCCGCTGTTCGCCAAACTCCACGACATCAGCGGTGGGGCGGTGAGCATCGAGTCCATGTGGCACACCGTCGGTACGGCCATCGTGGTTGCGGCCACACAGGTGCCGATGCTCGCCGGCTACAGCGAGGTGGTCGGGATGCGTCGTGGCCAGGCGGTGCTCGACGCGCTGGTCGGCTTCGGCCTGCCGGTGCGCGGCCAGACCCGCCCGCGGCTGCGGGCCGGTCATTTTTCTCGTCCGATTCGCAACGAAGGTCTTGCGAAATTAGGGCAGCCTTGCCTATATTGAATGAGTCGAGGCTAACGGACCGAGCCGGAGTCCTGAGGGCTGCAGAGACCCCCGGTCCACTCGAGAGGCGAGCCCCGCGCATCATGCGCGGGGCTCGCCGTCTTTCTGGGCACAGGTGCTGAGGCGCCCCCGATCCCCGTGTAAACAGAAGGGGTGCAAGCAACTCCGTCGGGCCTGCCCGACTTCACCGCGCCTTTCGACACCGAACTCGGTCTGGTCTTCACCGAGATCAGCCCGGACGGTGCCAAGGCCGAGCTGGAAGTCAAACCGTCCTTGCTCCAGCCCGTGGGCATCGTGCACGGCGGTGTGTACTGCTCGATCATCGAGAGCATGGCCAGCGTCTCGGCCTACGTCTGGCTGTCCGCGCACGGCGGCGGCAACGTCGTCGGCGTCAACAACAACACCGACTTCTTGCGCGCCATCTCCTCGGGCAAGGTCTACGGCGTCTCCGAGCCGCTGCACCGCGGTCGTCGTCAGCAGCTCTGGCTGGTCACCGTCAACGACGAGAAGGACCGCACCATCGCTCGCGGTCAGGTGCGCTTGCAGAACCTCGAGGCCGAAACCGACTGAGCTTGCCAGCGCAGCTCGTTCCTCGCTGCGCATCGGCGCTCGAACGGTGCGATGGTTCGGCTTCTCAGCGCAGCTCGTTCCTCGCTGCGCATCGGCGCTCGAACAATGGCAGGATCCATCCTCATGCGTTTGACCCCGCATGAACAGGACCGGCTACTCATCTCGTACGCGGCGGAGCTCGCCCGTCGGCGGCAAGCCCGCGGCTTGAAGCTCAACCATCCCGAGGCCGTCGCGCTCATCACCGACCACCTTCTCGAAGGTGCCAGAGATGGCCGCACGGTCGCCGAGCTGATGAGCAGCGGCCGGGAAGTATTGACCCGCGATGACGTGATGGAGGGAGTCCCCGAGATGCTCTACGACGTCCAGGTGGAAGCCACGTTCCCCGACGGCACCAAGCTCGTCACCGTCCACCACCCGATCTCGTAGAGCATGGCTGTGATCCCCGGCGAGATCCTGTTCGGCGACGGCGACATCGAACTCAACGCCGGTGCCGCGCGCCTCGAACTCGAAGTCCTCAACACCGGCGACCGCCCGGTCCAGGTAGGCAGCCATGTGCATCTGCCGCAGGCCAACTCCGCCCTGTCGTTCGACCGGGCCGCCGCGCACGGCTACCGGTTCGACATCCCGGCGGGCACCGCGGTGCGCTTCGAACCCGGTGTCGCCCAGACCGTGACGCTGGTGCCGCTCGGCGGCACGCGTGAGGTGCACGGCCTGTCGCTCACCCCTCCCGGAAAGCTTGATGCCTGATGGCGAACCTGTCCAGGTCCCGGTACGCCGCCCTGTTCGGTCCCACCACCGGCGACCGTGTCCGCCTGGCCGACACCGACCTGCTCATCGAGATCACCGAGGACCGCAGCGGCGGGCCGGGATTGGCCGGTGACGAAGCCGTCTTCGGCGGCGGCAAGGTGCTGCGCGAATCGATGGGGCAGTCGCGGGCGACCCGCGCCGACGGCGCCCCCGACACCGTCATCACCGGCGCGATCATCATCGACTACTGGGGAATCATCAAGGCCGACATCGGCATTCGTGACGGGCGCATCGTCGCGATCGGCAAGGCCGGCAATCCCGACGTCATGTCCGGGGTCCACCCCGACCTGGTGGTGGGCCCGTCGACGGAGATCATCGCCGGCAACGGCCGCATCGTCACCGCGGGCGCCATCGACTGCCACGTTCATCTCATCTGCCCGCAGATCATGGAAGAGGCACTCGGCGGCGGCATCACCACCATCGTCGCCGGCGGCACCGGCCCGGCCGAGGGCAGCAAGGCCACCACCGTCACGCCGGGCTCGTGGCATCTGGCCCGGATGCTCGAGGCCCTCGATCACTGGCCGCTGAACATCGCGCTGCTCGGCAAGGGCAACACCGTCAGCCACGAGGCCATGTGGGAGCAACTGCGCGGCGGCGCGGCGGGCTTCAAGCTGCACGAGGACTGGGGCACCACCCCGGCGGCCATCGACGCCTGCCTGACGGTGGCCGACGCGGCCGGGGTGCAGGCCAACATCCACACCGACACCCTCAACGAGATGGCGTTCGTGGAGGACACGCTCGCGGCGATCAAAGGCCGGTCCATCCACGCCTATCACACCGAAGGTGCCGGTGGCGGGCACGCGCCGGACATCATCACCGTCGCCTCCCACCCGAACGTGCTGCCCAGCTCCACCAACCCGACCCGGCCGCACACCGTCAACACCCTCGACGAGCACCTCGACATGCTGATGGTCTGCCATCACCTCAACCCGAGCGTGCCCGAGGACCTGGCGTTCGCCGAGAGCCGCATCCGGCCGTCGACCATCGCCGCCGAGGACCTGCTGCACGACATCGGCGCCATCTCGATGATCGGCTCCGACGCCCAGGCCATGGGCCGTATCGGCGAGGTGGTACTGCGCACCTGGCAGACCGCGCACGTGATGAAGAAGCGCCGCGGTTTCCTCGACGGCGACGCGGGAGCCGACAACAACCGGGTACAGCGTTACGTCGCCAAGTACACGATCTGCCCGGCGGTCGCGCACGGTATGGACGCCGAGATCGGCTCGGTCGAGGTGGGCAAGCTCGCCGACCTGGTGCTGTGGGAGCCGGCCTTCTTCGGGGTGCGCCCGCACGCGGTGCTCAAGGGCGGCATGATCGCCTGGGCCGCGATGGGTGATGCCAACGCCTCCATCCCGACGCCGCAGCCGGTACTGCCGCGCCCGATGTTCGGTGCGGCACCGACTGCAGCGGCCGCCACATCGGTGCACTTCGTGGCCCCGCAAGCCATCGAGGACGGCCTGGCCGACCGGCTGGACATCAAGCGCCGACTGGTTGCGGTGGGCAATGTTCGCAAGGTCGGCAAGGCGGACATGCCGCTCAACGACGCCACGCCGAGGATCGAGGTGGACCCCGACACCTTCACCGTCCGCATCGACGGCCAGGTGTGGGAAGAGCAGCCGGCAGCGGAATTGCCGATGGCTCAGCGTTACTTCCTGTTCTAGAAGCGGAGTCCAGTCCAGAGTGATCACCACCCTGCTCAACCTCGCCGACTCCCGCCTTCCCACCGGCGGGCACGTGCATTCCGGCGGTATGGAGGAGGCTGTCACCAGTGGCCTTGTCACCGATCTGGCGACGCTGGAAGCGTTCCTGCGCCGGCGCATCCGCACCAACGGTCTGGTGACGGCCTCGGTGGCGGTGGCCGTGCAGACCGCCGCGATCAGCATCGGATCGGCCGACCTGGAGACCGATGCGCGCACACCGGCACCGTCGGCCAGGGCGTCGTCCCGGGCCCAGGGGCGGGGTCTGTTGCGCCTCGCGCGGCGGATCTGGCCAACGGATGCTGACTGGGCGGTAATGGGCCGGGCCCCACACCTCGGCGTCGTGGCAGGGGTGGTGGGCAGGGTCAGCGCTCTCGATCCGCAACACACCGCCCTGGCCATGGTCTACACGACCATGACCGGCTCGGCGACCGCGGCACAGCGGCTGCTGGCGTTGGACCCCGCCGACGTCGCCGCGGTGACGTTCACCCTGGCCGACGTCTGCGAGCACACCGCGTTGGAAGCCACCGCCGGGCTCGCCGACCTGTCCGACCCCCTGCTCGACGTGCTGGCGCAGCGGCACGCCGAGCGTGACCGGCCGCTCTTTGTATCCTGAAGTACTGAAAGGTCAACAATGCCACCACATTTCATCGACGGTCAGCCGCACGGTCACAACGACCGGCCCAAGCGCGTGCGCCAGCCCGGCGAGCCGCTGCGTATCGGTGTCGGCGGCCCGGTCGGCTCGGGTAAGACCGCTCTGGTGGCCGCGCTGTGCCGCCAGTTGCGCGACGAATTGTCCTTGGCGGTGCTGACGAATGACATCTACACCACCGAGGACGCCGACTTCCTGCGCCGGCATGCTGTGCTGCCCGACGACCGGATCGCCGCGGTGCAGACCGGCGGCTGCCCGCACACGGCGATCCGCGATGACATCACCGCGAATCTGGATGCCATCGACGACCTGATCGCCGCGCACGACGACCTGGATCTGATCCTGGTGGAGTCCGGCGGTGACAATCTGACCGCGACGTTCTCCTCGGGGCTGATCGACGTGCAGATCTTCGTCATCGACGTCGCCGGCGGTGACAAGGTGCCGCGCAAGGGCGGACCGGGCGTCACCTTCTCGGATCTGCTGGTGATCAACAAGACCGACCTGGCACCCATGGTGGGCGCCGACCTCGACGTCATGCGCCGCGATGCGGGTGCGGTCCGGGACCACCGGCCATTCGTGCTGATCAGCCTGACCGATGACCCCGCGGCCTCCGAAGTGCTGGCCTGGGTCCGGGGCCAGCTGAAGGTGGCGCAAGCAGTCTGATGCATTCAGAGGTCGTGATCGTGGCGCAGGCCGGGCGCCTGCCGCGGATCCAGTGCCGGGGCGGGTTGACCGCGCGCAGCACGGTGACCGACACCGTTCATCTGCTCTCGGCGGCTGCCACACCGTTGGGCGGGGACACCATCAGCATCCGCGTGGTGGTCGAGCCGGGGGCACGGTTGTGTCTGCGCAGTGCGGCGGCCACCGTGGCGTTACCGGGGGCGGGGGAGTTGACCTCACGGGCCGCGATGCACTTGGAGGTCGCGGGACACCTGGACCTCGATCTTGAGCCAACGGTCATCGCCGCCGATGCCCGCCACCTCACGTCGATCACGGTGGCCGTCGAGGGGGCCGGCAGTCTGCGACTTCGCGAACGGGTGCAGATCGGCAGAACCCATGAGCGCCAAGGCTTCTGGAGCGGTGCGCTGCGCGCCGATGTGAAGGGTCAGCCCTTGCTGCGCCACCGTGTCGAACTGGGGACCGGCGCCGTCGCCGATGACGCGGTGTCGGCCCCGCGCGCCTGCGTCAGCGAACTGGTCTATCCAGACGACACCGCCGGCGGGATCGGGCCTGCTCGCAACGGAGCGGTGGCACTCGACCTCGCCGGCGGCGGAGTCCTGACGACGTGGCAGGGAGAGCGGCTCTAGCTACCAGGCCGCAACCGCTAACTCGCCTGTTTCTCGTCGTCGACGCTGGCGGCCAGTTCCTCCAGCTGTTCGATGCGGGTTCTGGCGTAGGCCTGCTGTTCGGTGATGGTCAGCTGACCGCGCTGGCGGCTCAGGAACGTCGCCGCCCACGACAACAGCGTGGCGATCTTGGTCTTGAAGCCCACCAGGTAGATCAGGTGCAGACCCAGCCATGCGAGCCAGGCGATGAAGCCGCCGAACTCGAATTTGCCCACCTTGGCGACCGCGTTGTACTTCGACACCGTGGCCATCGAACCCTTGTCGAAGTACTTGAACGGCTCGCGCGGCTTGGGGATGGTGCCGTGCTCGCGCGCCTTGACCTCGTTCTTGACGATCTCGGCGACGTACTTGCCGCCCTGGATGGCACCTTGGGCCATGCCGGGGACGCCGGGCACGAAGGCCATGTCGCCGACGACGAAGACGTTCGGGTGACCGGGGATCGACAGGTCCGGGTTCACCTTCACCCGTCCGGCGCGGTCGATCTCCACGTCGGACTGGTTGGCCAGGTCGCGACCGAGTGGGCTGGCCTGCACACCGGCCGACCACACCTTGGTGGCGGCTTCGATGCGGCGGGTGGTGCCGTCGGGATCCTTCACGGTGATGCCGTTGCGGTCGACGTCGGTGACCATGGCGTTCAGCTGGATCTCGACGCCCATCTTCTCCAGTCGCTCCTTGGCCTTGAGGCCGAGCTTCTCGCCCATCGGGGGCAGCACCGCCGGGGCGGCGTCCAGCAGGATCACATGCGCTTCGGTGGGATCGATGTGCCGGAAGCTGCCCTTGAGCGTCTGGTCGGCGAGTTCTTGGATCTGGCCGGCCATCTCCACGCCGGTGGGACCGGCACCCACGACCACGAACGTCAGCAGTTTCGCGCGGCGCACGGGGTCGCTGGAGCGCTCGGCCTGCTCGAACGCCCCGAGAATGCGTCCGCGCAATTCCAAGGCGTCGTCGATGGTCTTCATGCCGGGCGCCCACTCGGCGAAGTGGTCGTTACCGAAGTAGGACTGTCCCGCACCGGCGGCCACGATCAGGGTGTCGTAGGGCGTGCGGTAGGTGTGGCCCAGCAGCAGGGAGTCGACGGTCTTGTTCGCCAGGTCGATATGGGTGACCTCGCCGAGCACCACCTGGGCGTTGTGCTGCTTGCGCAGGATCAGCCGGGTGGGCGGGGCGATTTCTCCTTCGGAGATGATGCCTGTGGCGACTTGGTAGAGCAGCGGCTGGAACAGGTGATGCGTCGTCTTCGCGATGAGCTTGATGTCGACATCAGCGTGCTTCAACTTCTGCGCAGCGTTCAATCCGCCGAAGCCGGATCCGATGATGACAACTTTGTGCTTATCGGTCGCGGTGGCTCCGGGATGGCTCATTTTGGGCTCCTCCAATGGCTACACACAGAACAACGTCTACGGTAGTCGTACCCATTTCGGTCGTCTTCGTGAGATGCCACACCGGTTTTTTCAGGGTGTGACTAGCGGTTTCAACGCTTCGCCGGCAGCAGTGATGGCACCAGGAGTGTAGTACGGCATGTTGATGATGATGCCGTCGATCCCGGCGTCGAGGACCTTGGTCTTGATCTGCTCGGCCACCGACTCCGCGCTACCGACCACCATCCGCTGACTCATCTCGGCCGGCGCCATGTCGGGGGTGGCCTTGTCGTCCACCAACGCGGTGATCAGCATGCTGGTCTCCAGCGTCGCGGGATCCCGGTCGATCTCCTCGCAGCGCTTCTCGACCACGGCCAGTTTGCCCGCCAGTTCGTCGAAGCCCGCGATGACGTTGAGGTGGTCGAAGTGCCGTACCGCCAGCGGGATGGTCTTCTTCTCGCCGCTGCCGCCGATCATCAGCGGGATGTGGTCGCGGTAACGGGGCTCGGCCATCGCTTCCCGGGTCTGGTAGTACGTACCGTTCACTGTGGGCCGTTCGCCGGCGAGCATCGGCAGGATGATCTGCAAGGCCTCGTCGAGCTTGTTGAACCGGTCGGTGAAGGTGCCGAACTCGAATCCGAGCTGATCGTGTTCGAGCTCGAACCAGCCGGTGCCGATGCCCAGGATCGCCCGGCCGGCACTGATCACGTCGAGCGTGGTGATGGCCTTGGCCAGGAGCGTCGGATTGCGGTAGGTGTTGCCGGTGACGAGCGTGCCCAGTTGGACGCGTTCGGTGGCGACGGCCAGGGCACCCAAGGCCGTGTACGCCTCCAGCATGGGCTGATCGGGGTCGCCGAGCATCGGCAGCTGATAGAAGTGATCCATCACGAACACCGAGTCGAAACCTGCGGCCTCGGCTTCCTGCGCTTGCGCGATGACGGTGGGAAACAGCTGCTCGACGCCGGTGCCGTAGGAGAAATTCGGGATCTGGAACCCGAGTTTGATCGTCACTGTCTCGACCCTAGCGACCGGCGAGGAGGGGCGTCAGCAACTCGGCCACCGCAGTGATGCCGCCGGGTTGGTATCCGTTGATACTCGTGACGGGGGACAGGATCACCCCGTCGACGCCCGCGTCCAACACCTTGGTCTTGAGCTGGTCGACGATCTGCTCAGGCGAGCCGAACACCGCCTGCTGCCGGAAATCCTCGGGAATCGAATCGGCGGTGACGTTCTCGTCGATGATCGCGACGGCGAGCATGCTGGTTTCCAGGGTGGCGGGATCGCGGTCGATCTTCTCGCAGTTCTCCTTGACGACCTGGACCTTGCGGGGCAGTTCGTCGAAGCCGGCGATGATGTTGAGGTGGTCGAAGTGCTTGGCCGCCAACGGAATTGTCTTCTTCTCGCCGCTGCCGCCGATCATCAGCGGAATGTGGTCGCGGTAGCGCGGCTCGGCCATCGCTTCCTGGGTGCGGTAGTACTTGCCGGTGACGGTGGGTCGCTCGCCGGCCAGCATCGGCAGGATGATCTGCAATGCCTCGCCCAGCTTGTTGAACCGATCGGTGAAGGTGCCGAACTCGTAGCCCAGCGAGTCGTGTTCGAGCTCGAACCAGCCGGTGCCGATGCCGAGAATCGCCCGGCCGGCGCTCACGACGTCGAGGGTGGTGATGGCCTTGGCCAGCAGCGTCGGGTTGCGGTAAGTGTTGCCGGTGACCAGCGTGCCGAGCTGGACCTTCTCGGTGGCCGAGGCTAGTGCGCCGAGTGCGGTGTAGGCCTCCAGCATGGGCTGGTCGGGGGTACCGAGACCGGGTAGCTGATAGAAGTGGTCCATCAGGAACACGGAGTCGAACCCCGCCGATTCCGCTTCCCTCGCCTGCGCGATGACGGTGGGAAACAGCTGTTCGACGCCGGTGCCATAGGAGAAGTTCGGGATCTGCAGACCGAGTTTGATAGTCACAGTCTGGACCCTAACCACGCCTAAGCGGGGCGGGAACCCCGTTTCGCTCGACGCGAACGGGGGAATAATCGAGCCGGGGAGAGGGCCCGGGGGTTTCAGCCGAAGTGCGCCAGCTGTCCCGCGCTCACGTGCAGGGTCTGTCCGGTGATGTGGCGAGCACCCGAGGTGGTGAGGAACAGCGCCAGCCGGGTGATCTCCGCCGCCGTCGACGGCGCGGCGATCGACAGGCCGTTGTATCCGGGCTGAGAACCCTGGCCGGCTGCCACCACATTGATGGTGATGCCGCGGGTGCCGTACACCGTCGCCTGATCGGCGGTCCAAGCCGACAGCGCGGCCTTGATCGCGGACTGGGCGCTACCGTCGCGCGGGCTCTCCGGTACGACGCTCACGACGGAACCGCCGGCACGCAGGTGGTCGCCGATGCTCTGCAGCGTCAGCGCTGCCGACAGCACCGTGGTGTCGAGGGCGTTGTGCCACGCCGCGGACTGCTGAGTCAGCGAGTAGGTGCGCGGATCGCCGTCCTGCCAGCGCGGCGCCGGCACGTGGATGATGCTGTCGAGATGCTGCGGGAACGCCGAACGCGCCTCGGCGAGGCTGGCCGGGTCGGAGTTGTCGCAGACGATCGCATCGATGTCGAGCTCCTTGGCGGCGACTTCGAGCTCGTCGCGCCGCGCACCCGAGATCACAACTCGGTGCCCCTCGTCGCGGAAGCCCTCCGCGATGGTGCGTCCAAGCTCGGTATCGCCACCGGTAACCAGCACCTCCATGGCTTGACCTCCTAGTCGTTCGCCGTTGAACCACGCGTGGAGCCGCGTCGATCGAGCGCCAATGTTACTGGACAGTAGCTATGCCGGGAAACTCGACGCGGGCACGATGGTGAAACAATTTCAGCGCGGCGTGCGACACAGAGGTCAGGCGGTGTCCGACCGGGTGCCGCTGGCGTCTCGAGCAACGGTCGGCACTTGAAATCGCCGGCCCCGCAGAGGCGCGGACACACCCACACAGTGCGCAGGCCACGCTTGCGTCACGCGAGTAACACGGTAGGTTCTTCGCCATGGATGAGCCGGAGCAGAATCTGAAACGGCGCAGGTGGGGGTCGCTGACGACTGCCGCGGTATCGGGGGCCAGTGCGCTCGCCCTGGTACTGCCCGCAGCGGTCGGTCACGCCGAGCCGCTGCCCCCGCCCCCGCCAGCGCCCACGACGGTCGCCCCGCCGCCCGCCGATCCCAATGCGCCGCCGCCACCGCCGGCCGATCCGAACGTCCCGCCGCCGCCCCCGGTCGATCCGAATGCGCCGCCGCCGCCCCCGGTCGATCCGAATGCGCCGCCTCCGGCCCCGGCGGATCCCAATGCACCGCCGGTGGACCCCAATGCCCCTGCGCCCGCGCCGGCCCCCGAACCCGGCCGCGTCGACAACCCGGTCGGCGGCTTCAGCTATGTGCTGCCGCCGGGCTGGGCCGAAGGTGACGCGACCCGGCTCAACTACGGGTCTGCGCTGCTGGTCAAGCAGACACCCGCGGCCAACCCCGGCGAAGCTCCCGCAGCGGCCACCGACACCAGCATCCTGCTCGGCCGGCTGGATCTGAAGTTGTTCGCCGGTGCCGAACCCGACAACGCCAAGGCCGCCACCCGGCTCGCCTCGGACATGGGCGAGTTCTTCATGCCCTTCGCGGGCACCCGGGTCAACCAGGAGACCGTCCCGCTCGACGCCAACGGGCTGCCCGGCTCCGCGTCGTACTACGAGGTGAACTTCACCGACGAGGCCAAGCCCAACGGGCAGATCTGGGCCGGCGTCGTCGGGTCGCAGGCGGTCAACGCTCCGCGTGGGCAGCGCAACGAACGCTGGTTCGTGGTGTGGCTGGGCACGGAGAACGATCCGGTGGACAAGGGCGCCGCGGTGGCGTTGGCCAACTCGATCCGGCCGTGGAGCCCACCGCCGCCGCCGCCGGCCCCGCCACCACCAGACCCGAACGCTCCGCCGCCTCCGGTGGATCCCAACGCTCCGCCGCCGGATCCCAATGCGCCGCCGCCAGTGCCGCGCAACCAGGTGGGCGTGCCCGTCCCGGTCACCACTCCGGTGCCCGAGATGACGCCGCCGCCGGCCTGATCCGGTAGATCCGACCAGCAGCCCCGGCCCAACCGGTCGGGGCTGCTTGGTTTCGGTTGTCGAACATCGAGCATCGGTAGGTCTAATCGTGATTGTTGGGGGCATACCGGAGCGATGGACACAACGCTTGTTGCTCAATCAACGGAGATCCTGGCCCGGTCAACCACGCTGACCAGCGTCGGCTGGATCGGCTACATCATCATCGGCGCCATCGCGGGGTGGATCGCCGGCAAGATCGTCAAAGGCGGCGGCTCCGGCATCCTGATGAACATCGTCATCGGCATCATCGGCGCGCTGATCGGCGGCTCCTGCTCAGCTTCTTCCTCGACACCGCCTCCGGCGGGTGGTGGTTCACGCTGTTCACCGCGGTACTCGGCGCGGTGATCCTGCTGTGGATCGTGAGCAGGGTGCGCAGAACCTAACCCGACACCGACACCGGGGTTTCGTCGAGTTGCTCGATCACCTCCGCCAGGGGCCGGCGCGGGGTGGCGGGCAGTGGGTCGGCGTTCAACGGCGCCCACCCGACGCGCAACAGCATCTGAGGGAACCCGTCGCCGCCGAGCACCATCGCCCGCACCGCCTCCCGGGTGGCGTCGATCTCCAGTGGCTCGGTCAACGGGCAGCTCGACAGGCCCAGCGCGGTGGCGGTCAAGAGCACCACGCCCGTCGCTTCGCCGGCCCGCAGTACCGCCAACGGGTCATCGGTGGCGGTACCCAGCGCCAGCAGCACACCCGCGTCGTCTCTGGCCTGAGCCCCGCGAGGCTGGGGCAGCGCCGGGTTGGCGAACACCCGGGCGGGCAGGTCGCTGTGCGAGGTGGCCGGGGTGTTGCGCGCCGGTACCCCCGCGACGGCGCCGTAGCGCCCGCTCCACCGGGACAGTTCCACCAGATACTCGTCGTCTTCGGCGTGCCGGTGCATCGCGTCGGCCAGGACGCCGCTGAGCCGGTTCGGGAACGCGACGCGACGCAGGACGACGCCGCTGCGTGCCGCGCGGGACGCCATGAGCGCCACGTCGCCGCCGGGCACCGGCCATGAGCTGTACCAGCGCCGGTCGGTCCGTCTGCGCGGAATCGCGGCGGCCAGGGCGATCTCCTGTTCGCTGCCGCCGTGTCCGCAGATCTCGATGCTTGCCAGGTGATGTGGCTCGGCGGGGTTGGGCAGCCGGTGTACGTGGGTCTGCCATCCGAGGGCGGCCAGTGCCACGGTGAAGTGTTGCAACGCAATCCCGCAACTGAGCAGCAGATCGCGGCGGGCAGGGTCGGTGTGGGGCAGATGCCGGGTGGGATCTGCGTAGAGCTGCACCGACTGATCGCCCACCCGCCACAGCCAGGGTTGCGAGTTGTGGATCGAAGGGGCTCGCACCGCCAGCGCCACCGCGGCGCGGATGGTCTCGTTGTCAGGCAGGGTGTCCATGACACTCACTGTGGCACCGCTCACCGCCGGGGTACCGGCGAAAAGGGCCTCGATCGCGTGCCATTGGTCCCTTCTTGCGAGCCGCCTACAGTGCGGCGAGCACACCCCGCAGCTCGGCGCTCAGGCTGCCGCGGCCGGGGCGGTACAGCGGTCCGCGGCCGTCGCTGAGCAGCAGCCGCAACCGGGCCATACCGCGTGCCCGTACGGGTGCCGGCGCATGCAGCCGCAGCGCCACCTGCTCGATCAACGCGGCGTTACCGGCCACGGCGTCGCGGTCCACGGGAACCGCGGACGTCAGCCCTGCGGCGGGCCGCAGCGCCGAGCGCAGCGACCGGGCGAGGTGTTCGCGTTCCTCGAATGACGTGATGCGCGCGGCGTGACAGGCGAGTGTGGAGCCCGCTGCCGCGGCGACGTGGTGTTCGATCGCCACGTCCAGTCGGTGTGCGAACAGCCGGGCTCTGACGCGGGTCCGGCGGGAGAACTCGCCGGACCTGGAGATCGGGCGACCCTCGGGATGTCGTAACAGCATGTCCATGGCGGCTCGGTTGTGCGCCATCGTCAGCTCCCTTCGTGACTGTCAAAAAACCTATACCGGTCACGCATGACTAGTCAACAGGTTTTGCTGGTCATCAGGAGTAGGGTGGGTTCATGGTCGCGACCGATCCTTTCGGCGACGTGGAAGCCAAGCCCGCGCCGGGTGCGCTGGGACACATCCAGGCGCTGATCAACACCAGGGATCTCGAGACCGGCGCCGACCTGCTGGCCGAACCCGCGTCCGCGCGGCGCTGGCTGAGCGAGAACCAGTTGGCCGGCCACCCCGCGACTCCCGAGGAAATCGAAGCCGTCGTCGCCGTACGCGAGGCCCTGCGGGCGCTGGCGGTCCGCAACGCCGGTGGCCCGGAACCCGCGGTCGAAACGCTGCGTGGCCTGGCCGACGTCGCCGCGCACACCGCAGCCCGCGCCGTGGTGGATGCGGAGGGAACGGTGCGGCTGGAGCCGGCTGCCGATACGGTGCACGGCCGGTTGCTGGGCATGGTGCTCACGGTGCGCGACGCGCAAGCCGACGGCACCTGGGCCAAGCTCAAGGCATGTGCGAATCCCGACTGCCAGTGGGCGTTCTACGACCGGTCCCGCAACCATGGCGGTACCTGGTGTGACATGGCCGGGTGCGGAAACAAGCTGAAGAACCGCGACTTCCGGGCCAGGCGCCGCCGATCAGGTGGAGGCGTGCCAGACCAGAGCGGCGGCCAGCGCACCCATGCCGTTGAGTGACCAGTGCAGTGCGATGGGCGCGATCAGGCTGCCACTGCGGCGGCGCAGCCAGGTGAAGACGAAACCCGCGACCCCGGTGGCCACCACTGCCAGCACCACCCCGGCGATCATGCCGACGATGCCGCCGCCGAAGATCCGGGTGAAGCCGACGTTGCTGCTGGTCAGGCCCAGCGAGGTCGAGATGTGCCACAACCCGAACAGCAGTGACCCGGCGGCCGCGACGCCGCGAAACCCCCAGGCCCGGTTCAACGCGCCGTGCAGGACACCGCGGAACGCGAGCTCTTCGGGAATGACGGTCTGCAGCGGGATGATGATCATCGACGCCAGCAGCGCACCCGACAGCGTGGCGTAGTTGTCGTTCATGAACATCGGCCGGGTCCAGGGCAGCAGCGCGCCGACCGCGATCACCGACAGCACCAGGCCCACCGCCGCGGCGGCATAACCGGCGCCGGAGCGCCAGTGCTCGCGGCCAAGGCCGAGCTCCGACCAGCACAACCCGCGAGCGCGCACCAGGATCAGCAGAGCGATCGCGGCCGCAGGAACGGTGGCGATACTGGCCCACGGGGTGGTGAAGTGGGCGATCAGATTGGTCACCGCCAGAACGATGACCACGATCGCGATGTCGGCATAGATCCGGAAATGGTGGATGGCCGACAGCTGCGCCAGCAGCGGGTGCGGACGCGCGTCCACCGCGCTGACATCAGACATAACCCGCGCAGTCTACCTGCGCCGGCTGTTCGTCTCCTGAGATGAACAGCTGGTGCACACCTGCGCGCGGTACCGGGTACGCGCAAGGATGGAAGCCGAAAATGTCGGGAGGAGAATTCGCATGACCGCATGGCGTTCTGCCGAGGTACAACCGATCAACGACCAGACGCTTTCCCAACTGGACGGGTGGTGGCGCGCGGCCAACTACCTGTCGGTGGGGCAGATCTACCTGCTGGACAACCCGCTGTTGCGCACGCCTCTGGTGCGCGACGACGTCAAGCCCCGACTGCTGGGGCACTGGGGCACCACCCCGGGACTCAATTTTCTCTATGCCCATCTGAACCGCGTCATCAAGGAGCGAGACCAGTCGACCCTGTATGTCACCGGTCCCGGGCACGGCGGCCCGGGCCTGGTGGCCAACGCTTATCTGGACGGCACCTATTCGGAGGTGTACTCCGACATCACCCCCGACACCGAAGGGTTGCGCCGGCTGTTTCGCCAGTTCTCGTTCCCCGGCGGTATCCCGTCGCATGTCGCACCCGAGACGCCGGGCTCCATCCACGAGGGCGGTGAGCTGGGTTATGCGCTGTCGCACGCCTACGGCGCCGCGTTCGACAACCCGGACCTGCTGGTGGCCGCGGTCATCGGCGACGGCGAAGCCGAGACCGGTGCGCTGGCAACCAGCTGGCATTCCAACAAGTTCGTCAACCCCACCCACGACGGGGTGGTGCTGCCGATTCTGCATCTCAACGGCTACAAGATCGCCAATCCGACTGTGCTGGCGCGGATTCCGGAAGACGAGCTGCGCGCCCTGCTGGTGGGGTACGGCCACGATCCGCATTTCTTCGAGGTGGCAGACGATGCCACCGACCATGCCGATGCGCACCGGCGTTTCGCCGAGCTGCTCGACACCGTGCTCAACGACATCGCTCAGATCAAGGCCGCCGCGTCCGAGGGCAGCGAGGAGCGGTCGCGGTGGCCGATGATCGTCTTCCGCACCCCGAAGGGATGGACGGGCCCGGATTACATCGACGGCAAGAAGACCACCGGTTCGTGGCGGGCGCACCAGGTGCCGCTGTCCAGTGCCCGCGACACCCCGGAGCACCTCCAGGTTCTCGCCGACTGGTTGGGTTCCTACCGGGCCGAGGAACTGTTCGACGCCGACGGCCGGCTCGAGCCTTCGATCGCGGCGCTGGCCCCTGCCGGGCCGCTGCGGATGAGCGACAACCCCCACGCCAACGGCGGTGTGCTGCTGAAGGATCTGCGCCTGCCCGACTTCCGCAAGTACGGCGTCGACGTGCCGGTGCCCGGTGCGACGGTCGCCGAGGCCACCAAGGTGCTCGGGCAGTGGCTCACCGACGTGGTGCGGCTGAACCCGGAGAACTTCCGCATCTTCGGGCCGGACGAGACGGCGTCGAACCGGCTGCAGGCGGTGTACGACGCCACCGACAAGCAGTGGAATGCAGGGTTTTTCGGGCCCGAGGTCGACGAGCACCTGGCCCGGGCGGGGCGGGTGATGGAGATGCTGTCCGAACACCAGTGCCAGGGGTGGCTGGAGGGCTATCTGCTGACCGGGCGGCACGGGCTGTTCAATTGTTACGAGGCGTTCATCCACATCATCGATTCGATGATGAACCAGCACGCCAAGTGGCTGAAGGTCACCAATCACATTCCGTGGCGCCGGCCCATCGCGAGCCTGAATTACCTTCTGTCCAGCCATGTCTGGCGCCAGGATCACAACGGTTTCAGCCACCAGGACCCCGGGTTCATCGATCACGTGGTGAACAAGAAGGCCGCGGTGGTGCGGGTCTATCTGCCGCCGGACGCCAACACGCTGCTGTCCACCTACGACCACTGCCTGCGGTCGCGCCAGTACGTCAACGTGGTGGTGGCCGGCAAACAGCCGCACCCGAACTTCCTCACCATGGAACAGGCCATCGCGCATTGCACCCGCGGTCTCGGCATCTGGGAGTGGGCCGGTACCGAGGAGCTGGGCACCGATCCCGATGTGGTGATCGCGACCGCGGGTGACGTGCCCACCCTGGAGGGGTTGGCGGCGGTGGATCTGCTCAAGCAGCATCTGCCGGAGCTGAAGATCCGGTTCGTCAATGTCGTGGATCTGATGCGACTACAGGATGACACCGAGCACCCGCACGGTTTGTCGAGCCGCCAGTTCGACGCGATCTTCACCGCGGACAAGCCGGTGATCTTCGCCTACCACGGCTATCCGTGGTTGATCCATCGCTTGACCTATCGCCGTACCGGCCACAGCAACCTGCATGTGCGCGGCTACAAGGAGGAGGGCACCACCACCACGCCGTTCGACATGGTGATGCTCAACGACCTCGACCGCTACCACCTGGTCATCGATGTCATCGACCGTGTGCCGTTCCTGGGGTCCACGTGCGCGACGCTGCGCCAGGACATGGTCGACAAGCGCATCGCCGCCCGTGAATACACCCGCGAGCACGGTGACGACATCCCCGAGGTGCGCGACTGGTTGTGGCCGCAGGCGCGCGACGCCGAACTCGGGGCGGCGCCGGGAGCCGGGTCCGACACCGGGGGCGACAACGACTAGTTGTTGGGCCCGGCGTCGCTTTGGGACATACTGTGACGATGCCCACTGTCGACAGGTGTCAACTTCTTGCTTCGGTGCGAGTGCTCGACCTGGCAACCGGCGGCGCGGACATCGTGACGCGACTGCTGGCCGACCTCGGTGCCGACGTGCTGAAGGTGGAACCGCCCGGCGGGTCGCCCGGCCGGGGGGCTCTGCCGCGGCTGGGTGACACCAGCATCGCGTTCGCGCTGCACAACGCCAACAAACGCAGCGTCATCCTGGATCCCGGCAGCGACGACGATCGTCGTCGGCTCCTGGAACTGGTGGCCGGCGCCGACATCCTCGTCGACTCCGGCAACGCCGCGGCCTACGGGACCGGTGGCGCGGACCTGGCAGCGCAGTTCCCGCAGTTGGTCGCGATGACGGTGACCGACTTCGGAACCGAGGGGCCCCGGGCGTCGTGGCGCGCCACCGACGCTGTGCTGTATGCACTGTCGTCGGCGCTGTCGCGGTCCGGCCCCGCTACGGGAACCCCGGTCTTGCCGCCCGACGGTATCGCGACGGCGACGGCGGCTGTTCAGGCCGCCTGGGCGGTCCTGGTCGCCCACTATCACCGGTTGCGGTGTGGGAAAGGCGATTTCATCGACTTCTCTCGGCTCGACGCCGTGGTCACCGCCCTCGATCCGCCGTTCGGCTCGCACGGTCAGGCGGCGGCCGGGATGCGCCGCGGCGAGCGGTGGCGGGGCCGCCCGCGAAACCAGGACGCCTACCCGATCATCGCGTGCAAAGACGGTTATGTCCGGTTGGTGGTGATGGCACCCCGGCAGTGGCGGGGGCTGCGCGCCTGGATGGGCGAGCCCGCGGCCTACCAAGACCCCAAGTACGACGTCATCGCCGAACGTTTTGCGGTGTGGGACCAGATCGGCGCCCTGCTGGCCCATCAGTTCGCCGGCCAGACCATGGCCGAGTTGGTGGCCGCCGGACAGTCCTTCGGGGTCCCCATCGCCGAGGTGCTCGACCCTGCCGATGCGCTGAGCTCCGTTCATTTCAGGGAGGTGGGCGCCTCGACGGTGGCCGAGTTGGCACCGGGGGTCTCGGCCACGGTGCCGGTCGGTTATTACACCGTCGGGGGTGTCCACGCGGGGTTCCGGACGGCGGCGCCGGTCGCCGGAGCCGACGAGGCCGGGTGGGAGGCGCCGCGCACCGAGCCCGACGCCGCGCCCCGTTCCGGTGGACTGCCGTTCGAAGGGCTGCGCATCGTCGATCTCGGCATCATCGTCGCAGGCGGCGAACTGAGCCGACTGTTCGCCGACCTCGGCGCCGAGGTGATCAAGGTGGAAAGCGCCGCCTATCCCGACGGTCTGCGCCAGGCCAGGCCCGGTGACCGGATGAGCGAGTCGTTCGCGTGGACACACCGCAACAAGCTCGGCCTGGGGTTGGAGTTGCGCAGTGCGGCCGGTGCCGACGTCTTCACCCGGCTGGTCGCCGGCGCCGACGCGGTTTTTGCCAACTTCAAACCAGGAACCCTGACCGCCCTTGGCTTTTCCTACGACAAGCTGCAGCAGATCAAGCCCGATATCGTGCTGGCCGAGAGCAGTGCCTACGGCGACACCGGGCCGTGGAGTGTCCGCATGGGATACGGGCCGCTGGTGCGCGCCGGCACCGGCGTCACCCGTCTGTGGACCGCCCCGCCCGACGACGGGGACGACGACGGTTCCGGCAGGCATCGATTCTTCGACGCCACCACCGTGTTCCCGGATCACGTCGTCGGCCGTATCTCGGCCATCGGTGCGCTGGCCGCGTTGATCCACCGTGACCGCACCGGTGCCGGCGCCCGGATCCACGTGTCGCAGGCCGAAGCGTGTGTCGGCCAACTGGATACCGTGTTCGTCGCCGAGGCGGCCACGGCGGCCGGCGTCGACGGGCTGCAACCCGACACCGCCGTCCACGGTGTCCACCCGTGCGCGGGCGAGGACGAATGGTGCGTGGTCTCGCTGCGCAGCGACGACGATCGCCGGGCCGTCGCCGCGGTGATCGGCGACGCTGAACTCGCCGACTGGACCGCCCAGCGGTCGCCGCGGGAAGCGGCCGAGGCCTTGCAGGCAGTGGGGGTGGCCGCTGCGCCGATGCTGCGCCGACTGGATCTGCTCGAGGATCCACAACTGCTCGCGCGCAACGTCTTTGCGCCCATGCGCCATCCGCTGTTCGAGCTGTCGCTGCCCAGTGAGACCGGGCCTGCCCCGTACCGCGGCATTCCGCAGGTGCCGACGCGGCCGGCTCCGTTACCCGGCCAGGACACCCTCGAGATCTGCCAGAAGATACTCGGCTTCGACGATCACGCCGTACAGCGGTTGATCGACGACGGCGTGTTGTTCAGTACCGACCCACCCGAGGAGGAAACCCGATGACGGCGCAGGTGTACATCGACGGCTCATTCCGCGCGACCGGCACACAACCGGTTCTCGAAGCCGCCACCGGCGAGCACCTGGGCGACGGGGCCAGCGCGAGCACCGCCGATATCGACGCCGCGGTCGCGGCTGCCCGGCGCGCCCTGCCGGCCTGGCAGGCGACCCCGGCCAAGGAACGCGCGGAGCTGCTGAAGGCCTTCGGCGCGGCGTTGATGGCCCGGGGAGCGGCCACCACCGAGCTGGTGAGCCGCGAGAACGGGATGCCCATCCGGCTGTCCCGCGGCGCCAACGGGATGTTCCCGGCGGTGCTGCTCGACTATTACGCGGCGATGATCGTGGAGACGCCCGACGAGGAGATCCGCCCCAGCGCGATCGGGAACACCATCGTCCGGCGCGAACCCGTCGGCGTCGTCGGCGCCATCACTCCGTGGAACTACCCGCAGGCGCTGGCCGCCATGAAGATCGCGCCCGGGCTGGCCGCGGGCTGCACCATGGTGCTCAAGGCTTCGCCCGAGACTGCCTTGGATGCGCTGGTTTTCGCAGAGGCCGCCGATGAGGCGGGCCTCCCGGCCGGCATTCTGAACATCGTGCCCGGCGACGCGACCGCGGGTGCGCACCTGGTCAGCCATCCCGGTGTGGACAAGGTGGCGTTCACCGGTTCGACGGCGGCCGGGCGGGCCATCGGCGAGATCTGCGGCCGGCTGATGCGGCCGGTGACGCTGGAGCTGGGCGGCAAATCGGCGGCCATCATCCTCGACGACGCCGATCTGGACGCCACCATCAAGGGGTTGCGTACGGCGTCGTTCGTGAACAACGGCCAGACGTGCCACCTGAGTTCACGCATCCTGGCGCCGCGGTCCCGCTACGACGAGGTGGTGGAGGCCATGGCCGCCCTGGCGCAGGGCCTGACGGTGGGCGACCCGCTGGACAAGGCCACCGACATCGGGCCGCTGGTGAGCCAACGGCAACAACAGCGGGTGCTCGACTACATCGCGGTGGGTCAGGGCAGCGGAGCGAAACTCGTTGCGGGCGGCTCGGTTCCGAAGGATCAACCGCGGGGCTGGTTCGTGGAGCCGACGGTGTTCGCCGGGGTGGACAACTCCGATCGGCTGGCCCAGGAGGAGGTGTTCGGGCCCGTGCTGGCGGTGATCCCTTACGACGGTGACGCCGACGCAGTGGCACTGGCCAACGACAGTGAGTACGGATTGGCGGGCACGGTGTGGTCCACCGACCTCGAGCGGGCCACCGAGGTGGCGCGCGGTGTGCGTACCGGGACCATCGGGGTCAACGACTACCAGCTCGACATCGCCGCTCCTTTCGGCGGTGTGAAAGCCAGCGGGTTGGGCAAGGAGCTCGGGCCGGAGGGGTTGGCGGCATATCAGGTCGTGAAATCGATTTACCGCCGCGTGCCTGCTTGACACCTGTCAAGGGATGGTAGGTTGCCTGCCATGTCACTGGATCCCAAGACTCCTGTGCTGGTCGGGTATGGCCAGGTCAATCAGCATGACGGGGCAGCCGAGGTGCTCGATCCCGTCGGCTTGATGGCCGCCGCCGCACGGCAGGCCGTCGATGAGCGTGTGCTGGCCGCCGTCGACGCCATCCGGGTGGTCAACCTGCTGTCGTGGCGCTACCGCGACCCGGGCCTGCTGCTCGGCGAGCTGATCGGTGCCGACAGACCCGCGACGGTGTACACCGGCATCGGCGGCAATGTGCCGCAGTCACTGGTGAACCAGGCCTGCCTGGACATCCTCGCCGGCCGCAACGATGTGGTGCTGCTGGCCGGGGCCGAGACCTGGCGGAGCCGCAAACGGTTCAAGGCCAACGGCGTCCGCCCGGACTGGCCCGTACAGGACGAGTCGGTACCGGTGCCGCCTGGCGGCGAAGACCCGATGGAGATGGCGGGGGAGTCGCAGCAGCGCATCGGACTGGGGCTGCCGTCGGATGTCTACCCGATGTTCGAGGAAGCCGTGCGCGTCGCAGGCGGTGAGACCTCGGATGCACACCGCCGCCGGATCGGCGAGCTGTGGGCCCGGTTCAACGTTGTGGCGCAGACGAATCCGCACGCCTGGAGCAACGCCGCCTACACTGCCGACGACATCTGGCAGCCCGGCCCGGACAACCGGATGATCAGCTGGCCCTACACCAAGCTGATGAACTCCAACAACATGGTCGACCAGGGCGCGGTACTGGTGCTGACCTCGGTGGAACGCGCCACAGCGCTCCAGATCCCGCGCGAGCGTTGGGTTTTCCCGTGGGCGGGCACCGACTCCCATGACACCTACTCGATCACCGAGCGCTACGAGTACCACCGCTCGCCGGCCATCCGCATCGGGGCGCGCCGCGCTCTGGAACTGGCTCGGACGACGCTGGACGACATCGCCTACGTGGACGTGTATTCGTGCTTCCCGTCGGCGGTCCAGGTCGCCGCGTCCGAGATCGGCCTCGGCCTCGACGATGCCTCCCGGCCGTTGACGGTCACTGGCGGGCTGACCTTCGCCGGCGGACCGTGGAACAACTACGTCATGCACTCGATCGCCACCATGGCCGAGAAGCTGGTCGCCGACCCGGGCAAGCGCGGACTGATCACCGCCAACGGCGGGTACCTCACCAAGCACAGCTTCGGGGTGTACAGCACCGAGCCGCCGGCAGGCGAATTCAGTTGGGAGGACGTGCAATCGACCGTCGACCGGGAACCGACGCGGGAGGCGTTGGTGTCCTGGGAGGGTATCGGGACGGTGGAGACGTGGACCGCCCCCTTCGGGCGAGACGGCGAACCCGAGAAGCTGTTCCTCGCGGTGCGTACCCCCGACGACGCCCGCACCATGGCCGTGGTCCCGGAACCCGAGTCCATCGAGGACATCGCGGGTGTCAAGGTGACGGTTCGCGCGGACGGAACTGCCACGCTGGAATAAGCGGAGTTCCGGCGGTGCTGGACGTGGTCATGGACAAAGCTGACTTCGACGCGATGAACAACCCGGTGATCGAGGAGTTCCGGGCCACGGGTGGCTCCGCGGGCGGGATCTTCGAGGGCAAACCCTTGGTGCTGGTGCACCACTTCGGCGCCAAGTCCGGCACCGAGCGCATCGCTCCACTGGTGGCACTGCTGGAGGACGACCGCGTCTACGTCTTCGCCAGCAAAGGCGGCGCCGACACCCACCCGGACTGGTACCGCAATCTGGTGGCCCATCCCGAGATCACCGTCGAGTTGGGTACCGAGACCTATGCGGCGACCGCGCGCGTCCTCGAAGGCGCCGAACGCGACGACGTGTACGCGCGGCAGGTCGCCGTGGAACCGCAGTTCGGCGAGTACCAGCGCAAGACCGAGCGCGTCATCCCCGTGATCGAACTCGTCAGGGCCGGCTGACGGGGTAACCCGCGCGAAATCCCGTCGGCACGTCGCCGTAGCGCCGTCGGCTTAGCGTCGGTGGATGAAGACTCTGCGACACCCGGCCCTGCAGATCGGCATCGCGGCCATCGCGGGAATCCTCTTCGGCCTGATCGTGGGCGAGTGGGCGGCCAATCTCAAGTTCGTCGGCGACATGTTCATCCGCCTCATCCAGATGGCCATCGTGCCCCTGGTGATGGCGTCGGTGATCGTGGCGACAGGCTCGATGACGGGCACCGGAACCGGCCGCACCGCGTTGCGGACCTTCAAGTGGATGATCGGATTCTCGGTGGTCGCGGCACTGTTGGCCTGGGCGCTCAGCATGCTGATCCAGCCTGGCGCCGGCATGGTGTTCACCGAGGAACTCGACCCCGGTCTCGAAGAATCGGCGGGTGAGGCCCTGGGCTGGCAGGAGACGCTGCTGAACTTCGTCTCCACCAACATCTTCGACGCGATGTCCACCGCGACGATGGTGCCGATCATCGTCTTCTCGCTGCTGTTCGGACTCGCGCTGCGCACCCAGATCACCAAGACCGGCGACACCCGGGTGCTCAGCTTCATCGACCAGATCCAGCAGATCGTGCTCACCATGATCCGGCTGGTCATGTACGTCGCCCCCGTCGGGGTGTTCTGTCTGCTGGCCGCACTGGCCGGTGACGTCGGGTTCTCGGTGGTCACCACCGCGCTGAAGTACCTGGGCACGACCTTGCTGGGCGTCCTGATCCTGTTCGCGCTGTTTGTCGTGGTGGTCGCGATGCGCACTCGGCTGAGCCCATGGAAACTGCCCGCCAAGCTCGCCGAGCAGACCGCGATCGCCGTCACCACCACCAGCTCGGCCGTCACGTTTCCGACGGTGCTGCGCAACACCGTCGAGAAGGTGGGGGTCAGCCAGAAGGTCGCCAACTTCACGCTGTCGGTGGGGCTGACCATGGGTTCCTACGGCGCGGTGCTCAACTACATGATCGTGGTCATGTTCCTGGCCCAGGCCGGTGGCATCGAGCTGACCTTGGGCCAGATCGTCCTCGGCATGGGTCTGGCGATCCTGCTGAACATGGGCACCATCACGGTGCCGGGTGGTTTCCCGGTGGTCGCGATGTTCCTGGCCACCTCACTGGATCTGCCGTTCGAAGCGGTCGGTCTGTTGATCGCCGTGGACTGGTTCGCCGGTATCTTCCGCACGTTCCTCAACGTCAACGGCGATACGTTCGTCGCGATGCTGGTCGCCAACGCCGACGACGAACTCGACCGCGACGTCTACAACGGTCGGAAAACCGTTGTGGCCGAGGAATTCAACGCCGCCGAGTACACCGACGCCATGGCCAGGGCGGACGCGGCGGACTAGTTCGGAGTGCCGACGTCCGGTAATTCAGAAGGGCGGCGGGTCGTTGGGGTCGGCGGTTTCGGTGTGTTCCCCGAAGAACAGCCGATATCCCCAATTATCCTTGGGCGCGGCGGCGCCTGAGGTGGGAGCGCCCCCGTTGGCGCGGTAGGCAGCGTTGAGTGCGCGCTCTGCGGCGATGCGGTAGGCGCGGTCTTTGGCTTTACTGCGTTGTCGTTTCGGCATCTTCACCGACTTGTCGGCGGCCGCCTTCTTTCTTGGACTGCCTCGCTGCACGGGTGCGGAGGTGGTGTTCGCGCGCGGGAACAGGATCCGACTCAGCGGGATGCTGGTGTAGGTGTGACCGGTGGGTGTGGTAATAAGTACTGTGCCATCAGGGTTTTGGACTTCGGACCAGCCGTCGCGGAACGTCTTCATCAGGTGATGGTGCCGGCAGTAGCCCTTCTCGTTGGAGGGGTGGGTGGGCCCGCCATCATCCCAGGGGATGGTGTGGTCGAGGTCGGCGTCGTGGATGGGGCGGTCGCAGCCCGGAACTCGGCAGGTCAGGTCGCGGGCTTGGACGAAGTCGCGGTCGCTGTCGCGGAGGCGGTAGCTCTGGGTCGGCTCGACCGACGGGGCTTTGATGGGCCGAACGTCGGCGCCGGCGGCGATCAGCGCGGCGATGAGCGCATTGGGCACCACGCCGTAGCCAGGGATGAACCCCGGCGCCCGGCCGGTCGTGGGAACTGTTGCCGCAGCGGTTGTCTCGTCGGCCGCACCGGCCTCGGGCTCGGGCTCGTCGCCCGCCGAGGGTTCAGGTTCTGCGGCGGCCGGAGCCGCGCAGTGCCGCGACGCCGACGAGTCCGGCTGCTGGCCGGAGTCGGGCTGCACCGATTCCTTGCGCGGTGTCGCAGGCTCAGCCTCGGCGCGCTGCTGGGTATCAATGTCGTTCTGTGCGTCCGCGATCGGCTCGGTGGACAAATCAGCGACCTCGGACTCCGCGACGGGCTCGGGTCCAGCCGTCGCTCCCACCTCGGACTCGACCTTGCTGCGCTTGGCGGGGTACTTGATGGTGACGTTATCGGGGCCGGTGGGGAACACACCGTCACCGTGGAGCAACGGATCGGGCTGCGCCTCGGCGAGGTCGGCGTCGCCGTAGATGTGCACCACGAAGTGCGACGCCACCCCGTCATCGGCGGCCGCGCTGCAGGTGTCGGACCCGCACAGGCATTTCAGGTGGCGGGCACCGGCGTGCAGGGCTTCGGCGGCATCGGCCATCCGCTGATCCAACGTCCGAGGATCCTCGGCACACACGGCCTTGGCCATGCTGCGTAGTGTCCCCATCAGCAGGGCCCCACCCGGTTTGGTCAACCGCATCCTGATGGTCATGACCCCGGCCTTGTCATCGGTGTGCTCCACCGACACCCCACGCCCCCGCACAGTGTTACGCACCCGCCGCACCGCATCAGGGTCGAGCCGTTCCACCCACACATCCACGGCAGCCTTCAACTTGTAGTACGACAGGCCGCTCCACCCGCACAGGGCGGCGGCTTCGGCGCAGGCGTCATCGAGTTGGGCCAGAACATCCGCATCGACCACCAGCAGGGTGCGCTCCACGACGGTGGTCATCACCTTCGCTGAGATCTCCCCGCGCAGGAACATCGCGGCGAGCTTGGGGAACCGTTCCCGCATCGCCGCTCCGACACGCAGATCTCCATACGCCCGGCCCGTCGAGACGCCGAACGCGATGCCGATCTGGGCGACCACGTCGTCTTCGGCGTCGATGGCGCACAAACTGTCGTCGTCTTCGTCGGCCAGGAACACCGTGGCCCATTCGGCCATCGCCGCCATCCGCTGGGCTGCCGAGGCGGCTTCCACCCGAGCCCAGCCCACCGCGGCATCGACGAGCGGGGCGGCATCACTGCCACCTCGCAACTCGTCGATCAGCATGGGTAACTCGGGGAACATGACACGACCATACCGAGAGGCACTGACAAAAAACCGCGTCAAATGCCAAGCGACGGAATCGTTTTACCCCGCAAGTAGTTGTCGCACGGTTGTCGCACCCAGGCGGGCAGAAGTCAACCGCCCTGAGCCAGCTTCAGCACTTCCTCCGTCGCCGGCGGGCTCTGCGGGTGGAACGACAGGCACCACGGCGCACGGATGCGGTGGAACGCCTGGCCTTCTCCCGCCAGGTAGAAGTTGCCCGCCCGCAGCCGGCTGATGTCGGGAACCAGACCACCTTTGACCCGGGCCAACTCATTGGCGTAGGTGATCTGGGTCGCCGAGTTCAGCAGGCCGTACACCTGGGTGGCGGCGTTGCCGGGGATGTAGTTGTGCAGCCCCTTCGGGGACTGGGTGGCATACACCAGGCCCAGCCCGTACTTACGTGCCTGCGACGACAACGCCAGCGTGCTGCGCAGGCTGATGGTCGAACGGCCCGAGGGGGCGAAGTTCTGCGCCTCGTCCATCACCAGCAACCCGCCCAGCGGCCGGTCGCCGGCCGGGTTGCGCTTGATCCACGCGAACAGTGCCATCTGCAACTGGTTGACGAAACCCTCACGCTGTTGTTCGGAGGTCAAGCCGATCATGCTGATCACCGACACCCGGGCGCGGTACCCGTCCGACGGGGTGAGCAAAACCCCGGGATCGGCGGCTTCCCCCTGGCCGCCGAACATCGGGTCGTTGATCATTGCCGCCTGCAGGTTCTGTCCGATGTCGGCGGCGAGTTCACGCGCTCTGGCCATGGTGCTGGCCTCGTCGGGAAGATCGGAGAGCAGGTCGATGAACCCGGGCAGGGTGGTGGGTCCCTGCGAGCCGTAGTGGATCAGCGCCTCGCGCAGCACCGCCCGAAGCCGGCCCGCCTTCGACGAGTTGCCCAGGATCAACGCCCGCGGTTCCAGCGCGGCGACGGCGGAATCCACCGCTTGGGTGAACTCGTCACGGTCGTCACGCACGCTGGCGAAGTCCGGAAGCGGCTGAAACGTCAACGGCCGCCCCGCCTCTCGGTTAGGGGTCCACACCACCACCTCGGTGTTCTGCAGGTAATCGGCGGCGCGGGCATCGTCGGCGGGATCCCAGCCCGGCGGCTGTTGCGGCCAGGGGCTGCCCAGCCGGGACAGGTCGTTGTTGGGGTCCAGCACGATGGCCGACACGCCGCGCAGTGCGCACTCTTCGACGATGCGCCGGAGCAACACCGTCTTGCCTGAGCCTGACCCTGCGAAAACCGCGGTGTGCTTGCGTAATCCGATGAGCTCGACATCCTGGCGTTCGCCGGTGACCACATCGACACCGAACGGTATCGCCGTCTCGTTGCGCGGCTGGTCCTGCGCTGCGGCCGGCTCCGCCGGGTGATCGGCGGGTTCGATCACCTCGGTGGCCTGTTCGCCGGCCGTGTCACCCAGGGCATCGCGCAGCAGCCCGATCCCGTGCGCCGGTTTGCGTGTGGTCAGCCAGGTCTGGAGGTGATGAGCGTCTTCGCGAATCAGGTCGCGTAGGGCGATCATGGTGCGCAGATCGTCGTCGGTCAGCGGCAGCGTCTGCCCGCCCGCGGCTTCGAATGCCTGGATCAGCTCGGCGGTCTTCTTCCCGCTCGGCCATGGGGTGTTGCGCAGCAGGAAGAGTCTGCGTCGGTCGGTGGTGGAGTTGAAGCCCGCTGCGTCGCTTGCACTTCGGATGCGGTTCAACGCCGCCACCGCATTGGATGCGGCGATCGCCCGGAATGCCCAGTGTTGCTCGTCATCGGTGTCGGCGTCCAGGCTCTGCCGCAACCGGGCATGCAACGTGACCTTGGTGCCCGGCGGGGGATCGACGCGGAAATCGGCGCCGGACTCACCCGCTTCCATGATCCACGACCGCAGCGCCGCATCCAGCAACTCCGGGATGGTGGTGTCCTCACCCTCGGGGTCGAAGGCCACTCCTGCGACGGCCTGGCGGCGGTAGGCCAGATAACGGGCGTCCAACGCCGACAACTCGTCGGTATCGGTGCCGACGGCCGGTGCGGGTTGCTCGGTGGGAGCCGGTTGCGCCGCAGAATCGGTTGTCAGAGAGGTCAATTCGATGACGGTATTGGTGGCCAGGCAGTGCCGCACATGGCTGTCGGCGCGTTTGAGCAGTTGCCGGGGGGTGTAGTCGGGTGCGTCGGCGAACGCCTCGGCAGTGATGGGCCAACTCGGGTACGGCGGAGTGAACCCGACGGTCGCGTAGGCCGCGGCGAACCGGCGTTCCAGGATGGCGCGGCCGAGCTCCGGCGTCGGCAGACCCTGCAGCGGTGAGGTCACCCGGAACCGATCGGCGACGGTCGAGGTGGCCCGCACCCGGATCGACTCCCACGCGGCGGGCAGGCAGGCCACCACCGCGACCGTGCGCCGCATGGTCTGGCGCACCGACATCAACCCGTGGGCGACGTGTTCGAGATCGCGGTTGTCGGTCTGCTCGGTGGACGATTCGGTGCGTTGCGGCGACTGGGCCAGCAGGGTGTCGATCTGGTCGACGGCCAGCACGATCGGCCCGGCCAGCGCTACCACGCGGGCGATATCGCGGACCGCCTCCTGGGCGGTAGCAGTCGGCGCGGGCAGTCCCCACTTGGACCGGCCGTCGGGTTCGTCGTTGGAGCTCAGGTACGCCTGGCCGATGTCCTGCTCGCCGAAATCGAGCGAACCCAGCAGCACCAGGGAGCGCAGGGTGTGGCGGCACTGTCGCACGGTCTCGCGGTGCACCTTGAACAACCCGGTGACAAAACGCTCGAGGATGTCGGGGTTCAGTTCGTCGTCACCGACGATGGCCCGCCGGTCGGCGCGGGAGACGTGCGCGATGGACGCCAGCTCCCACAGCACGTCCTTGAGCTGGGTTTCCAACCGCACGCCGGGCCGGCCGAGGCTCTCCAGGATGCCGGCCCGCGCCGACTGCCAGAAGCTGGTGGCATCCAGCAGTTCGACGATGAAGAAGTACCCGCCGGCCGACTGCACCCGCTCGCGAACCTGTCCCAGCATGTGGGTCTTGCCGGACCCGGCCTGACCCCGCAGCACCACACCGAGCGGGCTGCCGTCGGGCTGATGTACGGCGTCGGAGAACGCGTCGATGACCTCGCCCAACGGGCCCTCGTTGAGGCCGGTGACGTGCAGGCCGGCTTGGGGGCGCCACAGCTCGTCGGTGGTGGGTGCCCAGGTCAGCCGCAGTGAGGAAAGGGCGTCGCGTTGTCCGGTGTCCATCACGCCTCGATCGCGATCAGATGCTTGTGCTGGTCACCGATGACGACAGCGGCTTGCCAATCGTGCTCGTCGAGCACCTTCTGATTCTCTTCGGGAATCAGGTGTACGCCGGGTTTGCGATACATCCGTCTCAGTGTGTCATCGAGATCGTGGTGCGCCACATCTGGGAGCTCGGCGCGCAGGCGCGCCAGCGCCACCCAGTCGCCGGGCTGACCTGCCAGCCGGCCGTAGACGTCGTGCACCAGCTGTTCGTCGGAGGGCGTGGGCACCGTCGGCGTGTCGGGTTCGGGCCGCACCTCGACGACGGCAGCGGTGAACACCTCCGCCGGCGGCACGTCCGCTGACGTGAGATAGCGCTTCAGGCCCCGCAGCACCGTGTACAACGCCCGGGCCGCACCGGTGGCACCGCGGGGTGCGTCGGCGCCGATGATGTCCCGGCAGATGACCCAGCCGGCGTCGGTGAGCTCATGGACGTAGGAGCGGCCCACCAGAGCGCTCTCGATCAGGCCCTTCCGGTTCAACTCTTCCCGGCGGTCTTTCCGCAGTTCCGGTCCCAGCCGGGTCAGCTCGGGATTGGGCACCGGACGCGCCTCGGCCATCAACACCAACAGAACCGCCTGGTCGGTTCCGGTCAGCTCATCGAGCCCGATCTTCACGCGGGATCCCTTCGTCGCGTCGTCTGGCCACCAGCAGCCCCTCGATCATGGCAAGCACCCGTGACAGGTCGTCGGTGACCTCGTCGTTGGTGAACCGCAGGACGGCGTAGCCGCCGACGGTCAGCGCGTTGTCCCGACGGCGGTCGTCGGCGTACTTCAGCATCCCGCGGTGGTCGGGCCCATCGAGTTCCACCACCACCCGCTCGGTCGGCCACATCAGATCCACGCGGATCGGAGGGGTCAGCGGATGAGGTTGATACACATGGTTCCACGCGCGGCTGTGTGCCCACCGGTGCTGGGCCAGCGTGGCTTCGAAATGCAGCTCGATGGCGCTGCCGGGGTGTGGGCGTCCGCTCAGCGGCGGGAAGATCACCGCCGGTGTGGCGGGCCGGGTCAGCCGGTCCAGGCCGGCCGGTACGTCAAGGGTGACGACGGGGAAGCGTCCGGCGTCGACGAGGCCCGAAACGAGCATCCAGACTCCGAATCCGCGGCCGACCAGCCACTGCGCCGCGGCGCCCCTGGCGTGTCGTGTGCCGGCGTCCACCGGGTCCGCCGTCCACCACGCCAGCACCGTATCGCCGCGGCAATAGGCGGTGTGCAGAATGGCGGCCAGGCCGCGGGCCCGAGTCTCGGGATCGTGGCGCGCCGCCACCGGCTGCCCGAGTAGCGCCGCCTCTGCTACGTCGGCCAGGTAGGGGCCGAAATGGGAAGTGGTCGCGGCAGTTTCGTGGGCGAGACGGCGGATGGTGCGGCGGGCGAAGTCGCTGCGATCGACTATCCCATCGGCTGATGGCAGCCAGGCCCGGAGTTGGGCACGTGCCACCGCTTCGACCCGGTCCAGCACATCGTCGACCATTGCGGCAGCGTCGGCGTCCGTGCCCGGCGGCAATTGCAGCGTGATGATCACCGGCGCCGCGTCGGGCAGCGGATCACTGGCGATCACGAACTGTTCCACGGTGGGACCGTCCACGCAGACCACCCGGTCGGCCGGCAGGCCGGACAGCGACAACCGCACGCAGGCACCCTCCCACCGTGGACACCTGACAACGTACCGGCTGCCTAGACCAGTTCGCCGACCTTCACGCCGGGGTCGGCCAGTGCGTCGACGTCCACGGCACGCCGGGCCCGCACCACCGCTTTGATGTCGTCGAGGCCCTCCCAGACGTTGACGTTCATGCCGGCCAGCACGCGGTTGTCCGCGGCCAGCCAGAAGGCGGTGAATTCGCCGTCGTCGACATCCCCGCGGAACACCACCCGCTGGTAGCCGGGCGAATGTCCGACGTACTCCATCCCGAGGTCGTATTGATCGGTGAAGAAGTAGGGCAGCTCGTCATAACTGGCCTGCCGTCCCAGCATGCTCGCCGCGGCCACCGCCGGTTGCTTGAGCGCGTTGGCCCAGTGCTCGGTGCGGATCCGGGTGCCGAACACCAGGTTCTCGGCGGCCGCGATGTCCCCGACGGCATAGATGTCGGCGTCACTGGTCCGCATGGTCGCGTCGACGGCCACACCGCCGTCGGCCAGCGCCAGGCCGGCCCGTTCGGCCAGTTCCACGTTCGGAGCGGCTCCGACGGCGACCAGCACCGCGTCGGCGGAAATCTCGGTACCGTCGGCCAAAGTCAGGCCCGACGCGGCGATCGAGGCCACCTCGGTATTCAGCCGTAGGTCCACGCCGTGGGCGCGGTGCAGGTCGGCGAACACCTGCGCGGCCTCCGGTCCCAGTGCGTTCAGCAGCGGCAGGGCCGCCGACTCCACCACGGTGACCTCCACGCCCCGTTCGCGGGCGTTGGCCGCCACTTCCAGGCCGATCCAACCCGCGCCGACGACGGCCAGTGTGCTGCCGTCGCGCAACACCGCATCGAGGTTCTGTGCATCCTCGACGGTCCGCAGGTAGTGCACCCCGACGGAATCGGCACCGGGAATCGGCGGTGTGCGTGGCCGGGATCCGGTGGCCAGCAACAACTTGTCGTACCGCACCGTGTCGTCGTCGGGCAGTGTCACGGTGTGTGCGTCCGGGTCGATCGCGGTGACGGTGGTGCCCAGCCGCAGGTCGACATCGTGGTCGCGGTACCAGGCGGACGGGTCGACGGTGAAGTCGGTGAGGGTTTTCTTGCCCGCCAGGAAATCCTTGGACAACGGCGGGCGTTCGTAGGGCAGATGCTCCTCGGCGGCAAACAAGACGATGTGGCCGTCGAAGTCATTCTCGCGCAGCGCTTCTGCGGCTTTGGCGCCGGCGAGTCCGCCGCCGACGATGACAAATGTCTGTGATCGGGACATGGTGACTCCGTTCCGGGTCCGAGGGTACTCGGCGGAACTCAGCTGGTGAGCAGTTCGCGCAATCGCAAGGCATTTCGTACGGCGTGGCCGTAGCCGTCGTTGTTGAAGTAGACCAGCACATCCCTGCCCTGGTCCTGCCACTGCGTGATGCGATCGCGCCACCACCGCAGGTCGTCCTCGGAGTACGAGCCGGCGTACAGCTTCTCCGGGTCGGGTCCGTGCATCCGCACGTAGACGCGTGAGCTGGTGGCCCGCAGTACACACGGCAACCGCGCGCCGCTGGTCACCACATAGGCGGCGTCGTGGCGCTCCAGCAGGTCGTACACCGCGGGGTCGTCCCAGGACGGATGCCGGAACTCCACGGCGACGGGAATCCAGTCGGGCATCACGGTCAGGAAGTGATCGAGACGCTGATCATCGCGGTCCAGTTCGGGGTGGAGTTGAACCAGCAGCATCTCGCGCCGATCGCCCAGTGCCGTCCAACAGCGTTCGAAACGTTCGACCCATGGCTCGGGGGAGGCCAGCCGACGGAAGTGGGTGAGACCGCGGTGCGCCTTGACCGTCATGGTGAAGCCCTCGGGCAGACGTGCGCGCCACCCGGCGAAGGTGGCGTCCTTGGGCCAGCGGTAGAAGCTGGCATTGAGTTCAACGGTGTCGAAGACCTCGGTGTAGCGGGCCAGGCGACGCGCCGTGGGCAGCTTCGGGGGGTAGAGCACTCCATCCCAGTGGTCGTAGGACCAGCCGGACGTGCCGATGCGGATCAACTGGCCAGCGAGGTCCGCACCAGCGCGGCCGCCAGCTCCGCGGTGTTGCTTGGTGCCAGCCGGCCGAGTTCGGCGGCGTCCGAGGGCAATCCGAGGTCTCTGGCCGTCGCCCGGGCCCGTTCGTCGAAGTACGGGCGCACCCACGGCCACACGGCCTGGACTTCGCGTAGGAAGATGTCGGCGCCGGTGGCGCCGATGCCTTTGAACTCCTGCAGCAGCTTCGACGCCTTCTTCACATCCTGCCCGGCAGCGTCGGCCAGCGTGCGCAGATCATCGCCGTACTCGTCCTGCACCCGCTTCGCCATCTCCGTCAGCCGCGTGGCCGAGCTCTCGTCATAACGGGCGTAACCGGCCCGGCCGAACGCGTCGATCATGGTCCTGCGGTCGGCGTCGCGGACCGCCTCGGCGGTGCGCAGCCCGGCGCCGAACAGCTCGCGCGCGGCCTTGACCGCGATGTCGGCGTCGATCGGTTTGCTGGCCAGCATGCACAGCGCCAGCAGCTGGAACAGTGGCTTCGGAGTGTCTTTCAGGGTGATGCCCGCGTCCTCGGCATAGGTGGTGCCCGCGCGGTCCAGCAACTCCTTCGTGATCTCCTTCGGTGTGGTCATACGGTCGGCGTACCCCGTGCCCGATCCGGGAAACGGTTACTTGGCCGGCAGCGTCTTGGCGTAGTCGACGCCGCGGTTCACCCAACTCTGCAGCTGGCGTTTGGTCTGCACACCCTCAGCGGCCACCCGCAGCCAACCGCGAGTTTCCCGGCCACTCATCACCATCGGCGTCACATGGGCCCGAGTCAGCAGGGTTTCGGTGTCCTGCGGTGGTATTCGCACCATGAGCCCGCCTTTACTGCTGACGGCGACGGCCATGTTGCCGCCCAGCAGGAACGCCAGCCCGCCGAACATCGCCTTCTCCTGCACGCCGCGTTCCGGGCTGAGCAGCTCCCTGACGCGATCGGCCAGATGCTCGTCGTATGCCATCGCTCCACTTTCGGCCGAGCGAGCATTGCTCCTATGTCAAGCGGCGACTGCCTGGAGGGGTTTGTCGTGGGTGTGGTTGAGGTGTTTGT